>CAZTRW010000225.1:0-5350 GCA_964616725.1 uncultured bacterium
TCGATTTTAAAGGTAATCAATCGAGGGGCATAGGGCGATAAGTTCTTGCGGGGGTGCCAATGGTGGTGAGCATTTTTTCCAGGATATGCAACCGTGCGGGTTTGGCTTGGTCGATCGCCTGAGCAATAATCTTAACCGGTAAACCGGTGATCTTCATATCCAGTTGCAAGGCGGTGATCCCTGAGTCCGTGCCTGCCACCTTAAAGTCCATATCTCCTAGGAAGTCTTCAATCCCTTGAATATCTGTGAGAATACGCACTTCTTCTCCTTCCTTAATTAAGCCCATCGCTGCACCACTAACGGGTTTAGAAATGGGAACTCCAGCATCCATCAGGCTGAGGGTAGAGCCACACACTGACCCCATGGAAGTGGAGCCATTAGATGAGAGCACTTCAGAAACGACTCGGATGACATAGGGAAAGTCGTCTTTTGCCGGTAGGACAGGAATAAGGGCACGTTCAGCCAGAGCGCCGTGACCAATTTCCCGACGACCGGGCGATCGCATCGGTCGGGTTTCTCCCACAGAATAGGGGGGGAAGTTATAATGATGGATGTAGCGTTTTTGACCATCAGGATGGAGATCGTCTAGCTCCTGAGCATCTCCAGAGGTTCCCAGGGTGACAATCGACATTACCTGGGTTAAGCCTCGGTTAAACAAGGCGCTGCCGTGAACTCTCGGTGGCAGCAAACCCACCATACAGGAGATGGGGCGCACTTCATCCAGTTTGCGCCCATCAACCCGCACCCCTTGTTCGAGAATTTGCTGGCGCATCAAGGTTTTGGTAAGTTCCTTGAACGTATTCGCGACGGCTTGACTATCAGCGGCAGCCAGTTTAACGGGGTTATCCTCTGGTAACTCAGCAATAGCGGCAAGGACTTGATTAGCCTTAATCTCATCTAAAAGGTGATCGCGTTCTGACTTTTCCGAGTCATACTGAGAGAGGACTTTTTTCACTGCTTCTGTAGCGCGATCGCCTACAAAATCCGCTAGAGTAGAATCCATCGGAGGCGACTCTACACCCACCAAATCAATCCCCATTTCTGCAATCAACTCCCGTTGCGCCTGAATCAACTCACAAACTGCCTCATAGCCAAAGTCGATCGCTTCCACAATATCCTGTTCTGGCAATTGATTCGCTCCCGCTTCCACCATAATTACCCCATCCGGTGATCCAGCCACTACTAAGTCCAGATCTCCATTCTCCACCTCAGCATAGGTAGGGTTAATCACAAAATCATCCCCCACTAAGCCTACCCGTACTGCTGCCATCGGCCCATAAAAGGGGATTTTTGCTAACATTACTGCTAAGGAAGCTCCCGTCACTGCCAAGATATCAGGGGGAACCCGATCATCCATCGACAAAGTAGTCGCCACAATCTGGATATCATCCCGTAGCCAAAGGGGAAATAGAGGGCGCAGAGGGCGATCGATCAAACGGCTCGTTAATATCGCTTTTTCTGAAGGCTTTCCTTCCCGACGCAAGAATCCACCCGGTACTCGTCCAGCAGCATACAACCGCTCTTCATAATCAACGAGTAAGGGCAAAAAATCGATGCCTTCCCGTGCTTCGGCACGAGTGGCAGTGACTAAAACGGCTGTATCTCCCGATTGGATCAGCACTGATCCACCAGCTTGAGGCGCAAGAATTCCTACTTTTAACCGAATATCCCGTCCGTCAAAGGATATTGACTTATCTATCTCTACCATGCAATTCGTTACCTTTTATTGACTCACTTTTCGATTCTTCTCTGTGGCAATCCTAACATTGATGCTTACCAGATGGTCAGAGTGATTTAGTTTTTGGGGGCTTTAGCCGGGATGACAGGGAAGCTAACCCCCAATTGTATCAAGATTTGGCGCAATTGAGCAGTAATTATTCTCTAAATCCAAGAGGATTTGTACCCAAGGTTCACAACGCTACCACTAAGTGAGTAAAAAAGATTACTTAAAATCAGTCTAGATTGTCTCTAAATCTAGAGTTTCATTGTTAATCACAAGCGCCACATTGATATTTTCCAAGAAATTGACAAACCACTGAATTTGATCAATCGGTTTGGATTCATAATAGTTAAACCATTGGAAGAGTTGATGGCCAAGGTTAAACTGAGTTTGCCCAGAAAGCAAAACCAGTTTCAAGAGTAGAGCACTGGTTTTTAGCTCCCCTAAGTTAGAAATTAAATTCACAAAAATATAATGATTAGGATGATAGGGACTTTCAATTAAAAAGTTTAATAAATCTTGACAAGTTTTGTTTAACAAAACTGAACTAAATCTCTGACCATCTTTTTCTGGCAATAGGCTTTTAAGCTTGCGTTTGAGATTAAAATAAAAATGATGGTAGCCAAAATCAGGATCGATCGCTGAAATTAGATAGTGGTAAATTCGATCTTTGAACTCTTGATAAGATCGAACTGTTTCTGTATGCTGTAAGAAGTTTCTGGCTAAGTCCTTATAACTAGCATTACCTTGCACTTTTCCCGTAAATTGCTTGATCGCCAAATACAAATCATCATCACTTAGCAAGGTAGGGTTAGGAACCGGTTGCTGACTATTAATTCCTGCTACTCGCTTGATTAAATAGTTGGCATATTGAGAAAGATTTAGTTCAAATTCCCATTGACGTTCTGCTTGAATTTCTCTGAGTAATTGTTGGTGTTCTCTGGAGCTATTCGATTTGATCAAAGAATGTCGATAGAGATAAGGGTAGCGATGAATTTGAGTTTTGAGGGGAGAGTGGTTAGGGATAATGCTAGATTGATTTTCTAAAATAATTCGCAAAAACTCATAATCTTCTGTTTCCTTAAACTCTTTGACGGTTGAATGAATAATTGGTTCAACAAACAATTGTTCAATCATTTTGTATTCGTGGCTTTCCTGGAAATTACCCACCATTATTCTTAACTGCTCTACATATTTTGGGACAGGAGAGAAATTATAAATCTGCTCGTGTTTGTTTTGCTTAAATAGGGCAATTAATCCCACGATGGCAATCTGAGAAGATGAGCGCATTTGCCAATGATTAATGAGAATATAAAAACATCGATTCAAGATTTTATTAAATTGGCTTTGTTCAGAAATTTTGATCACTAATCGACGCAATACGGAACTAATTTCAATATCAGGATAGCCAATAATTTCGATCAGAAGTTTACGCATTCTCTGAATCATATTGGGAGGAGATTCTTTTTGTACCCAATAGAGAAGATGATCGTATAGCCTTTGTTCATCTGATAAGTTTTGGGTGAAAAATAGTGCATTTATTGGATGATATCCTAGAATTTTTTCTAGCCAAATTTTATCAAAAATAAGGGCATAAATTTGATTGTATACTTTAATAATTGGCCGGGCAAAGTTACTCCCAAATGGAGATTTAGCTACTAAACCACTCAGGCGTAATTCAGTTTGTTCCGAACTCTCATCAGCAGGAATTTCGCCCTCAGTTAAAATTTGCCAATATAATTCCAATAAAGCCGTACGATTCGGACTTTCTAAAAGTCGATCGCGGATGGAGCGTAGATGCTCTGGTTCATCCTGAGCTTCCCAATTTTCTAGGATACGCGATCGCACCAAATTTTCCACAGCTATTTCTTCTTCTCCCCACCCAATAAACTCATCATAATTAGCTACCAAATGACATAGCTTTTGGGTTAAAAATGGTTTGCCACCTGTCCACTCTAACACACTTCTGAGGACTGATTTAGGATCTCTTGCCTTCATCGCTAAACCTTCTGCTAATCCCAGACAATCTTGGAAATGAAAACCAGTCAGTTGAATTTCTCTCCCTAAATTAAATGGATTACAACTGGGATCAGAAGCTAACTCAGATGGGGTAGCCACTCCCAGCAAAACCCAAGTTAATCGCTGATAATCGGGATAAATATCGCGATCTTGATAGCAGGAGTAAATTAAACCAAAAAAATCAGTAACTGAAAATTTTAACCCTAATACACTATCAATTTCATCCACAAAAATAACCACATTATGGGGCAGATAAAATAAGATGACTTCCTGTAATAACAAGCGCAATCGTTCTCCAGGAGAAAAAGACAGGCGATCACGCCACCACTTCAACAAATTGATGCGATCGGCTAAATTAAAACTACTTAACACCGAATAGGCAAAAGCTGCGTACCATTCTTCTGCCCTAATATTACAACTAAAAATTGCAGTCAAATCTACTACGCCACAAAAAATTCCTCGTTTTTGTAATAACTCAATTGTCCGAACACGCAGCGAAGATTTCCCCATTTGCCGGGAATTGAGCACATAACAAAACTCTCCAGACAATACGCCACGAAACAAATCTGAATCAGCTTGACGGACAACATAAGTCGGTGAATTCAGAGGTAAACTTCCTCCGAATTGATATTCATACATTTTTTTGAGTGAACTTACCATAACTTCTGGTACTCAATAGATGACCCTGACTATACCCTATACCCTTAATTCCTATAGCTGTACCCGAAAATATTGTCTATACAAATTGCAGCGAGGAATTACTTTATGACCTTGTAAACCAATCAATCCCATACTATGCAGCTTAAACGCTTGCATCGACTCTAATTGAACAGGTTGACTGCTGCTGACTACTTGTTTTAATGCCTCTTTTAAGACCACATGATAATGTAAATTCCATAAATGCCGTCTTAAATGATCGCTATACAAACCTGCATCAGTTGCTGCGGTTTCTAAAACCACTTCTAAAGTCATTTCATCACGAGCAATGTGATATAAAGCCAACCGGACTAGGTAAGGATGTCCTCCCACCATCGCCATCAATTGCTCAACTTCTGAGGTTGCCCACGCCAACCCATGACGATGGGCTAATTCTAGCACTTTATCCGGTGGAAACTCTGGCAGTTCAATCGGTAATCCCACATTAAAAGGAGATTGATTAATGCTCATGGGAATATAGACTTCTGTAGAATGGACAACTACTAGGCGCAATTGCTTCCAAATATCCCGATTTTTTCCTTCTTCGTGCCAAGCTCTGAGGAGACTAAAAAAGTCACAGGCAATTTCTGGATATTGAAAGACCATATCTACTTCATCTAAGCCTAAAACGAGAGGACGTTGGCAGTAGGGAAGCAGATAGTTTTCAAAATAGAATTTACACGCTACTTTAGCACCAAATAAGCTGTTCCAATGGTCGTCAAAATTGACAGGGAGATTAACAAATAAGCTGACATTGGCGCAAAACCATTTGAGAAATAGTTCTAGATCGGTGAAGACTTTGCTATCAGCGAGTTGGAAACTGAGGGGGACGGTGGCGTAGCCGAGGGTGGAGCTATGGTGGAGAATTCGAGCCATGAGGGAGGTTTTTCCCATTTGTCTAGGTGCTTTAATGCG
>CAZTRW010000226.1:0-5345 GCA_964616725.1 uncultured bacterium
AGCTAACTCTGTGGGAGGGGTGGGCTATAATGAAACCGTTTATGTGATCGCAGAAAGTGACGATCAAGTTTGGCAAAAAATCCGCTCTGGCTCCCAAGAGGGTTGGGTTAAGGGCGGTAATTTAGAGAAGATGCAAGAGAGAGACGGGCAGTAAACTCCTGGAACGAAAATAGTTATGGTCTCACTCCTGGATCTGCATCTTCCCCGGTTTGAAGGCAACAATTCTATCTAGAAATTTTACCCCCCTGAATCTATGTCAAAATCTCAGCCAAGTCCAAAAACTTTGTCCGTTGATATTGGGGGCAGTGGTGTGAAAGCCATGGTTTTGGATGACCAAGGGAATCCCCTAAGTGATCGGGTGCGTGTTGACACACCTCAACCCCCGAAACCAGAAGCGATTCTTTTGGTGATCGCCAACCTAATTACCAAACTGGAAGAGTTTGATCGAGTCTCCGTTGGATTTCCCGGAGTGGTGCGCCAGGGCATTGTTTATACCGCAGTCAATCTCGATCCCGATTGGGTAGAATTTGATCTAGGCTCTACCCTAGCCGCCAAAGTAGGAAAACCGGTGCGCGTCGCCAACGATGCCGACCTTCAAGGGTTTGGAGCCATTGCTGGCGAAGGAGTAGAATTAGTAATTACCCTAGGCACTGGGTTTGGCACGGCCTTATTCATCAATGGAACTCTGGTTCCCAATTTAGAAGGGGGACATCATCCCTTTCGGGGAGGAAAAACCTACGAGCAACAATTGGGAAGAGCCGCGCTGGAAAAAGTAGGGGAGAAAAAATGGCAGAAACGCTTAAAAAAGGCGATCGCCCAACTAGAAAACCTGTTTAATTATGATCGCCTGTACATTGGCGGAGGAGAAGCCAAAAAAATTGACCTAGAACTTCCCAAAAATGTCACCATTGTCCCGAATATAAATGGTCTTTTAGGGGGCATTGCCCTCTGGCGTGCAGAATAATTATTCTCTGGTCGGCCAAGGCAGGTAAGATAATTGAGCCAGTTGATCAGATACAGCGATCGCCCCCTGTGCATTAATATGACTCGGATCGGCAAAATAGTGGGGTTGCTGTAAACCCTTCAGTTCAGGTGTAACAAAATTTACCACGTGCAAACCATCACTTGACCATCTCTGAAGTGCTCGGTGAAACTGTCCTTCATACCTTAACCGTACAGGATCAAGATAATCAGTCGTGAGCGGAAGATTAACAAAGACAACCGGAATCTGGCGAGTACGAATATACTCCAGCAGTCGTCTGACAGCGATCGCCTGACTCCCCTGAAGATCAAACCCCACATAATCCCCATCAAACTGACCTGCAATCCGAGGATGCTGACGATAATAAGTTTGGGGATCAAACCGTTGACTCACCGGCAAAAACCCCAAAGGCGTTAAATCCGTCAGCGCCCGATGTGCCTGCATCGTAGCCAGCGCTTTACGAACCCAATCCACCTGATGGCGCTCCGAAATCGGCGGTAACAGACAAGGAGCACCCAAGCTTCTTGAGATCAGAGAACCTTCTTCAGCCCAAGGCAAGGGGGGAACATCATAACACTGCTCTGGATGGGGAACCCAAGGCAGTACACTCGGCCTCACCCCAGCCAACAGCAATTGATAGCCTTCCGATGCCATAATTGACTCATAGGTACGATCGCGACGGCCACTATTAAAAGCCCGCGCACCATCAGCCCATAAAATCAAACGGGGCAGTTGTTCTGGCGTAAGGATATCGCGAATTAACACATCCACCACTTGAGCTGTGGCCCCATTAATGCCAAAATTATAAACTCGCAACTGTCCCAGGCCGCGATCGCTCAATGCCTTCCTCAAGGCCAAAGGATCAACCCCTTGCAGCGCCCGCGAACTCCCCACAATCAGAATATCAGGAGGCCCATCCACCGCCACTTGATGCAAATACCAACCCAAATGCTCATTTAATCGCTGACTGCCAAAATTGCCATAGGTAAACCGAGTTAATCCCTCTTGAGGAATCATTCCGGCGTTCGCCACCCATCCTGACCCTCCCTTGTGGAGAAAAACTCTAGGAGAAAGAGCTGACGCAGAGATGGAATCACGCCAAGGTAAGCGCTCTGTACCCCAAGCGTCCAAAAATACGTAAGTCAGCCCCAGGAAGAAATTTGGCAACAGGAACCACCACAAGCTCATGACCACGATTGTCGATTTCCGTTTCATCATAAACGTAATCCAGGTAAGGAACCTCAATCCTATTAAATGAGTTGATTTAACAAAACTTTATTCTGTATCCCTCATCCTCTATACTACCGAAAGGTCTGTTTTTACCTATGAATGTCGAGGAGTATCGAATAGCATGATGGTGTCGGAGGCACAGAGAGCCACCTGGACGGTTCCCAAGGAGTTGCTTAATCCACCAGAGACATTTTTTAATCTGAATGTCCTGATGTTCTTAGCAGCTCTGATCCTCATAGGACTGTCAGTTTGGGGATATTGGTGGGGAGGGTGGCCCCATTGGGTTTCGTTTATCCAGACTATCCTGGCCTTGCATTTAGCTGGAACGATTATTCATGATGCCTCCCATAATGCAGCCCATGGCGATCGCCTCATCAATGCTATTCTCGGTCATGGTAGCGCCTTAATGCTCGGATTTGCCTTTCCCGTCTTTACCCGCGTTCATATCCAGCATCACGCTAACGTTAACGATCCCGAAAATGACCCAGATCACTTTGTCTCCACCGGTGGGCCTCTTTGGTTGATCAATGCCAGATTTTTTTATCACGAAATCTATTTTTTTCAGCGCCAACTTTGGCGCAAGTACGAACTGCTAGAATGGTTTCTCAGTCGCTTAGTGATTGTGGCGATCGTCCTAGCCGCCTATCATTGGCATTTCCTAGATTATATCCTCAATTTCTGGTTTGTTCCTAGTGGCGTAGTAGGTCTAGCCCTAGGTTTATTCTTCGACTATCTCCCCCATCGTCCTTTCCACGAAACCGCTCGGTGGAAAAATGCCAGAGTCTATCCGAATCCTATTCTCAATTTACTTATCTTTGGTCAAAATTATCATCTTGTCCATCATTTGTGGCCCTCAATTCCTTGGTATTACTACGAGAGGACTTATCACATCATGAAACCCTTACTTGATCAAAAAGGTTGTGTGCAAACTCTAGGGTTGTTAGAGAAAAATAACTTTTGGAGTTTCTTGTATGATGTGTTTATCGGGATTCGTTTCGGCGGTCACGAAAAACCTCCTTCCAAGACCTAACCCCCGGTGCATAAGCAGACAATGTGATGAGATTTTTGGTTGAGTTAATAGGCGATCGCCATAATGCTTTCGAGCAGATGTTAGGGTAAAATGGCAATCGATCCTACACAGTAAAGATATTCTGAAGTGATTTCAATCTCCTTCAGGGTGACTTCATTACCCAAGTCAATATGAAACTGGTGTAAGTGACTGAAACCCAGAGTTTCAGGAGCTTGAATGGTTAAGGGAGTGAAGTGGAGTTGATGCGGAGAGAGCATTTTTAATCCACTGCTAATCGCTAAAGGAGTTTCTGATTGATCAGGGTGAAGCCAGGTTCCTGTTAGTGTAAAGTGTCCCTGGTTGAGTGTCATAGTTTGCCAATGGGGAATTATTGGCGATGATTTGCTACCGGCGGCTTTCAGCAGTTGTTGATACCATTCGCTTAATCCCTGCCAGAGGAGACTCGTGGGTGTCAGAGATTGAGCGAGTTCTTCGGCTGTTATTCTCACTTTGCCTTGGGCTTGTACTGGAGATATTAGCTGTAGGGGTTTGCGCCGTAAAACTTGGGGCAGGTTGGTTTGTAAGGCTTCTGCTTCCAGATGAATTTCGCTCAGGTGCAAGCCTTGATAGATGGCTTTGCTGGCTCGAAGGTTGATATGGGGAATCGAGCCGGAGAGAATTTGGCGATCGCCTGCATCAATATTGAGATGAAGATTTTCGATCTGTTCCGCTTGGGATCTCAACCACAGTTGTATGGCTGGAGATAACACTCGCTTGATGATGCCACTCGATTTGGCTGCCTTCGTTTCCATAGATACTAGGGTTTTTCACTCTCTAGAGAAGCTCTCTAGAGGGTCATTCTATCCTGTTCTTTTGGGCGCTACCACTTCTTGCCGGTAAAATGTCAGGAAACAATGACTTTTCCAGCTTTGATCCCCTGATAATGTCATAATTCTATGACTTAACTGTGAGAAATCTCCAGCGATCGCGTTAAATCAGGTAAAAATACTCCCCCAGATCCTTGATCTAACCAATTTTTTTTTGCAATATGTTAAGAAAATGATCCCCAAAGGATTGAGTCCAGGATTAAAACTTAGGTTTAGGAGAGCCAGTCCATGACCAATAACCGTCCTCCCTTATCAGAAATGACCTTACGGCAACTGCGTAAGGTAGCCAGCGAATACCAAGTGTCACGCTATAGCAGAATGCGGAAATCGGAATTGCTCCAAGCGATCGTAGATGCTCAAAGTGCCAGAAACTCAGAAGTCCAAGCCCACACCAGCACTCCAATCCATGCAGTAGCCCCTCCCCTGGATACTCAAGAAGAAGTAGAAGCGACCAAATTTGCAGTGGGACACAACAACTTTGATCCTCAAACCCTAGCTTCCGTTGATGAAGGCTTAACTGATTTACCTGGCGGTTATGGTGAACCTTGTATTGTTCTGATGCCTCGCGATCCTCAATGGGCGTATGCCTACTGGGATATTAGCAACGAGCAAAAAGAGCAACTACGCAGACAAGGGGGACAACAACTCGCTCTGCGGATCTACGATGTCACAGACATCAATCTGAATTATCAAACCCCCCACAGTATGCAGGAATACCCCTGCGATGAACTAGCCAGGGAATGGTATATTCCGATTCCCATTAGCGATCGCATCTACGTCGTTGACATGGGGTATCGCTGCCCCGATGGCCGCTGGTTAGTTCTCGCTCGCTCTTCTCCTGTAACGATTCCCCCGATCTATCCCTCAGACTGGGTAGAAGACCGATTCATGACTGTGAACTGGGACAAAAAACTGAATGGCGATCGCCTCCTTACCCTCAACCCTCCCGGTCGCAAAACCCTAGAAACTGACGAACTCTACAAACTGGCACAAGCAGCAGAAGCAAAACGCCTAGCCGGTTCCGTATTTGGCTCCGAAACCGCTCAAGCCATCAGTTCCTACGTCTTTCCCTCTGGAGTAGGCAAATGGGCTGCCCCAGCCGGTTCAGTTCAAACTGAATCTGGCGCAGCCTTAACCATGTCAGGTGCAGCTAAAACCACTTCCGGTGTCGGGTTAACTACCTCTGGCGTAGGCTTAACCACTTCTGGCGTAGGCTTAACCACTTCTGGCGTAGGCT
>CAZTRW010000227.1:0-5276 GCA_964616725.1 uncultured bacterium
CAACCGCAACCCATCCCCCACCGTCAACAATGCAAACGGAACCGTGATGAGGGTATCAGGACGGAGGGCTTGTAATAATTGCCACAAATCCCACCAATCCCGGGGAGGCAACACCGGATCGCGCCCTTGAAAACGCCAACTCGCCCTAAATAGAGTTGTCATTAACTGCCAAAAGCCCTCACTCCCTGGAAATTGTCGCTGTCGCTCCTGTTGCCACTTTTCCGGGTTGCGCCAAACTGAAATTGCGTCTGCCTCACCTGGTAGAAATACGGCACAGGCTGGATCGCAAGGAGTCGCTTCTGGGAGAGGGATGTCTAACTGCTGAAAAATGCGATCGTGAATACCTCCTGCCTCTAATCCTGCCACTTGGGTAGCCCCCACATCAAACGTGAATCCCCGACGCTTAAAGGTTGAGGCACAACCTCCCGGCACTAACCCTTGATCAAATACCAATACGGAATAGCCACGACGAGCCAGGAGCGCTGCTGTCGTTAAGCCTCCAATCCCTGCACCAATGACAATACAACGAGAGCGACTAGCGGAAGATAGAGAAAGAACCATAGGAGGATTATTTACACTTCTTTACATTCTATCCCCAAATAGACAACTTCACTTCCTAGCTCTCTGTGGTCTCATCTTTTGTGCTATAGTAATTGCGAATAGGGGCACGTAGCTCAGTGGATAGAGCACCAGATTCCGGTTCTGGGTGTCGGGGGTTCAAATCCCTCCGTGCTCGTTGTTTATCTGTTGCAATCTCTCTGAGGGATTAATGGGAATCGTGGGGATAAAAGCTGGCAACGATCGCCACCGCAAACCACCAGAGCGTATTCACCTGGGGACGATACCAAACCGTATCCACCGCTCCATGAGCCATCATCCCCATTACCACTGCCATAGCTCCGATCAACCACCATCCTTCTCTAGAAGCGATCATGCGGATCTGCTGCAACTGCACCCACCCCTGATGGCACATCACTGCCAAACATCCTAGAAACATAGTTAATCCCACCAACCCTGTCTCGACTGCCGTTTCCAGCAACACCGAATAAGAACTCAATGCACTAAACTTAGGTTGGAGCATAAACAGAGGATAGATCTTATTGAAGGCACTATTTCCTGGCCCAATACCAATAATGGGATAGGCTTGTACAATCCGCACTGCTCCCATCCACACATTAATCCGAAAATTATTACTACTATCGCTGCGGCCGGCAAACATGGTCAAGACGCGATCGCGCACCGGGGGCACAAACAACGCCGCGCCCAAAAACATCCCCAGCAATCCTCCCAACACTAATACTAAAGACCATTTTTGCCAAAAAGGAGACCAGGATCGACTCCACCAATGTACTGCCAACAGTCCAAACACCGTCAAAGCCACCACCAACCCAATCCATCCTCCCCGGCTATAGGTGAGTACCAAACACGCCCCATTCACTGTCACCATCACCGCTGCTAAGAGTCGGGGAAATAAGCCGCGCCACCTCCAAAAAGCTGCCAAACTCAACGCCACCGCTGGTAACAAATAGCCTGCCAGCAGATTGGGATTGCCCAAATAGCTATAAACTCGCGTCACATTCGCTGCTGGAGATGTCGGATCAACCCAAGTTGCCAGAGCCTCTGCCCTAAAAAAATGCTGGCGAATCCCATAGACACTGACAGGCAGAGAAATCAGCAGATAAATGGTAATCAAACTAGAGCGAATCCGGGGACGACGACACAACCGTGCTGTAAAGGCAAAGAATACTAAGTAGAGGGTTAATTTAATTAATCCTTTCAATGCCGCCATTTTCACTGGAGACAGGGCGGTGGCGACTAAAGAAATTACCCAAAAGCCAAAAACCCACCCATGAATGGGGGTATTGAGAGGTTGAGTTTCTGTCTGCGGATCGTCTGATAATGTGAGCAACACCCACAGTCCCCCACAAGCAGTGAGAAGCACTCCGATTAAGCTGGTGGAGACAAAAGGGCTGAATCCCAGAATTACTGCTACTAGGGTTGCGCCTATCCAATCTATATATTGAATTAACTCACTGCCTTGTCGCCAAGGTCTGAGAATACCTACAATCCGATGGAGTAAGCTCCCTTGTAGCCAACGATCGGGGATTGTATTGGAGAACATTATGGTTTGCCTCTCTTGCTCTGTGCTTGCGTTTCGCGAGAAAGAATTCGCCCTTTATTATAGGGGAGATGGGGAGATAGAGGATGTTGATGCTAAGTTTTGTGACAGTTTCTGAGGGTCTGCATAAAATCTGCCTCAAATTTCTGAGATCTCTATAGAACAGTAAATGAGGGTTAGTATTTTATGTCTTGGTTACAACTGGAACTTGCTTCTTGGGAAGCTGGATGGGGAGCGGCGGCGGATGGTGTGATGGAGGTAATCCCGTTAGAGGTGGGAGATCTGCCAGAGTGTGCTTTGATGGAGGAGAAAATTGCGTTTTGGGAGGAGGCGATCGCCCTATCTACCACCTGTCAGCTTAACCTATCTGATCAACTCTCTCAAGTGAGCCAAGCACTTCTGACTACCTCTGCCCACATCACCCGTCTCAAATATTCTCCCTCCCCCCATCCTCCCCAAGAACTCCCGCACCTAGAAACTAAAATTCGCTCTCTAGCCGAGCAACTTTCCCGACTCCAAACCCAATGGCACCACCATCAACAGGAAGTGAGTCGGTTATCAGGGCAACTGCAAAAATGGCAAATGGGGCAGGGGTAATCGGGGTAGGGATACTTCTTCCCCTACTGTCTCCTGAAGTCAAGATAGGGGAGTTGAGCCGCGGTGGCGTGAATGGCTGCCACTGCTTGCAACAGTTGGCCGCAACTATCCCAAGTCCCGGAGAGAAACATTTGTTGCGGGCCAATTCCTAAGGAAACGGGGACTGAAGTCTGATCCCAAGCAACGGTAAGGGTGTTTAGGTCTAAGGTGAGAATAGTTTGCGGGTTAACACTGATAGTATTTTGTATGATTTTTATATTATCTGGAGGAGCGGTTACACAAGGGATGCCAATGGCGACACAATTCCCCAAAAAGATCTCAGCAAAGCTTTCGCCAATAATTGCTTGAATTCCCCACCGTGCGATCGCCTGGGGAGCGTGTTCTCGACTAGAGCCACAGCCAAAATTAGCATTAACTACTAAAATTCTCGCCCCTTGATACTGAGGTTGATCAAAAGGATGCTCGCCTCCCCGTTGCAGACGATCGTCTTGAAAAACAGATTGTCCTAATCCATCAAACGTAATTGAGCGTAAAAAACGAGCGGGAATAATTCGATCCGTATCAATATCATTACCCATCAAGGGCAAACCTGGCCCAGAAATCTGTTGAATAACACTCATAGAGAATTAGAGAGGAAAAGTATGATAGTATTATGCTCTTGGCAGCGCTCTCAATCAAGCAGATTTCCTATGACCTTGCCTAAATCAGAAGCCGAACGCCTTTTACAACAGATGATCTTCGATGATCAGATGCCCCAAGAGTGGGTAATGGATGTTTGGGATATGAGTCCTACTTTAGGAGAAACGGCAGCGAAGTTGGTAGATGGGTTTAGGGTGTTACTAGAGAATTGTTCGGAAGAAAAGCTAGATAATATAGTGCGATCGCGTAGCGACTCCGCAGGAGTATCGCTCAGAGACTCCGCGGAAGTATCGCTTGATCATCCCCCACTGGATCAAAATTAGAATACATCCGAAACCCCCTTGTCCTCTTTTCTTATTTATATGTCACCACAACAACTGGGATTGATTGTTGGCGGAGTCGTACCCGCCCTCTTGTACGGTGTCGCTGGCATTTTTGCCAAAATGAGTTCTAATGGGGGAATGCCAGTGGGCGCTCATTTAATTTGCGTCGGTGTAACGGTAAGCTTGGTAGGAGTAGCGATGCAGCAAGTGTTGCCAGGGCAGTTACCCTCTTTAGGGGCGATCGCCTCTTCCTCCATGCTAGGGTTACTCTGGGGACTCGGCAGTGCCTTTGTCACCCTCGGTTTGCTCAAATATCAAGCTCCCCTCTCCAAACTTGTCCCCCTGTACAATATGAATACCTTGATTACGGTCTTATTAGCCTTAATCATTTTCCTAGAGTGGCAAACCGTTGATCCGGTAAAACTGAGTATGGGAGCAATTTTAGTCATTGTCGGAGGACTACTGGTCTCTGGCGCATAACCTGCTATCATTCATACTTTATGACAGAATTACAAAGTGCTACTGTGCTACTGACAGGGGCATCCGGCGGATTCGGGCAAGAGTTTATCAAACAACTCATTGCGGCTGGAAGTTATCTGATTTTAACCGATCGTGATCGCCCCCACTTAGAACACACCCTATCCACTCTCATTCCCAACCGCGAGCCTATCCTAGCTACCCTCGAAGCGGATTTGAACTCTCGGAGTGGATGTCAATCCCTCTACGATCAAGTCATCGCCCTCCATCGCCCCATTGATATCTTAATCAATAACGCTGGGATAGCCATTTTTGGGCGCATGGATGAAGTACCGAGTGAAAAGTGGGAAGAGGTGATGCAACTGAACCTCCTCACTCCTATGCGCCTGAGTACCCTATTTGTCCCACAGATGATTGAGCGACAATCTGGGCATATTGTCAATATATCCTCTGTTGCCGGTTGGTCAGCCCCCGCCGGATTAGCCCACTATAGCGCCAGTAAATTTGGGTTACGGGGATTTAGCGAAGGTTTAGCCAATGAACTCAAACCCTTTCAGGTGAAAGTGACTGCTGTTTATCCTTATTTTAGTCGGACACCGATTTTGCGATCGCCAGGATATGGTAGTCTTGCCCAACGGCTGCCCGAATTTCCCGAAAACCAAGCCACCGATCCTGCCCAAGTGATTCATCATATTCTCCAGGGTATTCTTCAGAATCGAACCCAAATCTTTCCCGATCGTACCGCCCAAATGATTCATTTGCTCAAACGTTACTCGCCCCAACTCTTGCAATGGCTCAGTCATCAACTCAGTGAGCAATTAACTCAGAAATAAGCACGAATCACTCTCCAAAACTTTACCGCGTAGCACTCTAGCCGAAAATAGCAGAAAATGCGATCGCCCTCCACCGACACCACCAGCAAACATCTCATTCTGGGCGCAGGATTCATCGGACTTGGCATCGCCCAAGCCCTCCAAGCCGCCCAGATCCCCTATGATCAAATTGATGCCAGCGACGACATTGGCGGCAATTGGTATCACGGCGTTTATCCCACAGCCCACATTATATCCTCCCGCACCGTCACCCAATTTCCCCAATTTCCCATGCCCGATGACTATCCA
>CAZTRW010000228.1:0-5205 GCA_964616725.1 uncultured bacterium
GGTATCGGCGCAGGAGTCGGTGCTGGCGCAGGTGCTGGCGCAGGTGCTGGCGCAGGTGCTGGCGCAGGAGTCGGTGCTGGTGCTGGCGCAGGTGTTGGCGATGGTGTTACCATCGGTGAAGATATAGCCGGAAAAGTTACATTACTGATATTAAAAACACTACCTACACCGGTTGCCGTGTTATTTAGCAAATCAACAGTTACTGCAGTAGTATAAGCCGAATAATCTAGAGAGTTTTCACCTTTTCCACCATCAATAATTCCACTTATTGTTGCACCGTCAGCAAAGACAAAAATATCCTTACCACTTCCTCCGGTTAAATTTCCTATATTTTCAAACTTTACACCGTTAGGATAGCCACTGAGGGTTCCTGAGTTATTGCCAGTAATATTCCAAATGGTATTGTGACTTGATCCAACCAGTTGTGATCCCCCAGCAAGCAAAACTGGATCATTAAATGTTGCACCTTGATCTAAAGTGATAATGCCTGTGCCATCAGGGTAACCAAAAATAATCTGAGTAAATCCATTGGCTAAACCTTCCAGATCTTTTTTGGTAATGTCAAGAATGCCACTGCCGATGAAAGCGTTGGCTCCAATAGTAATGGATTGATCTTTGCTAAATGGTGCTAAAGTGAGTGTGCCATTGCCTTCAACTGATGAACTGTCTTGGAAGTCAATTGCATTAGCAATTAAGGTGATATTTCCTGTATCTATTTTTCCGACTGAGTTGATTTCTCCAGCTTGGATCTTCACAGGAGCCATCAAATTAATATCTCCGGCTGTTTGGCTAGAATTAGAAGTGCTAGAATTGAGCGTTCCTTGTTGTGTGTTAATTCTACCATTACCACTATTGATTTTTAGCGTAATTTCTCCGCCTTGTCCTCCTCCAGATGTAGAGCTAGAAAATAGATTGCTCACGGTAATATTTCCTTTTTCTGTGGTTAGAATTATATCACCTCCAAGACCATTTAGCGTAGTCGTGTTAACAGTTCCGTTAGTTGTATTAATTGCTCCAGTACCGCTGTTAATTTTTAGGGTAACATTGCCCCCATTGCCTCCCTCTGATTCAGCTCTGGCAACCACATTACCAGTGGTAATACTTCCCTGTTGCGTATTTAAAGTAATCGCCCCCCCATTGCCATTTTGACTACTACTATTGAGGACACCATTAGTGGTATTAATTTCACCGGTTCCGGCGGTAATGGTAAGAGTAATATTCCCCCCATTTTCTCCTCCAGAATTGATTTTAGAAATCAAATCACCTGTGGTAATATTTCCCCCAGAAGTAGTTAAATTAATTGTACCACCATTTTGGAAAGCAATCGAAGAAGTGTTAATATCTTCCACCAAAATATTGACCGCAGAAATATTCAGATCTCGACCAGAAGTAGTAATTTCCTCAGCAGTAAAATCACCGATTCCATCGGGAGAACCGGCATCAGCGATAAAAGTAATTGACCCACTACCACTGACAAAATTCAAATCGGTTTCTACAGTAATATGATCCTTAGCTTCTAGGATAATGTTGCCTGTCAATTGCTCTAAGGTTTGAGCATTAATAGTAATCTCATTCCCAGAAAACTCACTAAAACTAATGGTTGGTAAAGACGCTTCTACCTCTGGACTACTGGGTTGATTAGTAATGCGAATATTCTGAGGATCGAGTAAAAGAGTGCCTAAATTGCCAGTAGTAGCACTTAAGTTAGCGGTTCCAGAAAATACGAGGTTTTCTTGGCCAGATACTTCGACAAATCCCCCATTTCTGCCAGTGGCTTCTACATGACCGTAAAATTGGGTGGTATGATCAGACCAAATGATAATTTGCCCTCCATCTCCTCCATTCCAGCTATTAGCGCGAATTTCTGAATGGGGGCTAATGAGGGTAGAGTTGGCGTTAGGAAGGGGCCCTTTTCCTTGATACGATCCTCCGAGATAAATCTGGCCGCCATTTTGAGGGGTAGAGGCTTCTAGAGTCCCATCAATGACTCCGACTTGGGTGCCAGTAATGGTAATGGTTGGGGGAGTGGGAGGAGGTGATGGGTGGGTGTGAGCTACGGATAGGTTGCCGGAAGTAAGGGCGACTCCGGCGGTTTGAGGAATTGCTAATCCTGAGCTGGTGAGAATGAGTTGCCCTTGGGAATTGAGGGCAACTTGGGAGGCATGGCTGGCGAGTGATCCTGTGGTGAGGAGTGCTGGAAGGGATAGGGGATTGAAGGGTAGGAGTTGGCGATCGCCTACAGGAATCTCTAAACTCAGTAAATGGCCCTCTTGGGAAATCCGTAGCATCTGATTCCCTGGAACTGCCCCCAGCACAATCCTGCCGCCCGGAGCTGCCAGAGTCCCTAGATGAATCACTCCTCCCCCAGTTAAACTCAACGTCTGACCGAAATCCACCTGGAGATTACCCTCATTGACCATCATGCCTGGATTAATCCCATCAAAGCGAAAGGTATGGGGGGTTCCCGTCAGCAACTCCCAGTGATTATCTCCCACCGCATGAAACCATTGATTATCCCCAAACCCAATCCCTGTCGCCGTTGTTGCGTGGAAGGCAGCAGGCACGTTTAGTTGGGCATCGGGGCCAAAAATGATACCGGCAGGGTTGATCAAATAGAGATTAGAATTGGCTCCCAGAACTTGAATTAGCCCGTTAATCATCGAGGGATTTCCCCCGGTAATTCGTCCTAAGATATTGTCAATCCCAGGAGCCGAGAGGAAGTTGGCCACTTGCTGCGGATTGATGCCAAACTGAGTAAAACTGTGGAACAGATTGGCTCCATCCCCAGAGCGCATTCCCCCTTGAATGTGGAATTGATTGCCCTGCGGAATAACGGTTGTGCCTGTGCCGTCCTGAGCAGGGATGATCGGCTGTGCTTGTGCTCGGTTCCAGGGGGTTCCGTGCAGCCCTAAACTGAGAGTCAGGAAAAAGAGTAATCCAGTTATCCGCAGGAACATCGGTTAGTTGGCTGGGCTGGCAGGGATGATGGGGTATTGAGCAAATGCACCGAGTTTAACAGAGTTCAGCAGGGTTTCCCATTGAGGGGCGATCGCGGGATGGGCAGAATCTGTGTACAACTGGGCGATCGCCGCGAGCGCATCATGCCAAATTCCCGCTGCTGCATAAATCTTACCACGATCTTCTGGACTTGTTTTCGCCAACTTCTCTTGCAGATCTTCGCTCAGTTCCGTCCGTTCTATCCAGCCATCAAGGGTGACATTACCCGTCGCATCTGTAGGATCGCAGGCTAAAGAAAGATACCAATGGTATAGTTGATTGGCTTTCAGTCCCACAAATTGCCCCGATTTCAAGTTCCTTTGTTGCCAGTCTTCTGACAGCTTAAGACTGACAATTCCTCCTTCACTAGGAGCAGCGATAGTTTTCTCGTAGAGGATGGTTTGATCCTGTTCATCCATCAAGGTAAATCGTAACGTCTTACCTGCTGCTTGGGGCACATACCAAAATAATGTGGGATATTCTTGGGTCGTTAATGCTAAATCTTGTTCTGGTACTAAGGACGTGAGGGGTTTTTGTCCTGGGGAAACGCTACAACCCCGAGTCCCCATATCAGCGGTTTTTGGGGGTGCGCCTCTGCCAGGAGGGTTAAAGGTTTGAGCCAATAAAAAGCCTCCCTGGGAGTAACTGATGGGGATGGCTTGGGCTATGGTTTGGCTGCCTAAGCACAGCAGAGCCGTTAGGACAGCTATTTTACGGGAAATTATGGATATATGGGTGCTTTTTTTCACCTTAAATGACCTCAGAGATAGGAAGGAAACGACAAAAACTTTTTGAGAGGAAAATTATTCCTAATTAATCTAGTTTAATGTTTTTTTTGATCTTCTTCAACTCGAACAATTGCGGATTTTTTAATTAAAGCTTTGATGAAGAGAGGGGGAAAAATTAAGATTAAATCCCCCCATGTAAAGATGACTAGGAGGGGATCGGGAATTTACGGCCCAGAATGTTACCAAAAATTAAGCAGCAGCAATGTGACTAGAAGAGAGAGGACTGACTCGCCCTGCGTCAACGAGGGCTTGATAAATCATGGCAGCGGTTTCGGCACGGGTGGCTTCAGCGTTAGGTCGCAGTTGATTCACCTGGGGATAGTTAACGATGAGGAGCTTTTCGAGGGCTTTGGCGATCGCTCCTTGAGCATAGCTGGGAATTTGATCGCGATCGCCAAAAATTCCCAGCCCATTAGGATCGCCATTACCCAGTTCCAAACCATTGACCAAAGAGACCAACACATCAGAACGTCTCATATTCCCCGTAGGACTAAACCTATCTGCGGAAATCCCTGATAAAAAGCCGCCACGATAGGCCTGTTGAATCGCCGTCGCCGCCCAAAAATTTCCAGCCACATCCTTAAAGACGACCGGATCGCGCTTAGGCTGGGGGTTAAATACTTTCACCAGCAAAGCCGCATATTCCGCACGAGTAATCGAGGCATCCGGGCGAAAGGTACCATCTTGAAAGCCGCTCATAAGATTTTGCTCTAGTAACCCGGTAACAAAAGACTTGGCCCAGTGATTGGCCAAATCAGTAAACTCCGTAGGATTACTTTGGGGAGAACTGGTTCCGGTAACAATATATTGGGAGTTAATCGGATCAGCTTGACCATTGGCAACCAAGGACTGATAGAGAATGGCGGCAATTTCGGCGCGAGTGATGTCTCGTCGCGGATTGAGTAACCCGATATCGGGGTAATTAACGATCATTTTTTTGACCGTGGCTGTGGCTAATTTAGGGATGGCATAGCTGGGAATTTGGGTGCGATCGCGAAAAACTAACAAAGCATTGCCATCTCCTCCCGTAACCTCTAACCCACTGATCAGGGACACAATAGCTTCTGTGCGGGTTAAATTTTGACTGGGACGAAACGTACCATCAGGATAACCAGATAAGAAGCCCATTTGAGAGCTTTTGGCGATCGCTGCTGCTGCCCAAAACCGACTAGAAATATCCACAAATTGAATCGCCCCGCGCTTTAAGGGTAGGTTAAAGGCCTTAGCCAACAAAGCCGCATACTCAGCACGAGTTAAATTATGATTGGGTCGAAACGTCCCATCCGGAAAGCCACTAATTACCCCTTTACTCACCAGCTTTTCAATAAACTCCTCGGCCCAATGTCCTGCCACATCCACTAGTTGCACAGGAGTCGGAGTGGGCGTAGGTGTAGGAGTAGGCACAGGAGTCGGGGTGGGT
>CAZTRW010000229.1:0-5129 GCA_964616725.1 uncultured bacterium
ATCGTCGTCATCATCATCGTACTCTTCTTCGTCATCGTCATCATCATCATCGTCTTCGTCTTCGTACTCTTCTTCCTCATCCCAAGTCAGGGTTAACTCATAATTCCAAGGGATTTCACTAAGAGATGTGGAAGTGACAAAATCCACGAGATCCTCATGGGGGCTGTACGCTTTAGGATCGTCATCCAGATTCCAAGCGATGACTACGGGTAAGTCTTGTTCAACAATCCAGGAATGAGACTCTATGGCTTTGCAAACAGCGATCGCACCGTAAAGATCGACCGATTGTTCGTTAACATGAACTAGAATACCCCTAGATTCGTCTTTTTGGGTAATCATAGCAGCAGGAAAAGTGGACGTAGACATTAAACAGCCTCCTTATGGCTTTAAGTCTGATGCCAGTTATGGGCAATTTTTGAGATTGCCTTTTAGGATTTTAGGAGAAAGTTTGATCCACGCAGAAAAAATTTACAAAAAATACAGATAGCCGCCTTGCCTTCAATCCCCACTTGTTGTATAGTTACAGCCTTTCCCATAATTATCAGGTAATGGTGGGAATGTAGATCGGAGAATGTTAGCTTTCATGGTATCATAAAACCACTGAACCCCTAAACTTGGACATTCCCTCATCCATGCCCAATCGTAATCGTTCTAACCGCCCCATTCTCCTTGGTATTGTTGGTGATAGCGCTGCTGGTAAAACTACCCTCACTAAAGGTATCGCCCAAGTTTTAGGAGAAGACAATGTAACGATCATTTGTACCGACGACTACCATCGCTACGATCGCCAACAACGAGCGGAAATGGGAATCTCTGCACTCCATCCTGATTGTAACTACCTGGACATTATCCAACAACACCTAGGGCTATTGCGAACAGGACAACCAATTCTCAAACCCATCTATAATCACAGTACAGGAACTTTTGACCCACCTGAATATATTGAACCTAAACGGTTTGTGATTGTCGAAGGACTCCTAGGCTACTCCACGCGAGTGGCCAGAGACAGTTTTGATGTTAAAGTCTACCTAGCACCACCAGAAGATCTACGCGGTTTGTGGAAAATTAAGCGAGACACGCGCAAACGAGGTTACACGGAGGCAGAAGTCCTAGAGCAACTGCGTAAGAGAGAACCCGACTCCGAACAGTTTATTCGTCCTCAGCGCCAATGGTCAGATATTGTCGTTACTTTTTATCCCTCGCCCGACAAAACAGAAGAAAATGAACTATTGCTCAATGTACGCTTAGTGCTGCGACCGACGATTCCTCATCCCGATTTTACGGGCATTTTAGCACCAACGCGATCGCACTTGAGTTCTGCCATTCGCTTAGAACTAGACCGAGATATGGGCAAACCCGTAGATGTCCTAGAAGTCGATGGCCATGCCACCAGCGAACAAGTGCGAGAATTAGAAAAAATTCTCTGCCAAGATGTCCCCTATCTCGGCAAATTTTGTAGTTTAGAAGGCAATGATGAAATTGGCAAATTAATCGGAACAACAGGAGAAATTTTGCAAAGCTATCCCTTAGCCTTAACCCAACTCCTGATTACCTATCATGTCCTCAAAGCTGCCAATATTTATGAATAGCCCTGGTTAGTTATCCCCTTCTTTTAGCGTCCATGACCTACCATATCAGAATTGTCGATCTGCCCGCGACTGAGCGTCCTCGTGAGCGACTCATCGCCATGGGATCTACTCACCTAAGCACCGCAGAATTAATTGCGATTTTGTTAGCAACAGGACAAGGAAAAGGTAAATTATCAGCCGTAGGATTAGGTCAATATGTTTTGCAACAGCTCAGTCAAGATCAGCGCAATCCTCTAGAAGTGCTCCGGGATATTAATCCTCAAGAACTGACTAAAATTCATGGCATTGGCCCCGCTAAAGCCACCACGATTTTAGCCGCCATTGAATTAGGAAAACGAGTATTTGAATGTCGTCCCTCCAAGCGAATTATTGAAAGTCCTGAAGCGGTAGCATCTGCCCTTAGTCATGAGTTAATGTGGCAAGCGCAAGAAAAATTTGCCGTATTATTGCTGGATGTGAAAAATCAATTATTAGCCACCAAAGTAATCACGATTGGTACGGCAACAGAAACATTAGCTCATCCCAGGGAAATTTTCCGAGAAGTGATCCGTCAAGGAGCTAGTCGTTTAATTATTGGTCATAATCATCCCACGGGCAATACAGAACCAAGCCAGGAAGATATGGAGTTAACCAAACAGTTATTGCAAGGAGCACAATTGCTAGGGATTCCTTTGTTAGATCATTTAATTTTAGGGAATGGTTCTTATCAGAGTTTGCGCCAAACCACGAGCTTATGGGAGGAATATCCGCAAGAGTAGGGAGGATGGCGATCGCTCCTGAGCGATTATACCGGATCGGGAGCAGGCAGAAAGAGGGGCGATCGCCACGGGCACAACCGCCGCACCAGAATTCCTCAAACAAGTTCAATAATTACCAATCGAAACCACCACAAGCAGATACAATAGCGGATTAGTATTTTGAGGGTGATAAACCTATGGGTCGTGCCAAAAAAGTGGTCTTAGCCTATTCAGGAGGAGTAGATACCTCCGTTTGTATTCCCTATCTCATGCATGAATGGGGAGTGGAAGAAGTCATTACCTTAGCAGCAGATTTAGGACAGGGAGATGAATTAGAACCCATCCGTCAAAAAGCGCTCAACTCTGGAGCCAGTGTATCTTTGGTAGTAGATGTCACAGAAACCTTTGTCAAAGAGTATGGGTTTCCTGCTATTCAAGCCAATGCTCTGTATGAAAATCGCTATCCTCTCTCTACAGCCTTAGCCCGTCCCCTAATTGCGAAACGGTTAGTAGAAGCAGCCGCCGAATACGGAGCCGATGCGATCGCCCATGGATGCACCGGCAAAGGCAATGACCAAGTTCGCTTTGATGTATCCATCGGCGCACTCAATCCCCACCTAAAAATCTTAGCGCCAGCCAGAGAATGGGGCTTTTCCCGCGAACAAACCATTGAATACGGAGAAAAATACGGTATTCCTGCCCCCGTAAAGAAAAAATCACCCTACAGCATTGACCGCAATCTCCTCGGCATCGCCATCGAAGCCGGGATACTCGAAGATCCCTATGTGGAACCGCCAGAAGAAGTTTATCAGATGACTAAGGCGATCGCCGATACCCCCAACGAACCCGAATATATAGAAATCGGCTTTGAAAAAGGTTGTCCCGTTTCCCTCAACAGCCAAACCCTACCCCCCGTCGCCCTCATTCAACAACTCAATGAGATCACCGGCAAACACGGAGTAGGTCGAATTGACATGATCGAAAATCGCTTAGTCGGCATTAAATCTAGAGAAATCTACGAAACTCCCGCCCTATTGGTCCTAATTCATGCTCATCGAGACCTAGAAAGCCTCACCCTCACTGCCGATGTCACCCAATACAAGCGGGGAATTGAGGAAACCTACAGTCGATTGGTCTACAACGGCCTATGGTATTCTCCCCTCAAAGCCGCCTTAGATGCCTTCATCGCTCAAACCCAAGAGCAAGTCACTGGCACAGTCCGAGTCAAACTATTCAAAGGATCGGCTACCATTGTGGGTCGGCAATCAGATAATAGCCTTTACAGTTTAGATTGGGCCACCTACGGCGAAGAAGACACATTTGATCATAAAGCGGCAGAAGGGTTTATCTACGTCTGGGGACTCCCGACGCGTTTGTGGTCTCAGAAAACGAGATAACCCGGTTGCCTTAGCTTCTATCGGTGATGTGTAATGGGGAATCGTCAATTAATTTTTGATCACTAATCTCCCCTTACCCATTACCAATTACTTATGATCAAGACAGCGATTTCTTCAGAAATTGCCCCATTAGCGATCGCATCAACGGAATTTTGCCATGTCTGTTCAACTGATTGACGAATCTATCTCGGAAAGAGAAACCTTTGACGCAGAAGTTATCCCTCTTCCTCCCACTGATTTACCCTATGACGACGGAGAACCTTTGGAAAGTAATCGCCATCGCATCGCTATGAATATCCTCATCGACTCACTCCACCAGGCTTACCAAGGGCGAGATGATTATTTTACCAGTGGGAATATGTTCATTTACTACAGTAGTGAGCAAGTGAAGAATCAGGACTTTAGAGGGCCAGATTTTTTTGTGGTCTTCAACGTTGATGGTACTCAGGAGCGTCGCAGTTGGATTGTGTGGGAAGAAAAAGGACGCTATCCAGATGTGATTGTGGAATTGATGTCTGCTTCGACTGCCAGAATTGATGTCAAGGAGAAAAAAGTGCTCTACGAGCAGACTTTTAGAACTCAGGATTATTTTGTTTATGATCCGTTTAATGCCGAATCATTGTTGGGATGGCATCTAGGGGATAAGGGGCGTTATGAAGCGATCACCCCCGATCAGCGAGGATGGTTATGGTGTGAGAATTTGGGTCTGTGGCTTGGAACTTGGGAGGGAGTTTTAGTTAAGGAAAGGGCAACTTGGTTACGCTTTTATGACGCTCAAGGGGATTTAATCCTCTTACCCCACGAAGTGGCAGAACAGGAACGATTCGCCAAGGAGCAGGAGCGAGAACGGGCGGAACGGGAGCGAGAACGGGCGGACCAGGCGGAATGGGCTGTTCAACAACTGCGCCAACGCCTCCAGCAACTGGGTTTTGATCCAGAGAGTCTGGGGTGATTGGCGATGCGACTTCTTTGCTTGAGTAATGGCCATGGTGAAGATGCGATCGCTGCCCGCATTTTACGCCGCCTGATGGAGAGAACCAACCCTCCCCAAGTCGCTGCTCTCCCTCTGGTAGGAGAAGGATTAGCCTATACCCAATGGGGTATCCCCCTGATTGGCCCGGTTAAGTCTATGCCTTCTGGAGGGTTTATCTATGGGTCTGGTGAGCAGTTCGCCCGCGATGTCCAAGCAGGAATGTTACAGTTGCTTTGGCACCAATATCAAGCCATTCGGACTTGGGCGAAAGAGGGCGGGGTGGTGTTAGCTGTTGGGGATATTTTACCCTTGTTATTGGCTTGGTTCAGTGGTTTAAAGTACGGGTTTGTGGGTACGGCTAAGTCAGAATACTGGATTCGCGATGAACAGGGCCCTCTGCCTGGTACTTTTGGTGGTGGATGGTCGGGTTCAG
>CAZTRW010000230.1:0-5123 GCA_964616725.1 uncultured bacterium
CCATTCTTTCGGGGCTTGATTCTCTTCTAACTCTGCCAAGGTGCGACGCGAGTGATCGAGTTCCCTTTGCCGGTCTGGAAACTCCTGGTTGAGAGCTGTTAACCGAAGTTCAGTTTGATTTAAATCTTGCTCTGTTTGTGCCAACACGGATTGAGTGCGATCAAGTTGTTCTTGTTGGCTGTGAATGTCCTTACGACATTGTTCTAGTTGCAGTTGCTTTTCTCGATGGGTACTTCTGGCTTCCATCAGTTCTCTAGAGGCTTGTTTTGCTGCCTCTGACAGGCGGCTGATTTGCACCTCAATTTGAGCCAAAAGTCCCTCAATCTCTCCCAGGCGCTCTTGGAGTGCCTGCTGCTGCCCTGATTCGCCTCCAACTCCTCCTCCAAAACGGAGGGGGGAACGTTGGGTCTGACTGCCGCCTGTCATGGCACCGGAAGGTTCTAGGAGTTCTCCATCGAGGGTAACCATGCGCACTGTTCCCAGGTAAGGGCGAGCGGCGTTGAGGGTGGCAAATACGGCTGTATCGCCAAAGATATAGGCAAAGATGTTTTGATAGGGGCGATCGCTCTCTACTAAGTCTACGGCATAATCAATAAAGCCACTGACTCCTTGTAGTTGCCCATCTGGCCGACGGCCGGGGCGAATTTTATTCAAGGGGAGGAAAGTGGCACGGCCGGCGCGTTTTTCTTTTAACAGGGCGATCGCCAGGGCAGCGGTGCGATCGTCTTCTACCACAATATTGCCCAATCGCGATCCGGCGGCAATTTCCAGGGCTAATTGGTAGCGGGGATCGACCTTTCCTAAACTGGCGACTAATCCATGGACTCCAGGTATTGAGCTAGACAGAATCAGTTTACTGGCGTGGGTGCCTTGGGCTTCTTGTTGGGCTTGGACTTGGGCTTCAAGTTGATCGAGTTGTCGCTGTTTATTGCGCTGTTCGTTCAGGAGGCGTTTTTGAGTTTCCTGTTGAGTTTGCAGGTCATATTCTGTGGTAGAGAGAGTTTGGGCGATCGCCTGAAGGCGCTGGGAGGCCTCAATCACCTCTAGTTCTAATGCCGCTGCTTGTTGGTGGTGCTGGGCAATGGCGGGGGTGAGTTGGCGCTGACGCTCCTGTTGTTCTTCTTGGGTACGCCTGAGTTGGGTGGCTCGCTCTGTCAGTTGAGCGTGTTCTGTGCGTTGGGGTTCTAGGATTTTGAGGAGTGCTTCGATGTGATGACTCAGGGTAGTATGTTGATCCACCCAAGCTTGGGAGGCAGCGGCGATCGCTGCTGCCTGGGCGCGGGTTTGGGTTAAAATATTTAAGATCTCATCCCGGCTATCTTGCCATCCAGATAAGGCCTGAGTTTCCCCATGATGTTGATGGGCCAAGGTATCCAGGGTTTGTCGTAGCCCATGCAGTTCCTGTTCCGTTTTTTCCTTGTGGTATTTGAGGCTTTGTTCTGCACTCTCCAGTTCCTGCTGGCGGGTTTCCAACTGATGCAATTCGGCCTGTTGACCGGCTAAAGTGGACTGAATGGTCAGGAGTTGATCTTCTCCCAGGGATTTTACCCTAGCATTGAGGCTGTCGAGTTCTTGGGTCACCTGAATGATTTCCTGATTCACCGCTTCCAGTTGGCCTTGCAACTTTCCTTGATCAGCGTCGCCCGCTGCAATTCCCGCGCGCAATTTTTCCTCTTCTGCTCGCAATTTCTGCCAGTGGAGTACCCCGAACCATTGCTGTTTTTGCAACAGTTCTGTCCGCAGGAGGTGGTATTTCTCAGCTTTCGCCCGATCTTTGGCGAGGCGATCGCGTTGCAGAATCAATTCCTGCTCAATAATGCGAGAATTCTCCTCTTTTTCCTTAACTTCCGTCAGCTTTTCCTTGGCCAACTCGATCTTACGGTCAAACTGAGCCACTCCGGCCAACTCATCAATAATTTCCCGCCTTGCCTTGGGATTCATGGAAATAATATTCGTCACATCCCCCTGAAGCACCACGTTATAGCCCTCTGGATAAATCCGCAGACGATTCAGGCAGTCATGTAACTCGGTTAAAGTGCAAGGCTGGCCATTCATATAGTAGTTTGAGGTATAGGTGCCCGCCTCAGTCACGCGCAAGCGGCGAGTAATACTCCATTCCGGCGCTAGTTCCTTGTATCCTTCCGGATCTTCTTCTTCCTCCCACAGGTGGGTCTCTAAATCGGATAAATCCAACGTCACCGTGACACTTGCTTCTACGGTACCTTTGCGCTTTTCTCCCTTAGAATGGTTGACCAGATCGGGTAATCGTTCTGCTCGCATTCCTTTAGAGCTAGATAACCCCAAACAAAATAGTAAAGCATCCAGAATATTAGATTTTCCCGATCCATTCGGCCCAGAAATCACCGTGAATCCTGGTAACAACGGTACAGCCGTTGTCCCTCCGAAGGACTTAAAGTTAGTCAGTTCCACACGCTTAACGTGAACCATATTGATGCGTGTTCAAACGGAGATTCCTTTATGAATTACTAGGGTAGCGTAAGATGGCTAGAAGTGGGGATAAGGGAAAGTCACTGGTTTCTTTGTTTTTGCAGTGCTTGCAGCAAACGTTTGTTGTCGGTTGCCGTCCGAACGGCAATACGGAAATAGCGATCGCCCAATTCGGGAAAACTCAAACCATCCCGAATCAAAATTTGGTCTTCTTGCAACAAAGCTAATTGTAATGCACTGACCGATCCCTGCCATTGCACCAGGAGGAAATTCGCTGTGCCTGGGTGGGGCTGGCAACCTGGTAAAGCACGCAAGCCTTCCAGGAGGCGATCGCGAGTGGGAGGCAACCAGTCCCAGGTTTGCTGTTGAAAGGATCGATCTTCAATGGCAGCTATTGCGGCCACTTCTGCCAGTACATTCACCGGCCAGGGGTCTCGCCATTGTTGCCATTGAGCGATCCAGTGGGGATGGGCGATCGCATAGCCCAGACGTAATCCTGGCAAGCTATAGAATTTCGTGAGCGATCGCACCACCACCAGTTGGGGATAATCAGGTACCAGGGACACCAAACTTTGCTCTTGAGAGGGGTCTAGGAAGTCCATAAACGCCTCATCAACCACCACCACCGCAAATTTCTCCAAAATGGCTAAAATTTCCTCACGCTGCCAAATTCTGCCCGTAGGGTTATGGGGATTATTCAGCAGTAACCCAGCCCTCGGACTGATGGGATCAGGAAGAGCAGGATTAGGTTCAGACAGGTTGACTGGGCAAGGTTGAATGGGAACCTGAAACGCTGCCAGGGCCCGTTTGTAGTCCTGAAAAGCCGGAGTGAGCAAATAGGTTAGGGAGCATTGTGATAGATGGCGAGCTACCCAAGTGAGGATTTCTGCTGCCCCATTTCCCGGCCAAATGAACTCCGGGGGCAGGTGGTGAAACTGACCCAAGGATCTTCGTAAGGCCGAGTAACGGGGATCTGGATAAGTTTTTAACCGATCTAGGTGATGGGTAATTGCGGCGATCGCACTTTGAGGGGGGCCTAAAGGATTAATACTCGCCGAAAAATCCACGAGGCGATCGGGTGAACAGCCTGCTTGTGAGGCTGCCCAAACCAAATTTCCTCCATGTATCGGACGCTCAAGAGACACCCAGGTTAACCCCACCGTTCCCTTACTCTTCCTTAGAAGGAGCCACCTTTTCCTTAAACAACTTACCCGCAGAAAACGCAGGCACTTTCGTGGCCGGAATCTCCATCTTATCTCCCGTTTTCGGGTTGCGACCTTCACGAGCCTTCCGCTCCCGCGACTCAAAAGACCCAAAGCCAACTAACGTCACCTTGTCGCCTTCAGACACCGCTTCCATAATCGCTTCTAGCGCCGCACTCAAAACCGCATCCGCCTGCTTTTTGGTCACTGTAGCCTTTTCTGCCACCTTATCGACCAATTCACCTTTATTCATGTTGTATCTCCTTTTAAGGATTAACCTGCTGAAACTCCCATTAAATCAGAGTTTCACTGGATTATTCTAATCTCTGTCCACTCAATATGGATCGGTCAACCCTTTAATTTCTGTGGATTTCAGGATTTTTTTCGCCCAACTCCGGCAAAAAGTATTCCACGATACCATTTTCCCGAAGGGGCAAGGGCGAATCCCCTTCGCCCTCTATCAACTCTACTAATACACAAAAATATTAGCGTTACTGAAGGTACTCACCGACGGACGACTGGGAGCCACCAACGTCAGCAGCGGTTGATTATTCAAGATCCCCCCGGCTGCCGAGCCATTGGCATCAAAGAACAATTGACCCGCAGAATCATAGATAAAGCGGTAGTTCGCCCCATTCGCATCATTACGATAGGCTGCGGGTGGATTAGCAGGATCAAAGACAGAATTAGAGAGGAATAGCTGTCCCGCCGCGAGTTGCCCTGTGGTTAATCCCGCACCAAACGTTTGGCCATTAATCAAAATCACACTACTGTTACCAAAGCCCTGAATCGTATCATTGCCTTCATCCAGGAAACTGTACACATAATAATCCTGTCCTGACACTCCATTGAGGGTATCGCCTCCTTGTCCCCCAAAGAATAAATCGCTTTGAGTTCCCCCCCGGAAATTTTCTGCCAGAGAAGTCCCGGCAATCAGATCTCCTGTGATGGGAGTAGGTATGGCAGTGGCACTGAGTCGCGCTACTCCCCGCCCTGTATTGTCAGTAGTGGTAAATCGCAGGGTCGGATTTTGGGTAATGCTCAAACTGGTTTCATTATATTTTCCGGGACCTACGAGAATAGTGTTTTGACCTGATATACCCGCTTGAGGGAAGCTGTCATCGACGTTATTGGTGATTTTAGTATCTGTTACGGCTAAACCTACTTGGCCATACACATTAATGGTGGCTTCCTGTGAAGTGACTCCACCGGTATTGGTAGCGCGTACCACTAAACCAATGGGCCCATTGCCACTGGGAGTGCTGTTGAGGGTAATTTGTCCGGTGGTGCGATCGATACTAAAGTTAGCAGTGGAACCGGGCCCAGTGACGCGAGTGAGTTCATAGGCAGTGATGCCGGTGTTATCGGAGGCTTGAATGGTACCGAGCACGGTTCCGGGTTGGGTGCCATCAATGCCAGATTGCAGGCTGAGGGTAATGGCTTCTCCACCGACTAACTGGGGAGGAGTGGGAC
>CAZTRW010000231.1:0-5011 GCA_964616725.1 uncultured bacterium
CTGCCCCAACTCAAAGGACGAGCAACCGTAGAAATCACCACCACCAAAGGAACCCTCACTGCCATCGTCGATGGATACAATGCACCCATCACCGCAGGGAACTTCATTGACTTAGTCTCCAGAGGATTTTATGATGGGTTGCCCATTACCCGGGCAGAAGAATCCTATGTACTGCAACTGGGCGATCCCCCAGGACCCGCCACCGGATTTGTTGATCCAGCTACCGGCGAAAATCGCACGATCCCCCTGGAACTGAAGATCCAAAGCGAACGAGTACCTATCTATGGATTTACCCTCGAAGAACTGGGACTATACCGAGAAGAACCCACCTTACCCTTCTCTGCCTATGGCACTCTGGGGATGGCTCGCCCGGATAGCGATCCGAATGGGGGATCATCCCAATTTTTCTTTTTCTTATTTGAACCAGAACTGACTCCTGCGGGTTTAAATTTATTGGATGGTCGCTATTGTGCCTTTGGCTACGTGACTGCCGGAGAAGAGGTATTGCGTCAGTTAAAAAAAGGCGATCGCATCACTACCATCAAAGTGATTGAAGGTGCAGAAAATTTCGTTCCCGCTCCCACCGCCTAACTCTCGATCTCTTCCAGTCAGCAATAATGCCTTTGCCGAAAAAAACATCGGGGTGTTTAAGATTGGCGAAGGCAGGGTTGAGGCGATCGCCCTCACATTTTCCCTCATTCCCCTCAAATCTCAGTCCATCCAAAGTAGTTTCCAGGTATCAGCAGAGATGGAGAAATAATAACGGAAACCAAATCTGTTTATGGTGATTTGACCCGCTCAATCCATACGGCAACTTCCCCATACCTGATACGGTTTGCCCTCCTGTCTCTCTCTAGTTAACTGATTAGGATAAATGCAGTAGAAATTACCCAGCGATCAGCATCAGGAGGGCAACCATGAAAACCCCAATGCCAATCCATCCAGCTCCAATCGAATGGCAAATTACAGAGTCAGGATTGATTCTCAAAGTAGAAGTACCAGGAGTTTCCCCAGACGATTTAGACATTGAAGCAACGGAAACCACCTTAAAATTGCAATGGCATCGTCCCCAAGTTTCCTCTGCGGTTGCCCTCTATAGCGAACTCCGATATGGCGAATTTGGTCGTTTCGTCACCCTGCCCTTTCCGATTGATGGCGATCGCATTGAGACTACTCTCAAAAACGGTATCCTTACCCTCCGTTTGCCCAAACGAGAACAACCTAAAGCCGTCCCAGTCACCTTAGTACCTGCCTCTGCCCTCGGTTCTTCTCGTCCAGTGGTAGAAGATCCTTGGGCAGCCTAAACAGAGGCTAAGTTCGGTAAACCGCCCTTGAATCCCAGGGCAAACCCCCATCAGCAGAAGACTTTTGGTCTTTATACTGAGAACGGCCCACCCAAAAGCGAAAGACCTCGGCCGCACCCCCCTAGTAAGTAAAGTTGAACCCCAGAAACTGTTATGGCTAAAGTAGTTGGAATTGACTTAGGAACCACAAACTCTTGTGTTGCTGTCATGGAAGGTGGCAAACCTACCGTGATTGCCAATGCTGAAGGTGGACGCACGACCCCTTCTGTTGTCGCTTATGCTAAGAATGGCGATCGCCTCGTCGGCCAAATCGCCAAACGCCAAGCCGTCATGAACGCCCAAAACACCTTCTATTCCGTCAAGCGTTTCATCGGGCGGCGCTACGATGAAGTCGGTACCGAATCCACCGAAGTCTCCTACGAAGTCGTTAAAGAAGGAAACAACGTTAAACTCAACTGTCCCGCCGCTGGCAAAAAATTCGCCCCAGAAGAAATCTCTGCCCAAGTGCTGCGTAAACTCGTAGATGATGCCAGCAAATACCTTGGTGAAACCGTCACCCAAGCCGTAATTACCGTTCCTGCCTACTTCAATGACTCCCAACGCCAAGCTACCAAAGATGCCGGTAAAATTGCGGGAATTGAAGTTTTGCGGATTATCAACGAACCCACAGCCGCTTCCCTCGCCTACGGATTAGACAAAAAGAGCAACGAAACGATCCTCGTCTTTGACTTAGGAGGAGGCACCTTTGACGTATCCATCTTGGAAGTAGGCGATGGAGTTTTTGAAGTGCTCTCTACCTCTGGTGATACTCACCTGGGAGGAGATGACTTCGACAAGAAAATTGTTGACTATCTGGCAGAAGAATTCCTCAAAGCCGAAGGCATTGACTTACGCAAAGATAAACAAGCTCTGCAACGCCTCACAGAAGCGGCTGAAAAAGCGAAAATTGAGCTTTCTAGTGTAACCGAAGCGGAAATTAATTTGCCTTTTATTACCGCTACTCAGGACGGTCCCAAACATCTAGATTTAAAACTGACACGGGGTAAATTTGAATCTTTGTGTAGTGATTTAATCGATCGCTGTCGTATTCCTGTGGAAACGGCCCTCAAAGATGCCAAACTCAAAAAAGAGGCGATCGATGAAGTCGTTTTAGTAGGAGGTTCCACCCGCATTCCCGCTATTCAGGAACTGGTGAAGAAAACCCTGGAAAAAGAACCCAACCAAACCGTAAACCCTGATGAAGTCGTCGCTGTAGGAGCCGCCATTCAAGCCGGGGTACTCGCTGGAGAAGTCAAAGACATCCTTCTATTGGACGTTACCCCCCTGTCCCTAGGGGTAGAAACCCTCGGTGGAGTCATGACCAAGATTATTCCTCGCAACACTACCATTCCCACCAAAAAATCGGAAACCTTCTCTACCGCAGTAGATGGTCAAACCAACGTAGAAATCCATGTACTCCAAGGAGAGCGGGAAATGTCCGCTGATAACAAGAGCTTGGGAACCTTCCGCCTCGATGGAATTCCGGCTGCTCCTCGTGGAGTTCCTCAAATTGAAGTAACTTTCGATATCGATGCCAATGGTATCCTCAATGTCACAGCCAAAGATAAGGGCACAGGTAAAGCCCAATCCATTAGTATCACCGGCGCTTCTACCTTAGATGAGCGAGAAGTGGAGCGCATGGTGAAAGAAGCAGAAGCGAATGCAGAAGCCGATAAACAACGCCGTGAGAAAATTGACCGCAAGAACCAAGCCGATCAACTCTGCTATCAAGCCGAGAAGCAGATAAACGAACTCAGTGATAAGATTCCCGCTGAAGATAAAACCAAGGTTGAAGGATTGGTTAAGTCTCTGCGCGAAGCCGTTAGCAAGGAAGATGATGAGAAGATTCAAACTCTGACCACTGAACTGCAACAAACGCTCTATACCATCAGCAGTAATATGTACCAGCAAGCAGGTGGCGATCCGAATGCCCCAGGCGCAAGTTCTCCCCCTCCTGGAGGCACAACGGGTGCTGGCGGTGGCGATGATGATGTGATTGATGCTGAGTTCTCGGAAACGAAATAATTTCTGAGTGAGACGAGGGGCATTGCCCCTCGTTTTTTATCAATCCCTTGTCAAACAGGCTCTGCCAGAACTATATAGTAATTTCAATTAACAATTAGACATGATGTAGGGGCGTTTCATGTCCCGCAGGGAAAAGGCCTTTCGCCCCTACAGATATCGTTGTTTTGATTATATCCCTCTTAATTGAAATTACTATAACAACCACTCCCGCCCGTCGTTCCGAATTAGAGCAAGCGCTTCAGAATGAAAACTCTCAAAAGCGGTAAAATTGGTCTTGGGTGAAACCAAAATCACGGCAGGTTTTTCTGATTGTTATTTGAAATGACTACACAGCACTTTTCGCTCTTTCGAGGGACATCTCGATTAATACAGTGCCAAGTGCTATATTATATTGGGTAGTGCAGATATTTTGTATTCTGAAGATATGCAAGATGGTTTAATTGTTTCTGGGCAACTCACGATTATTAATCCGTTTAAATCGTAATCGTAGACGGGCGATGCCAATTGTCATCGAGGTGATTAAACGGTACAATCTTCTGGAGAGTCTACATAATCAAACAAGACCTTATTCATATAATTTTCTGCCCAATCGCGACCAAAGGCTTTCTCTAAAACTCGGCGAGTTTTATCATTTTGCTGTTGTTGAGTGCAGTAATAGCGCTGTCCTTCGATAATCGTCTTCTGTTCTCCTGGGGAAACTGGTTGAGCGGCGGCGGCTTGAGCGCAGTGGATGTGCATAAAGGCTTCTACGCGGTTTACAAAAGCCTTTTCTTCTTGGTCATTTTCAGGGCGAATAAAGAGACAAAATTCGGAAAAAATATCGGCCCAGAGGGGAAGTTGACGGGGTTGGGAAAATTCGGGTTTGGGTAGGGACTGAAGGGCTTGATGATAGGATGCGGGTAGGGTACGATTGGGGTTAACGGGAGAAAGATCGGCGATCGCCGCACTAATTTGCCCTCTACCTGCCACCAAATCACAACCAAACATCGGCAAATCGTAATGGGGTCGAGGAAACATTACACAATGAAGGATATCTAAACCCTGGCCCACCTGAGCCAACTCCAGATGGATCTTCCGAAACTGCAACGTCTGATAACAGCGATTTTGAATAATCAGCTTCTCTCCTTCTAACCGTCCCTCTACATAACCCAACTCCCCCGGTAAATCATAGGGTTCTAAATCTAGATAGGTTTGCCAAACTCTTTCGAGAATATTGGCTAACTCGCGAATGAGGGGATGTTGTTGTTCTCGCAATACGATTTGTGACATAACCTGACTGTGCTTCCCATTCAAGACATCAGCTAGAGGATTCCAAAGGATGCTAACCTTAAGCATATCAGTATATCAGTTCCCTTGACCCCTAGTTTACTTGCCGTTACGAAGGAGGAACCCCCATGTTTGGTCTCGGATTACCCGAAGTTGGCATTATCGTTGTTGTGGCGCTGTTGATTTTCGGCCCGAAAAAAATCCCTGAAATGGGGCGCGCCATGGGAAAAACCATTCGGGGGTTCAAAGAAGAAATGGACAACCCAGAATCTCCAGAATCCTCCTCTCCACAAGATCCTCCCCCTCAATAATGAACAATGAACGTAACTACTCAGGCTGGGGTATGGGAGATTGAGGATTACCCGAAAACAGATCAA
>CAZTRW010000232.1:0-5003 GCA_964616725.1 uncultured bacterium
CGCCAATCCCTACCAGTCGGTTCGTGTGGGTAATCAGCATCAGGGGAGTGAGACCAAAGAAAGTAGCAATTACGGCACTCCAACCGAGGATAGAGCGAATGGGAACGGATTTGAAAAATTTTTGAAATAGCCACAGACCCAAAAGAGCAGCAATACTAGTGACTAGGCGCACTCGTCCTAGGAATTCCGGTTCAAAGCCTAATTCGTTAGTGGTAAAGAAGAAAAAGGCAGCGTCTGAACTGGGGGTACATTGCCACAACAGCACAAACAGAGTTGGCTTCCAGATGGCCGGTTGGACAATCGCCCCTTTGAGTTGCTGTATTTGTGCGCGGATCGTTGGCCAGGGAGCGGTCGTTGGGGCGATCGCCACCTCTGACACTACAGCCGCTACCCCAGCCACCACCACAGGTAAAATCGCCGTCAGACCAAAAATCTCTTGGGGACTCCACACCTGCAACAGCCATCCACTCATATAAGCCGTTGTCAATCCTCCTATTGCCGAGGCTCCCCAACACACACTCTGAAGAGATCCCACTGCACCTGTAGACACGCCTCTGGCTCGTTCCACCACTAGAGAATCGGCAATCACATCACTCAGAGCAACCGATAATGACGTGAGAGTGAGGGTCCCCATCACTGACCAATAGCCATCTGCTACTGTCGCCAATAGTATCCAACCCAACGCCCCCACTACTCCCGATAGGATTAAGTAAGGACGGCGACGATAGCCTAAAATTGGCAAACCATCGGAGATAAACCCCCACAACGGTTTGACAATCCAGGGCAATGTCACGACTCCCATCAAGGCAGATACCTCGGCTGGAGACAGAGCCAGGTCATCTTTCAGGAAAAAACTCACTGCTAACCGAGTTAATCCTAAAACCCCTTGGATCAAATACACCACTACGATTCCCAGCAACTCTGGCGTAGGGTCATTACCCAAAAATACTTTCTGTTTTAGGATTTCTCTGAGAGAGAATTGAGGAGACAAACTGATCATGTTACAAATCTTTATAAATTTGTTGACTATGATAGCGCTACTCCCTTGGTTTTGTCCCCTCAATGGTAATAAACTCACCTTTACAGAGAAGGTTTGGGCTTGATCACACCGGGACTGGCAGCCCCATAATTAATCCGACAGCCGACATTAAAAATACTTGCACCACATTCTAAGGGAACCACCTGATCGTTAAGAATGGCACTACAGCTAACGTATTGATCCCCATTGGTATCCTTGATCATGCATTCGATCGGGGTTGCCCCTGCCCGTGCTGACCATAACTTCATGCCCAAATTAGCGACCTCATGTTGCCAAAAGAAAACCGTGAGGGCAACCACCCCAATCACAACACTCACCAGTCCCACTTTTACTTGCCAACTGCCCAAGATACTCCCGACTTGACTTTTAAGGGTATTTAGGGGGTTTTTCGTGGCCACCGTTTCCACGGGTTGAGCAGATTCTGAACTTCCTTGGGTTTCAGACATAGTATGACTCCTGTAGTTTTCACCTCAAGTGGGTCTTTGTGGATAATTATAGACTGATTCGATCCGGGTGCAGGAGTGGAGATGACAGCAGAGGAGATGCAAAACTTAACATAATCTCTGGGAGAGGGCGAGGGCACTTTGGCCCCAGACTCTGATAGACTAATACACTGAAACCGGCTAGACATAAGCATTTCATTACATCGCTCGGAAGGGAGAATAACTGTGCTTGAGAGTACACTTGGCTTAGAAATTATAGAAGTGGTTGAGCAAGCGGCGATCGCCTCCGCCCGTTGGATGGGAAAAGGCGAAAAAAATACGGCAGACCAAGTAGCCGTAGAAGCCATGCGCCAACGCATGAATCAAATCCATATGCGCGGACGCATCGTCATCGGTGAAGGGGAACGAGACGAAGCCCCCATGCTCTACATTGGCGAAGAAGTGGGCATTTGTACTCGCGAAGATGCCAAAGACCACTGTAATCCTGATGAATTAGTCGAAATCGACATCGCCGTTGATCCCTGCGAAGGCACCAACCTCGTCGCCTACGGGCAACCTGGTTCCATGGCGGTACTCGCCATCTCCGAAAAAGGTGGACTTTTTGCCGCCCCCGACTTCTACATGAAAAAACTCGCCGCTCCCCCCGCCGCCAGAAATCATGTAGACATTCGCAAATCAGCCACCGAAAACCTCAAACTGATTTCAGAATGCCTGAATCGCTCCGTGGAAGAACTCGTCGTCGTCGTCATGGATCGTCCCCGCCACAAAAACCTCATCAACGAGATTCGTACCGCTGGCGCTCGTGTCCGACTGATCAGTGATGGAGATGTATCCGCCGCTATTTCCTGTGCCTTTTCTGGCACCAACATCCATGCTCTCATGGGAATTGGGGCAGCCCCAGAAGGAGTCATTTCCGCAGCAGCAATGCGCTGTTTAGGGGGACATTTCCAAGGACAGTTAATCTATGATCCAGAAATTGTTCAAACTGGCTTGATTGGTGAAAGCAGGGAAAGCAATATTAGCCGCTTGAAAAATATGGGCATTGATGATCCTGACCGAGTTTATAATGCCGAAGAATTAGCGTCTGGAGAAACGGTTTTGTTTGCTGCCTGCGGTATTACTCCAGGAACTCTGATGGAAGGAGTCCGCTACTTCCATGGTGGTGCGAGAACTCAATCTTTGGTCATCTCTAGTCAGTCAAAAACGGCTCGGTTTGTAGATACCATCCATCTGTTTGACGCCCCCAAATCTATCCAACTCAGATAAAAATAACTCCGGCTCCAATAAAACCTCATGGTCAAATGCGCTAGTAGTTGCGTTGGAGCCTTTGATCCTTCCCAAACCCTTAGTAAATCTCTCTTAAAAAATGAATGTTGCAGTCATCGGTTTAAGTCACAAAACCGCCTCAGTGGAAATTCGCGAAAAACTGAGCATCCCCGAACCTCAAATCGAAAAAGCGATTACGACGTTGAAACTCTATCCTCACCTAGAGGAGATCGCTATTTTAAGCACCTGCAACCGCTTGGAAATTTATGTGGTGACGAGCGATAATCAGCAAGGGGTATGGGAAGTCACTCAGTTTCTCTCAGAACATAGCCAACTGCCTTTGGCTCAATTGCGCCCTCACTTGTTTATCCTGCTCCATGAAGATGCCATTATGCATTTAATGCGGGTGGCGGCAGGATTAGATAGTTTAGTTCTAGGGGAAGGGCAAATTTTATCTCAGGTGAAACAAGGGCATAAATTGGCTCAAGATTACAAAGGAATTGGCCAAATTCTCAATCGCTTAATGAAACAGGCGATTACAGCTGGAAAACGGGTGCGTACTGAAACCAATATTGGTACGGGGGCGGTTTCGATTAGCTCGGCAGCGGTTGAATTAGCGCAGATGAAATTAAATAGCCTAGAAGAGTGCAAAATTGCGATTATCGGAGCCGGAAAAATGTCTCGGTTACTGGTACAGCACTTGCTCTCGAAAGGGGGAACTCAAATTGCGATCGCCAATCGTTCTCTAGAGCGTGCTCAGGAATTGGCAAGTAAATTTACTGAGGTAGCCATTAGTCTCCATCCTTTGGGGGAGATGATGGAGGTTGTTCGCAATTCAGATTTGGTGTTTACCAGCACTGGCGCTACCCAACCTTTGTTAAATCGGGCGAATTTGGAACCAATTCTGAATCCAGAGAAATTGTTAACATTGGTGGATATTTCTGTGCCCCGGAATGTGGATGCGGATGCGAATGAATTGCCTTCTGTTCAGGTGTATAATGTGGATGATTTGAAGGCGGTGGTAGCCCAAAATCAGGAAAGCCGTCGGCAAATGGCGATGGAGGCAGAAAGTTTGTTGGAAGAAGAGGTGGAAGCGTTTCAAGTGTGGTGGCGAAGTTTAGAAACGGTTCCGATGATTAATTGTTTACGAAATAAGGTGGAAACTATTCGAGAGCAAGAGTTGGAAAAGGCGCTTTCGCGCTTGGGGACTGAGTTTGCGGAGAAGCATCAGGAAGTGATTGAGGCGCTCACTCGTGGGATTGTCAATAAGATTTTGCACGATCCGATGGTGCAGTTGCGATCGCAGCAGGATATTGAGGCTCGTAAGCAGGCGATGGAAACCTTGAAAATGCTGTTTAATTTGGATATAGAGGCTGCTTCTAGCAATCAGTATGGCTAGGATGTCCTCGACAAGGGGCTTCAGTCCCTTGTTGCTGGCGCAAAAAAACCGAAAAGGCTTAAGATCGATTTGGACTTCCTCCGACCTGAAAAGGTTGCTCGTTAATCCAGAGGGTAACAGGAACGGATCTTCCCTGAGAATCTACTTTAATTTCGACGACAAAGGGTTGATTTTCTAGTTGTTGAGCGGTGATAATTTCCTGATTAATTTGAGTGCGTTGATCTTCTGGCATATAATAGGTTTCTAGACCATAAATGAGTTGACCTTGATGCGATCGCCCTCGTAAGGCAATTTGCGTCGGCGGCAGTTGGGTAGGCACAGAGGCAGTAATGGCGATCGCCTGCCAAGGAGTAGGTACAGTAGAATGAGTTTCTTCAGGTTGCTGTAAAATCACATAAAACCCTCTACTCAACTGATGGGAATTGGCCGATAATTCATCCCAACCCGGTAGTTTTTGAAGAGTTTCCCAGCGAGAAATGTCATAGCTTAGGGTTTGAGAGTAGCCTCGTAACCAATCGTAGGGATCAACCGGTTGGGTTTGCAGAATCACCGTCTTACCCGTGACTAGGGTATAAAAAGCTTGACTGGGAATAGAGAGCACTAAAGCCAGTTGCACTAGCACTGGCAAGCAGCAGCGCCAGAGGGGTATGGGGCGATGAAGGGGCGATCGCGCGATCGTCTCTACAGCACCAGAGGAAAGGGAACGATCAGACACAATAAACAATGAACAATTAATTAGGGAAGAGTATAGCAAGTTATAGGGTAGTGCATCAGATTATTGTTGGGAAAGCAAGGATATCTCGCCAACTCCAGCGATGGTCAGTCAATCCTGCTCGTTGTGCCGCCGTGGTCTTGT
>CAZTRW010000233.1:0-4965 GCA_964616725.1 uncultured bacterium
GCCCAAGAGGGTCTGACTCCTGGACAAACGAGGAGAAAGGAGGGGTCAAGGACTGATCTGAGTTGGGCGACTTCTTGCGGAGAGCAGACGGCTCCCCCCAAGCCGGATTCTTGGGCAAGGAGGGCAAGGTGGAGGGTGTATTCGGGTAATTCGAGGGGGATTTTGAGGTCAAAGGCTAAATCCCGCGTATTGAGGCTGGTGAGGAGGGTGATGCCCAGGAGATGGGGGGGGGATAATCGAGCCTGGGTTGCGCCTTCTCTGGCGGCTCTGAGGGCTTCTTGGAGGGCAATGCGACCCGCGGTGGTATGAACAGTGAGAAAGTCCACACCATAGCGAGCAGCGGCGCGACAGGCTCCGGCCAGGGTGTTGGGGATATCGTGAAATTTGAGGTCGAGGAAGATGCGTTTGTGGCGCTGTTTGAGTTCGTCTAGGAGGATGGGGCCGGTGCTGACGAATAGTTCTAGGCCGAGTTTCCAAAATTGTACATCAGGGAGGCGATCAAGAAGGGCGATCGCCTCTGCTGGCCTAGACACATCCAGGGGGACAATAATGCGATCGCTCAGGTTAGGGTTCATGGCCTCTCATTTTACCAAACGGATCAACCGATTTCTACCCACTTGTAGCACTTTCCCTGCCAGGCGATCGACTCCCTCAAAGGTCAAATTCGGGTCACTGATTTTCTCTCCCCCCAATTTTACGCCACCGCCTTCAATCAAGCGCCGTGCCTCAGAAGACCCTTTGGATAATCCTGCCGCACTCACCAGATAAAAGAGCTTGACCGGAAATGCCACCCTTTCCAGACTAAATTCAGGCACATCTCCCGCCTCCCCTTGAGTGAGGGCAGCTTGTTGGGCTTCTAAGGCAGCTTCTCGGCCTTTGTACTGGGTAACTACCGTTAAAGCTAATTGCTTTTGTCGCTCCCGTGGGTCTTGAGGCAGTTGATCGAGGGGCAAATCGGTGAGTAATTCAAAATAGTCCTCAATGACCACATCGGGAGTTTTTTCTAATTTGGAATACATGGTAACGGCATTTTCCCAGAGACCCACGTAGTTTCCGAGGGATTTGGACATTTTTTGAGTGCCATCTGTGCCGAGGAGGAGGGGTACTAACAGTCCAAACTGAGGCGTAAGTCCAAAGTGACGTTGTAAGTCTCGGCCGACGGCAATGTTAAATTTTTGGTCAGTACCGCCTAATTCGACATCAGCGGCGATCGCCACCGAATCATACCCTTGCATCAAAGGGTACAAAAACTCGTGCAGATAAATCGGATTCTCTCGACCATAGCGTTGAGCAAATCCCTCTTTCGCCAGCATTTGCCCGACTGTCATCGTCCCCAACAACTCCAAAATCTTGGCTAAACTCAAAGATCTTAACCATTCCGAGTTATAGCGAATTTCCAACCGCCCAGGAGTCTCAAAATCCAAAATCGGCCGCAGTTGCTCTAAATAAGTTTGGGCATTTGCCTGAACCTGCTCTGGAGTCAGTTGGCGACGCACCTCTGATTTGCCGGTCGGATCGCCAATTTGGGCAGTAAAATCACCAATAATCAGCACAGCCGTATGTCCAGCATCCTGAAAAGCCCGCAGTTTTCGCACAGCGATACTATGGCCAAGATGTAAATCCGTGCCCGTTGGATCAATGCCTAATTTTACCCGCAAGGGCCGTCCGGACAGGGCGATCCGGCGCTGTAAGTTCTCATCGGGATCATCAGAATCGGGGCGATGGGGAAAAATCTCACTAACCCCGCGATCGAGCCAGTGAAAATCAGAATATATACTCATCATGGGATCGAACGTTCTATAATACTTAATATTTTGCTAATCTCTGTAATACCTGTTAACCTTGACAACGAATTAACGCTAGACTATTGGGCATCAGCCGAAGTCTATGGGTTCCTTTCCGATGGTGAAAATATCAAGAGCCACTGAATCATCGCCATTCTCATCCCTATCCATCTGTTTGAACTGAGGAAGTTAAATCACCGTGTCGTCTAATACTATCAGTCGTAAGCCATCTAAATCTATCACTCCCACTCTCCAATTTCTCCAAGGGGTGGGAAAAGTGGCAGGCGGTACTCTCCTGGGTGTGACGATGCTATCGAGTTCCGTCTTTGCGGGAGGACTGGTGGGTTTAGCGCTGAGTTTTCGGAATCTACCAGATGTCCGCAGTCTCAGAAGCTATATGCCTACGGAAACGAGCTACATTTATGATATCAATGGTGAATTGCTCACCCGTATCCATGATGAGGCGAACCGGGAAGTGGTACCTCTGGAGCGGATTTCGCCAGAGTTAAAACTGGCAGTATTGGCGATCGAAGATTCTCATTTTTATCAGCATCGTGGTATTAATCCCAGTAGTGTGGGGCGCGCCCTGTTAGCGAATATTGAAGGGGGTGAGGTGCGCGAGGGAGCTTCGACGATTACCATGCAGTTGGTGAAAAATTTGTTTCTTTCTCCCGAACGACAGTTCAGTCGGAAGGTGGCGGAAGCGGTGTTAGCGATGCGCTTGGAACAAATTTTGACTAAGGATGAGATTTTAGAACTGTATTTGAATCAGGTGTATTGGGGACATAACACCTATGGGGTGGAAACAGCAGCCCAGAGTTATTTTGCCAAATCAGCAGCGGAGATTAATCTGGCGGAAGCGGCCATGATGGCTGGGTTAATTCAAGCACCAGAGGATTTTAGTCCTTTTAGTGATTATAAATTGGCGAAACGACAGCAGGCGATCGTTTTGGCACGAATGCGAGATTTAGGTTGGATTACTCCAGAGGAAGAAAAGGCGGCAAAAGCCCAGCCTCTGGGGGTGGGACGGATTACTTCTTTTGGTAAAAGTAAAGTGCCTTATTTGACAGAGGCGGTGATCCAAGAACTTTCTGATCGATTTGGGAAAGAGATGGTGCTGAAGGGGGGATTACGGATTCAGACGACGATTGATCTCCGGCTGCAGCGGATGGCGGAGAAAACAGTGAAAGAAGCCCATTCCCGTCTCTACAATCAGGGAATTTACTATAACTATGAGAAAGGGCAAATGGCTTTAGTGGCGGTTGATCCCCGGACTCATTTTGTCAAAGCTATGGTGGGAGGTTTTGACTATGAAACCAGTCAATATAATCGGGCGGTTCAGGCTCAACGGCAACCGGGTTCAGCGTTTAAGCCTTTTGTGTACTACACTGCCTTTGCTAGTGGTAAGTTTGGCCCAGAGTCTATTGTGGAAGATTCTCCGGTGAACTATCGAGATGGTAGTGGTTATTATTCGCCGCAAAATTATGGTGGTACGTTTTCGGGAGCTGTGAGTATTCGTAAGGCTTTGGAGGTGTCTCTGAATATCCCTGCGGTGAGGGTGGGGCAGGCGATCGGCTTAAATAAAGTGGTGGAAGTAGTCCGTAATTTGGGGATTAAAAGCCCTATTGATCCGGTGGTTTCCCTACCTTTAGGATCGGTAGATTTAACGCCTTTGGAAATGGCGGGAGCCTTTGCGACTTTTGCCAGTAATGGATGGCATTCTCCCCCGACATTTATTGCTCAGGTGACGGATAGTAATGGTAATGTGCTGTTGGATAATACGCCTAAACCTCAATTGATTCTCGATCCTTGGGCAGTGGCTTCTTTGAATGATGTTTTGAAAGGAGTAATTGAGCAAGGTACGGCAACTTCGGCGAGATTAGGTCGTCCAGCAGCGGGAAAGACGGGGACGACTTCTTCTGAGCGGGATATTTGGTTTGTGGGCTATGTGCCCCAATTGTCTGTGGCGGTTTGGGTGGGAAATGATGATTATACGCCGCTAACGAGGGGAGCTACGGGGGGAGGGTTTGTGGCTCCAATTTGGCGAGATTTTATGCAGCAAGCTTTGGCTAATGAGCCTGTGGAGAACTTCCGCTCTCCGAGTGAGTTTCCACCTCCACAACCTCAATAAGTTTGAGCGAGGGGGGTTTAAGGCTGTTTTTCTAGTTCTGATTTCATCCGTTCTAGGGTAAAGTTCATTTGGTCGAACATTTGCTGGGGGGTGACTCCAAATTGGCCTAATTGGGTTTTGAGTTGTTCAACGGTCATTTGAGCCATGAAGTCTTCTGAGAGTTCAAAGCGTTTCATGAAGATACGATAGCGATCCATTAAGGATTCCATCTGTTCAATAAATAGTTTTTTGCCTTCACGGTCAAATTTGCCATAGCTACTGCCGAGTAGGATGAGGGAGTGATAATCCTCAAAGAGTTGTTTGGCTTCTTGTTGAACTATTTCTGAATCAAAAAATCCCATGGCTTTTTTAATCAAATGGCGGATGGTGTTAGTGTGTCATTGGATGAGGCACTTAGTTTTATTTTAGTGGAGTCGGAGTTTCCCGTAAAATTCGGTTTCCCGTATTGAGAAGAGTTGACAGGGAAGGGGGGACAGGAGACAGTAGGGAGGGTTGAGTAAGAGTTTTTGATGGTTTGATTTGGTTTTGTCTGAGTAGAGGAGATCACGGGTAAGAGTGTTGAAGAAGGGTAGAAGTCGGACATTTGGTGCGATTTTGGCGTTTGTGGGAGTGTTTATGCCGATCGCAGGACTCCATAAGTTTTATGTGGGCCAACCGTGGTGGGGGCTGGTGTATTTGTTGTTGTCGGGAACTCTGATTCCTCATGTGGCGAGTGCGATCGAGGGGGTGTGGTATTTGGTACAACAGGAGGAGGCGTTTCGGCAGCGGTTTGATGGCCCTGATCCGTTGCTGTCTTGGTTGAGGTTTCCAGCCTGGGGACAGAAGTCTGGAGAGGATGAGGGCAAGAGTAAGGAGACTGGGCCGATCACGGATCGGGTGGAGGAGGTGGCTGAGGCGTTGCGACAGCTAGAGCAGTTACGTCAGGAGGGACTAATTTCTGATCAAGAGTGGGAACAAAAGCGTCGTCAATGGTTGGATCGGATTTGAGGGGAAGCTACAGTTGCAGTCCGCGGCCGTTTTGGGTAAATTCGGTGACGGTTTGGGTGGAGA
>CAZTRW010000234.1:0-4869 GCA_964616725.1 uncultured bacterium
CCAGAGGCTTTCTCTATGCCGGAGCCGCACGAGTCATCGTCAGCCTCTGGCAAGTCGATGATCGCGCCACCTCCGTCCTCATGGTCAGCTTGTATCAAAAAATGCTCCAACAAGGACTATCCCCCGCCGCCGCTCTCCGCGCCGCCCAGCTCGAACTCTGGCAAACCCAAGCCTGGGCAGCCCCCTATTTCTGGGCAGCCTTTACCCTACAAGGTGAATGGCAATTCTCCCTGAAAACCCTCAGTTCTCTAGGGATGATCCACTATGATACAACCATAAACTCTCTCTAATCTCAACTGGTTCAGCGATTCCCCATGAGCAGTACCCTCGAAAGACTTTGGCAAGCCATATTTAACCTCATCGAGCATATTTCCACCGCCTCAATACTCACCATTGGCAATGAAAAAATCACCCTTCTGGCCATTATCAATATTCTCATTGCCCTAGCGATCGTCATAGTCTTTTCCCGGCTGCTCAAGAATTTCCTCAAACTGCGGCTACTCAAAAAGTTCAAAATTGACGAAGGAAATCGCCAAGCCATCTCGACCATTGTCAGCTATAGTTTTTCTGCGATCGGTTTCCTAATTATTCTCCAAGCAAATGGCTTTGACATTGCCTCCCTCACCGTCTTAGCCGGTGGTTTAGGCGTAGGCATCGGATTAGGCTTACAAAGTATTACCAAAAACTTTACCAGTGGACTGACTCTCCTGATCGAACATAAACTTCGCGTCGGGGATTTTATCCAATTTAATGGCATGGATGGATATGTCAAAGAAATCTCCCTACGTTCTACCCTTATTCGCACTCGCCGGGGAGGTTCTGTCATTGTTCCTAATAGCCAACTGGTAGAAAATATCATTCTTAACTGGAACTACGAATCTCAAGTGAACCGGATTCAAATTCCTGTGGGAGTTGCCTACGGTAGCGATCCTGTCTTAGTCACAGAAGCACTGCTCAAAGCTGCCTATATGGAACCTGCTGTTAGTTCAGAACCTCCCCCGAAAGTGATTTTTATCGGCTTTGGCGATAATGCCTTAAAGTTTGAATTATGGGTTTGGGTAGCTCGTGTCGATCAAGAACCTCATATTGCCAGTTCTCTCTATTTCTTGATGGAATATTACCTCAGAGAATATCAAATTACGATTCCTTTCCCTCAAACTGATCTCTGGCTGCGTAATCCAGAAGTGCTGTACCCTTTAGGAGGGAACCCTAGTGAAATTAAAGAGTTTTTAGAAGCGACTCAAAAACCGACAGTTATACACTCTAAACCCTTATCTTTGCGGGATTTATTGCCGAAAGTGACTTATTTTGAAAGCTTCACCGAGCTAGAATTAAGGCAATTGATTGAAGTCGGGTGTCGTCGCCGTTTAAGAGAGTCAGAAGTGCTTTTCAAAGAAGGCGATCCTGGCGATACATTTTATATTGTTTTATCAGGTATGGTAGAAGTTTATGTCGAGAAAATTGATAAGCATTTAACTAACTTGGGGCCAGGAAAGTTTTTTGGTGAGTTATCTTTAATGCTGGGTATTCCTCGCACGGCTTCTGTGCGAGCCGTTGAGGATAGTATTTTGTTCGCGATTAATCATAAGGGTTTTGAGAATTTACTGCGGGAACACCCAGAACTTTCGGAAGTGATTGTGCAAGAGTTTGCCAAACATCAAGAGGAGTTAGCTGAACGACAAAAACAACTGCGAGAAATGGGATTAGTAGATGCTGATGAGGATGATAAGAATCCCGTGGCTTGGGTGAGAAAACGTCTCAAAAATTTGTTTGGGGTTTAATTTTTTGCGATCCTAAAGATGACGTTGAAATTCTTCTAGTAAGTCCATCAGGTTGAGTTGGGATTGCATCGGGAGCAAATCGGCTAAGGGAATTTCTCTGCGTCCTCCTCCGAGGGGGATGGTGATTTGTTGGAGAATGTCTAAAACTTGATTTTCTTCTAGGTCGTTTTGGGCTAAAAGAGGATAGAGTTGTTCGGCTAAAATGGTATGCAAGTGAGCGTCATTGAGGTAAAGATGCCATTTGGCAATATCCATATAGACATTTTCCCCAATTTCGGCGGCTAATTTTTCGATCGCCTCTGTGGGATAGCTGTTTTTCATGATTGTTTCTCCAAATGGAAGGCTGACTGACTTACCTTCAAAAATTAAAGCCAAATTCCGGATCTGGCAAGGGGAAGGAGAAAATGGGGTGAGATGACTCGGATGGGAATTTTGTGGGGCTAGGATCCTGAGGGGAGTTAGAGGCGATCGCGAAAAGATAATTTGTATAAATTAGAGCGTATTTTTGCGTTATTTCCCTGGAGCTTCACCAAACCCAAACTATACAACATTGCTGACGCTCAATCAGTTATTCACTTACTCTAATCCCTGTCGGAGAAAACTTAGCTACCCACAATTGCAAATCTCGATTATTGATTTGCTGTTGCACTTGCTGTTTAATTCGTTCTGCGTCTGAAGGGGATTCCGCTAAGGCAAATACTGTGGAACCTGAGCCTGACATCAAGGTTCCTAAGGCACCGGCTTGGAGAAACTCCTGTTTGAGGGTTTGGAGTTGGGGATATTCAGGGAGGACAATTTTTTCAAAATCGTTGCGTAATTCCTCAGCAATGGTATGATGGTTTTTCTGGGCGATCGCCTGTACCATTTTCCCTGAATGTACCCTTTGACCATAGGCCTCAATATGGTTAGGATCGCGAATATAAGAGGATTCATAGGCTTGTCGATAAGTTTGATACGCCCAACCTGTGGAAACCATCACACTTTCATATTTTCCCAAAACCACATATAACTGGTCTAAATCAGGCAACGGTGATAACTTTTCCCCTCGTCCTGTGGCTAGGGCTGTGCCACCTCGAATACAAAAAGGCACATCTGATCCTAACTGACTCCCTAGATGCTCACATTCTCCTTGAGTTAACCCCAAATGCCATAATAAATCTATGCCAACGATCACCGCAGCCGCATCAGCAGAACCTCCGGCTAAACCAGCAGCAAGGGGGATCTGTTTATCAATGTGAATATTCACACCACCATAGCGAGCAAAAGTATCGGGAAACTCTGAGCGCATCAGGTGGGCGGCGCGATAGGCTAGGTTACTAGAGTCAGAGGGGAGATGGGGATGGTGGCAGCGAACCCGAATCGCGTCTGTACCAGAAGGTTCGATTTCAAGGCGATCGCACAAATCGACGCTTTGCATAATCATAGCCAATTCGTGGTAACCATCAGCGCGATCGCCCACAATTTCCAAATACAAATTGATTTTGGCACAGGCTAACAAAGTGTAAGAACGCATAATTAGGAGTTTAGGTTAGGGGTTCAATATAACGAGCATGATCTGGCAAATTAGCTTCCTGCTGTCCTCTCGTTCTTGCTTGGAATGTATACAACCCTAGAGGAGTATTCACTAAGTCTACAATATCCCCCTTCCCCAAAAGCATTTTCGCGCCTGTGGTAGGCACTTCTTTCCCTATCCATCGCCCTATCCGATAGAGCATTTCTTTCCTGGTTAACGGACGCATTAAGTCTACCCCATGCAACTGATGGAGATAGCGGTTAGACTGGCCATAGCGATACCATTGCTTTTGCAGTTCTTTGAGGGTACGACGATGGCGGTGTTGTACCGTCGCCTCAGGCACAAATTGATATTTCCACTCGGTTTTGCGCAAGATCCGCCAACACAAATCCGCATCGCCGCCTGTGGTAAGATAGGGACGAAATAAGCCCACTTCGGCAAAGATGCACCGACGCACCGCTAGATTAGCTGTTTGCCCATAAGGACAAAAGGGGTGAGCGAGGGTATGTTTTTGGGAGAGAGTCTCCTGGCGTTCAGCGTGTTGTTCGAGTAAAGTATTACCAGGAAGAGCCGTAATTTCTCCAATAGATAAACCGATCTCTGGATGGGCAAAGGGTTGGACAAGGTTGGCTAACCATTCCGGTTGCGGGCGACAGTCAGCATCTGTAAAGGCGATGAGATCAAAGCGGGCATTCTTGATGCCTAGGTTGCGGGCGGCGTAGGAACTCTGGATTTGGGTTTGACTGAGGACTTTGAGATGGGGGAGAGTGGAGGATTGGAGGATCTCTAGGGTGCGATCGGCGCTGCCATTGTCTACAATCAGATATTCTAGGCGATCGCCCGGATAAGTCTGTGCTCCCAGCATCGCCAACAACTCCGGCAAATCCTCCTCACCATTATACACCGGCACCACTACCGAAACTGACGGAACAAAAGGCACATTCATGAACATTCATCCCCAACTCTATCCCTACTCTAGACCCGATAAGCCAGCGCAAAGCGATCAATGCCAGCCAAATCCTGAAAAATTTGGATATCTCTATATTCCCCACTTGCCGCCAACAAAGCAGACACTTCAGGGGCTTGTCCTGCCATCATCTCAATCAACCATAACCCTCCCGGTTGCAAATAACGAGGCCCTAAAGTAATCAAAGTGCGAATACAGTGTAATCCATCTTCTCCCCCATCAAGAGCAAGATGGGGTTCATGAAGAGCCACTTCTGGTTGCAGGTGCGGAATTAGAGCCGTAGGAATATAGGGAGGATTCGCCACCATCGCCACCAGTTTTCCCTGCAAACCCTGGAGCGGTTCAAACCAAGAGCCGGAATAGAAACAAATCCGATGCTTTAAATGATGTTGGACGGCATTGGTACGAGCCACTTGTAAGGCAGAGGGGCTATAATCGACGGCGTGAATAGTAGCAGTGGGCAGCGCTCGTGCTAAACTTAAGGCGATCGCCCCACTCCCCGTCCCCAAATCCGCCCAATCTCCCCCCCACGGGGCAACCTGAGACCCTAAAGCCAAAGACACAAACCCTTCAGTCTCTGGACGCGGGATGAAAACCTCAGAACTCAC
>CAZTRW010000235.1:0-4855 GCA_964616725.1 uncultured bacterium
GGCCAATAATGGTGCGATCGCCCTGGAATCGTGGCAAACGCCGGGGTAAAATTACGGTGATTGGTCTCGGCCCGGTTGGTCATGAGGGAGTGATGGGGCCCTTGGATGATTATGGATTTTTACCGGATGGTTGCAGCTATTTAGACCAGACGGTGGAGTTGATCGCGGGGATTTTGTTGGCAGATTGGACGTTGACGGTGGTGACTGGAGATCGGGTGCAGATGAGCAATTACGATCGCTATCGCAGTGTGTTGTTTAATCAGCCGGAGAGTTATCCTTTTTACTATCCCACCAGCCAACGGGTGAATCCTCAGCTCTATCGAGCGATCGCCCCCTGGATGGGACGTTTAATCTTACCCAAACCCCATCAACGCCATCCCCAGGGAGGGGTATTGTGGGAAGTTCATCATGCCGAACCCCCCTATGGCTATCTGGTGGGTCAAGTGGTTAACTTGCAATGGAATGACGATCCCCATCAGGCAGGATTTCAGACTGCGTTGGACAGGAAAGGGCCAACTGTCACCAGAGATGTGCATTTTGTCGATCAGGTGAGGGTGAGTCAACAGCAAGGCAATATTCATCCCAGTCGCCTGAATCATTGGTCGTTAGTGAGTCCCTTGGAGTCTTTGGCAGGGGCGAGACCGGTGGATGATGTGCTGGTAAAGTTAATCAATCCGGTGGTGGTACAGGAGCCGGGATTACGAGCGACGCTCAGGATTGATCGAGAGCCAGTGCAGATTTCGGGGCGGTTTTATGGGTTGGTGACGTTTTTGAGACCTCTGGGAGACGATCGCTTTCTGGTGCGCCATTATCATCGGGATTCCGGCCGGTTTGATGGGCCCGAAGAGTCGGTTTATTTGCCAGCGGTGGTACCCAATCGGGAGGGGGTGTTGCCTTCCACAACGGCTCAGATTGAGCGTTCTGGATTGAATCCTCAAGGATGGTGGATCTATGGGGCGAAAAATGACCAGGGAGAATTTGTGGTACAGGCGATCGCTCCTTATCGGTTGTTTACGGTAACGCCAGATCGGATGATCGCCGGGAAACGAGAAACAAAACAGTATATAGATCGAGAATCCTGGGGCAATTTGCCAGCCAAAAAGGGCACGATGTCTAAGGTGCTTTTGGTAAATCAGCCTTATCCAGCTGGGGAAACTGGCCTGGAGGTTAATCGCAGTAGGATCAAAGTGGGCGATCGCCTATTGGTAATTCATCTGTATGGGGGAATCGGCGGCCGAAAAGCAGAGTTTGCCCCCATGGGAATTCATTTTGGTCATTTTGCCTATGGGGTGGCGGAGGTGGTGATCGATCCATTTACGGGTCAATGGTGTTTTCAGATAGAGTATCGCCAAGTATATACCCATAATACGGATGGTTTGATTGCTGGATCTTTGTCTTGGGAACGCTATAGTGGCGATCGCCAATGGGGATGGATGGGATCTCGTCCCTTGAGCGATACCTTAATTAAATTTAGTCCGATCACGGATGATTATGATTTTGACGGTCTGCGCTTTTCTGTCTTAGACAATTTCCTTTTAGAATTAGACATCATGTGCGCTCGCTATCGCATCGGTGATGGCACTGGAACCACCTTTGTCACTCCTATTCATTCCTGCGTTCAAGATTCTACCCAAGCCTTATATCGTACCATTCAACGGACTGTGAATCAGTTTCAGGAACACCCTAACATTCAAGCTTGGTTAGCTGCCTATCCCGATCACCAACAAACGCAACGAATTCAAAAATTAGCTCAATTTGGTTCCCAGTTAAGACATCAGTTAACTCCGCTGAAAATGGTGCGTCCCGATTGGCAAGGCGATCAGCCAACCTTGGGAGAGTTTGCCATCGAGAAACCGATTAAAACCATTTATTTGAGTTTAGCTAGTTGGCGTTCTCTGTTGCCGAAACTGACTCATGATGCCATGATTAAGCTGTTTCTGGATCAAGGGGCGATCGCCTGGACATTACGCACCAACCAAATCGGTGGATTTGACCCAGAAATTGAACCCGTCGCCCCTACCGATTTTGGCTTAGGATAAACTGACAGATCCCACCCCACAGACATCGCCTCTATCTTCAAGAAAGTGATCAATACTTTGGTTAACCTTTTCCAAAAACCCAACAACTGTACTAAGATGAAGAATTACCCGTAACCTTCTGCATAGCTTCATGTCCGAACTCTTCTCATCCCTTTTAGACTCCGAAAAACCCGTTCATGTCCGCTCGCCAAAACGCAAATCCTTTGAACTTCCTGGTTCCTATCCCCACTATACCCCTGATCGCCCCGGACAAGTCCAGCATATTTTTCTCGATTTAGTCCTGGATATTCCCAACCGTCGCTACAGTGGAGTCTGCACCCTTCATCTCCAGCCGATTCGCAGTGGTATTGACACCTTAACTCTCGATGCGATCGATCTGCACGTTAACTCCGTTAAAATTAATCACAAAAATCAAACCTTTGAGCATAACGGCGAACAAATTTACATTCACTTAGACCCCAAAACCCAGATTAACCAAACCTTAGAAATTACGATCTCCTACCAAGTCGAACACCCTCAAAGAGGACTTTACTTCATCACCCCCGATCGCCATCACCCCAACAAACCTACTCAAGTCTGGACTCAAGGAGAAGATGAAGATTCCCGCTATTGGTTTCCCTGTTTTGACTATCCCGGACAACTTTCTACTTCCGAAATTCGCGTGCAAGTTCCCCACAACTTTATCGCCATTTCTAATGGGGAACTCATCGATACGCGCACTGAAGGAAAAACCAAAATCTATCACTGGTTTCAAAAAGAAATTCATCCCACTTATCTGATCACCTTAGCCTTCGGAGAATTAGTCGAAATTAGAGAAGAGTGGCAGGGCAAACCCGTCACCTATTACGTCGAAAAAAACCGGCAAGAAGAAGCCAGACTCAGTTTGGGAAAAACGCCCAAAATGATAGAGTTTTTTAGCCGAATTTTTGCCTATCCCTACCCCTATTCTAAATATGCCCAAGTTTGTGTTGCAGACTTTATTTTCGGGGGCATGGAAAATACCTCTACTACTCTTTTAACCGATCGCTGCTTACTCGATCAACGCGCCCTCCTCGATCACCCACGCACCGAAAGTCTAGTCGCCCATGAACTTGCCCATCAATGGTTTGGGGATTTAGTAGTGATTAAACATTGGTCTCATGCTTGGCTTAAAGAAGGAATGGCTTCCTATTGTGAAGTGCTCTGGGCAGAAGAAGAATATGGCCCACAAGAGGGAGCCTATTATAGTTTGCAAGAAGCCCGCAGTTATCTGCAAGAGGACAAAAATCGCTACCGTCGCCCTATCGTTACCCATGTCTACCGCGAACCCATCGAACTCTATGATAGCCATCTCTATGAAAAAGGAGCTTGTGTTTATCAAATGATTCGTGCTGAATTGGGAGATGAACTGTTTTTTCGATCCCTACAGACTTTTGTGCAAAACCATGCTCATAAAACGGTAGAAACGGTCGATCTCCTGCGGGCGATCGAAGCAGCAACGGGACGAAATTTAATGTTTCTTTTCGATCAATATGTTTACCGAGGCGGTCATCCCGATTTTGAGGTCACTTATACTTGGGATCACTCTAGCAAGATGGCGAAGATTACCGTGGTGCAAACTCAGGCTAAAGAAGACTCGAAAGCCTTGTTTGACTTAACCCTTCCCCTGGGATTTGGCTACGTTACTTCTGAATCGAGTAAAGGAAAAAAAGCAGAAACCTTAGCGACTCAAGTGTCAGTTAATCAGTTCAAGATCCGCATTTGTCAGCCAGAAGAGAGTTTTTATTTCCCCTTGGCTCAAAAACCAGATTTTGTGAGCTTTGATGTGGGGAATCTATACTTAAAAACGGTGGTTTTAGAGTATCCCTTGGCTGAATTAAAAGCCCAGTTAAACTTTGATCCCGATCCGGTGTCGCGGATTTACGCGATCGCGGCTTTGGTGAAAAAGGGGAATTTACAGGTGGTGAAGGTGTTGGCAGAAGCCTTGAAAACGGAGAAGTTTTGGGGCGTGCGGGTGGAAGTGGCTAAAGGTTTGGGTAAAATTCGACTGGATCAAGCGTTTGAGGCGCTGCTGCCCGGGTTAGAGGATGGGGATGCTCGGGTGCGAAAGGCGGTGGTGGAGGCTCTGGGAGAGATGAAGACTAGGGCAAGTTATCAGGTATTGAAGTCGATTTTAGTGAATGGCGATCGCTCCTATCAAGTCGAAGCCCAAGCTGCTAAAAGTATGGGAGCGATCGCTGCCGTCACTAATACCGGTAAACCCAAACCTGGCAAAGTGATCAGAGCACTCAAATCTGTCTTAGAAACCAAAGCCGGTTGGAATGAAGTAGTTCGCAGCGGTGCGATTTCTGGCTTAAGCCAGATGAACCGCTCAGAAGCTGCCTTAGATTTAATCCTTGATTATACCAAACCGAGCATTCCTCAAGCCCTGCGCTTGAATGCCATTCGCGCTCTCGGTGCTGTTACTTCTGGGCAAACGGAAGGAAACACAGAACGGGTATTGGCTCGCTTAGAAGTCCTCTCCGGTGAAACCTTTTTCTTAACTCAAATGGCAGTGATTGAAGCTTTGGGAAAAGTCAAGAGCGAAAAAGCTATGGGTATTTTAGAGTCTATCTCCCACTCTACTAGCGATGGCAGAATCCGCCGCCGAGCGGAAGAAGCTCTACAAAAAGTGCAAAATGCCCTGGGTACTAACCGTGCCCTGGAATCCCTGCGTCAAGAAATGGCGGAGTTAAAAAAAGCTCATCAAAAACTCTACAGTCGTTTAGAAGCGCTGGAAGCTAAAACCCATCCTGCTCCACCGCGCAAAGGATACAGCACTTGACACTGTATTGATG
>CAZTRW010000236.1:0-4835 GCA_964616725.1 uncultured bacterium
CCCCATCAGTCGCTTCGTCCTCGATCAAGACACCGGTAGTGCCATCCAAGGTGCAGGCAGAGTCGATGTATTTATGGGCACAGGATCAGCCGCCGGAGAGCAAGCTGGCTTAACCCACTCCAACGGAACCCTTTATTACCTGCTACTCAAGCGATAGGATAGAAAGCACAACCTAAATTATTCACAAGGAAAACATCCACCCATGGTAGAACCTCTCGTTTCTGGTATTGTACTCGGTTTAATTCCTATTACCCTAGCCGGTTTATTCGTAGCCGCTTATCTCCAATACAAACGAGGCAATCAACTCGGTTAAACCCACTAACCGGGTTTCTTGAAGAAGCCCGGTTTCTTTTCTTGTAGCGCTTCGTGCTGTATCAAATTGACTATGGTAATGGGGTTGCCGCTAAAAATGGAGATCTTTTTTTGAGGCTGCCGGAGTAGTTGTCTGAAATCCTTGTTTTTCATGCCACTGTACAGTGCCATCCTCTCTGCTCAGAAAGAGTTGTGTGCCTTGAGCTTGAAATTCAGAGAGGATATCTGCTTCCAAGGGAGTAGAGAGGGCGATCGCCACCGCTGGTGGTATCCTTTTAATCGTCTCTCGATGGAATCCCTTCCCTGGAAACACCCATACCGTTGCTTTTCCCTCTGGCTGACATCGATCAGGAGGCTGACATACCCTATCCATCCAACGGCTATCATTGCCTACAAACCAGTGTTGATCGTTCCACTCCCATTCTAACCCTTCCGGCTCTACACTCAACCCCTGAAACCGCATCGATTCCCAAGAGATAGTCTGATGTAAAGGGACAACCTCATAACTCCCTTTCCTGGCGATGACTCTGGGTTTGAGGAGATTTTCTCCAGCCGCTTCTTCACCTATCTGAGCAAAACGCTGAATTGGTAAATCTTCTAAAATTCTTAACCACCCTTGCGTAGAGTGATTCTGGCTATTCCCTGTTAACGCGAAATCCAATTGATTGATGCCTTGAGAGCGGAAAAAAGGAATCAACATATATTGAGCCGTTTTGACATCAATGGTATTAATTAATCCCACGTTTCCCTGGTGTTGAATGGCAATCACTGGGGTTTTGGTGGGAAAAATCGTAATCTGTGCGCGATCATGTTGCCGATGCCAGAGGGGGATCATCAGCAACATCCAGGTAAACCCCAAGGCTATCACTACAGGCATTGGCGAGGGAGTTTTGCCGGGGGGGAGTGGAGAGAGAATACCTTTGAGCCAAAATCCGCCAATAATGCCGTATAAGAGTAATAACTGAATTAGGGAAATTTTACCAACGGCTACGGAATTTCCTGGTAACTGACTGAACCCATGCACGATTTGGATTAACCCTTCTGTTGGGTAATATAATCCCTGAGCGACTAGGCTGCCTGCGTGAGGGGAAATCAGGGAAATTAGGGAAACTACGACTCCTCCTAGAGTTACTAAAGTAACGAAAGGGGTGGCGATCGCATTCACCAAGATACAGTAAGGAGACACTAAGCCAAACTGGTATAATTGTAGAGGTAATGTCCAAATTAAAGCACTAATGGGTACTGCGAAGGTAGAGGCGATCGCTGGTGGTAGTCCATCCCACCGTCTCATCAACACAGGGACGGTGACGACTAACCCTAAAGTCGCCAAAAAACTCAACTGAAAGCCTAAATCCTGAATCCACAAAGGATTTACCGCTAATAATACAGTTGCTGTGAGTAACAAAGATCCCAGAGTATTTACCCGCCGGTCTAACTCTCTCCCCACCAGTCCTGCCAATCCCATCAAGGCGGCTCGTAATACGGAAGGTTGATAGCCCGTTAAACCAGTATAAAAAATTAAGATCCCGATCCCTAATCCTAACTGAGTTTTTGGCGATCGCCCCTGAGTCAACCCTAGCATCAAACCTAACAACAGAGACACATGAAAGCCAGAAGCTGCCAAAACATGAGCCAACCCCACCTGAATAAAATCATCCCGCAGGGAAAAAGGCAAATCCACCGCCGACTTACCCATCACAATCGAACCAACCACCACTCCGTGGGGCACATCTAACCTCTGCACCAAGCCTCTCACAATCCGCTGACGGATGCGCCACCAGCCCCAGGCAGCCCCTGTCCCGTCAAATTTGACTTTTTCCCCACTCAAGCCCGCAAACATCCCTTGACGGGCTAAATAGGCCGAGAAATCAAATCCCCCTGGTACAGTAGCAAGTTGTGGGGTATACACTTTACCTGTAATTTCTACGGAGTATCCAGAGTGTAAGCCAGTGCCCAGCAAGAGAGGAATCGTCGTATAAAGTTTTGCTTCTAAAGATTGGTCTTGAATTTGAGTAGCTGCGAGGGTAAACTGAAGACGTTGCGATCGCGTTAGCCGAGGTTCACTCACCACCCTTCCCTGCACACTCACCACTTCACCCCTCCAACGCCCAAAATCCACCCTCGGAGGCTCAGGCAACCGCCAAGAAAAATAAACACTCGCCAAACCCCCCACCACTGAAGCTAGTAACCACATCCCCCACGGCGGACTTTTGCGCCAACAGCGAGGAACCACACCCGCCCCAATCACCCCTAAAATCACTATTCCATAGTTCGCCCCAGGAACCGGAACCAGAAGCAACCCCAGAATATACGCCAAACACAGCAGCACAGCACCCCGGCGAAACATACTCAACTGAGCCTCACCATTCCGATCAGGATTTGGGGAAAGTACGAGTACTATGGGGACGAGCTGGTGTCCCCCAACATACAGTGGCGGCTGGTAAACTCCGAAACACACTACTGCGCGCACCCACCACCGTATTTGCCCCGATTTCCACCCCTGGAGCCACAAAACAGTCCGTGGCTAACCAGACTCCATTCCCAATCGTTATCGGTGCCGTAATGAGGCGAAAGGTAGGATCTTGAATATCATGTGAGCCGGTACAGAGATAACTTTTTTGGGATATTACACAATGCTGGCCAATTTTAATCCTATCTAAACTATACAGAACTACATCATCGCCAATCCAACTGTAATCGCCGATTTCAATTTTCCAGGGATAGGTAAACCGCGCTGTGGGGCGAATCACCACTCCTTGCCCGATTTTAGCTCCAAACCAACGCAACATCATTACTCGAATCCCATGGGTATTATGGAGGGTGAGGGGAAATATAACTCCTTGGATTAACCACCATAGCATGATCACCCACCCAGATCGACCTCGGTCAAAATGGGTTTGGTCATATTGTCGTAAATCTACCCAAGATTGAGGCGAGTCAACTTTAGTCATGGTTCACCCCGGATTCGGTGCCTGATGTTTTTGTTTTCATGGGATTAATATGACCTCCAAATTGACGGAGTTCAAATAATTTTATGCCGATATTGTATTCATATTGGCTTAATAGTCGGGCGTAGATGTAGCCTGCACGACCATCTAAAAATCCCAGTTGAATGATATAATGGAGGATGAATCGTAGGGTTGGTTTGAAGGGCAAGCGTACCCAGATTTTTTTCAGCCATCGTTTCCGTTGTACGGCATCTCCAAACAGATTGGAGCCAATGGTATTGCCCTCGTCCATTCCTTGGATGAGGTTGTAATAGACTCTGGCTTCCCAGTTAGAATAGCGATTATGGCGTGCCAGCCATGCATAAAGATCGCGAAAGTCTTCATGGAGCATATCTTCTTTTATATATCCCACATTCCCTTCTAATACGACGTGCTCATGTACTTCATTATCTCCTGAATTTCTCACATCTTCTACGTTGAGATTTTCATAGCGTCCTTTCTGATGTTTAAACAGGCGCAAATTCCAATCAGGATAGCGCCCACCATGGCGAATCCATACTCCCAGAAAAATCACTCTGCGGTTGAGATAGTATCCGTTCATGTTGGGGTTTTTAATGGCTTCGGTGATTTCTTGCCACAGGGGTGGTGTAATGCGCTCATCACAATCGACAATTAATACCCATTCGTTGCGAAAGGGGAGATTTTCTAATGACCAGTTTTTCTTTTTTGGCCACGACCCATTAAACTTAAATTGAACGACTTTCGCGCCTAAGCTTTCTGCTATTTCTACAGTGCGATCGCTACTTTGAGAGTCCACTACAAACACTTCATCCGCCGGTTGAACACTGTTGAGGCAAGCAGCGATGTTATCTTCTTCATCTTTTGCCGGAATTAAAATAGAAACCGGGATTTTAGAAGGGTTAGAGATCATAATAGCACGGGAGGGTGTGGGACAAGGGTTAGGAGATTAGATCAACTGAGAACGGATTTTCAGGAGAGCAGAAATTTCTTGCCCATCCTGAAAAGAGGATTGGGGATTATCCCTCATATTAGTTATAATAGGTCTATTTGTCTGAGTTAAATCGGGACTTTCCCAGCCATAGGCCTTGAATAGCAGTGGTCAGATAACCAATTTGACCATAAGCATAAACCAAATTATCAAAACGTTGGGCAGGATCGTGGAAAAATTTGACCGATTTGTAGAGTCCTCTGACAATGCGCTCTCCTCCCCGTGCAAATTGTCTGACTCCACCGCGATGGGCGAGTTGTTCTCGATAGCATTCACTCACCCCTTGCCACCATCCTCGCCGGAAGAACCAGGTGCGGTTAATCCTCTCTGGTGCGACGTGATGAGCAACGAGGGCGTGGGGTAGGTAGGCGACTTGCCATCCTGATTGTAGGGCTAATTCGGTCATGACCAGTTCTTCATTGGAGAGGAGTTTTTTGCCGATTCTTCCTAATTGGGGATCAAATCCGCCGATTTGTTCGAGAAAGGGGCGACGGATGGAGTAGTTTAAGCCTCTGGGGGTGAGGTTGGGTTGGGTAATGAGGACGACTGCATCGCCTAAGTCGTAG
>CAZTRW010000237.1:0-4774 GCA_964616725.1 uncultured bacterium
TGGCGGCGGCTTCTCCTTTGGTGGCGGAGGGGATACGTCGTGCAGATGGGAGTGTGGGGGTGCGGTTGGTGCGGGGAACACCCCAGGTGGATCAGTTGAAGTTGAAGATTTTGGAGATTTTGGATCGGGAAGGGAAGTCTTTGGTGGCGTTGAATACGATGCTTTATGCGGATACCGTGAATGAGCAGTTGGTACGGCGCAAGATGGAGATTCGGGCAGGAAGGGGAGAGCAAATTATTTGGCAGGCAGTGGTGGTGAAGGGTTTGGCGGTGGCTCTGAATCCGGTGACGGCGGTTGATTTGGTGAGTGCAGCGATTATTGATGTGGTAATGATTTTGAATTTGTCGAAGTTGTATGGGATTGTGATGACTCAACAGGGGGCGTTGCATTTACTGCAAAAAATTGCGATCGCCATGGGCAGCATTAGTGCCGGAGAATTATTTGCTAATCTCGGCTTAAGCAGTCTCAAAGGCCTGTTAGGGTTAGCTACGCCTGCCACAGGGGGAGCCGCTTTCGGGCCCTATTTGTCCGTGGCTATCAGTCAAGCCGCTATTTCGGGACTGTCTTCCTACGGTATTGGTCAAGTCACAAAAGTGTATCTGGCTAATGGTGCTTCTTGGGGCCCAGATGGCCCTAAAGCAGTGGTCAGTCAGATTTTATCTTCTTTGGATGAAAGTTCTATTTTAAATCGCATTAAGGATGAATTATGGATGAAATTGCAGGGGAGTGGATAGAGCGACATCAGGATGATATTTCATCCGATCAATTCCACCTGTTCATAGATCAATGCCAAGGGACAGCAAAAACCAATACTAATCAGTTCTAATTCTGGATGTTCCTGATCGGTCGCATCTTCGGGATAGGATGTTAATTCCCACTTACCCGCATTAGTTTTGCTATAGCGATCAATGCTCACCTTTTCTGCATCAATTAGGATATATTCTTCCCGAGTGGGAAGATGGCGATAGAAACGAAATTTATCCCCACGATCAAATGCTGCTGTACTGGGTGACAAAACTTCGACAATCAATTGAGGGTAAGCGATCGCCTCGATGGCCCGTTGATCGCGATCGTCACAACTTACCACCACATCAGGATAAAAATAGGGTCCTTGCTCAGAAACCTCGACTTTAGCATCTGACATCCTCACCTTACAGCCTTTCCCGCGCAAAAAAATTCCACAGTAAGCTGGTCAAATTGACGGCAATATCATTATGGGGGAATGTCTCACCTGTCATGGCATAGACTTGACCATCAATATATTCATGCTTAATTGATTGCGCAGCTTCCCAAGCCAGATATTCGGTAATTGTCATAGATAAGGGTTGGACTTGTGCAATTATCAGCCTTCTCTGTTAACACTAAACTTACTAATCATTATCATTATAAACCTGCCGATGTGAGTTGCGAAGTCCAACCAGAAATCGAGGCTACTTTGTAATTACCGAACTCCTGCTATTGACCATCGAGTAGAATTATAGTATAATTGGAAGATGGCTTATTTTCACGTCAAATGTCTGTAGAATTTACCATCGCTATTCCCACTTACAATGGGGCCAAGCGTTTTCCAGAAGTCTTGGCTAAACTGCATCAACAAACTCAAGTTGAGTCTCTAGCTTGGGAAATTCTGCTTGTAGACAATAATAGCACAGATAACACATCCGAAATATTTGAAAATTACCAAAAAAAATGGGATTCAAACATTCCTTTACGCTATACCTTTGAACCGCAACAAGGACTCGCTTTTGCCAGACAACGAGCATTTCAAGAAGCCCAAGGATGGCTGGTTGGCTTCCTGGATGATGATAATCTTCCCTACCCCAATTGGGTAGCCTCAGCCTATCGATTTGCCCAAGCTTATCCTCAAGCGGGAGCATTTGGTGGTCAAATTCATGGCTTATTTGCATCCCCTCCTTCTGAAGCTCTCCAGCCCCTTTTGCCCTATCTCGCCCTAGTCGAACGAGGTTCATTGCCTCTGCGTTACTCTCCTGAGAATAACCTGTTACCTCCTGGTGCAGGAATTGTGGTACGCAAACAAGCTTGGGCAGATAGTGTACCGAAAAAATTAGTCTTAAGTGGCAGAGTCTTGGGCAACTTATTGAGTTCTGAAGATTTAGAATTGCTCTCCTATATTCAAGCCAAGGGATGGGAAATTTGGTATAATCCAGAGATGGAATTGGATCATAAAATTCCTCCTTGGCGTTTGGAGAGAGACTATCTGATTCCCATGATTCGAGGTATTGGTTTAACTCGCTATGTAACGCGCACCCTCAAGGTAAAATCTTGGGCAAGGCCTTGGGTTTATACTTTGTATATGATTAATGATTTGAGAAAAATAGTGACGCTCTTTTTACAGTATCGCACCCAGGTGACGGCTGATCTAGTGGCTACTTGTCAATTGGAGATGTTACTTGGCAGTTTAAGGAGTCCTTTTTATCTATGGAAACAGGGTTATTTTAGCAGTTCTAAGGAACCCTACTTGCATTAGTCATCTTTGAGAGTAATGGCTGAGTTATCGAACCAACCTCGCCGATGGAAAAAGAATACCATAACGATCGCGATCGCTGCCATCACCACTAAAGTGATCGGATAACCCCAAGCCCAATTTAACTCCGGCATATTCCAAGGAGATTTATCGGTGTTAAAATTCATCCCATACACCCCAGCAATGAACGTCAACGGAATAAAAATTGTCGAAATAATCGTTAGCAACTTCACAATTTCATTCATCTTATTACTCAGAGATGATAAATACACATCCATCAATCCAGAGGTAAGTTCCCGATAAGTTTCCACAATATCCAATACCTGAATTGCATGATCTGAACAATCTCGTAAATAAATACTAATTTCCGGGCTAATTAACCGACCTCCATCCCGAATTAAGGCATTAATTGCATCTCTTTGTGGCCAGATACAACGGCGTAATGCCAAAAGTTCCCGTCGAATTTTATAGATTTTTTTTAGCGTTTGACGAGTCGGATTAATCACTACCTCTTCCTCTAGTTCATCAATCAATTCTCCATAGTTTTCTAGCACCGGAAAAAAGCCATCAATAATTGAATCAATCAAGGCATAAGCGAGATAATCTGCTCCCCGTTGACGAATTATTCCGCGACCAAAACGAATGCGCTGACGGACTGTTTCAAAAGAATCATGTTCCGGCTCTTCTTGAACCGTTAATAAATAACTTTTTCCTAAAATTAAGCTTACTTGTTCAATCCAAAACCCATCCCCATCCTCATTGGGGGTAACCATTTGGGCAATAATGACCATCTGATCTTCATATTCATCAATTTTGGGGCGTTGCGGCACATTAACCACATCTTCTAAAAGGAGGGGATGGAGATGAAAAATATCTCCCATACGTCTTAATGTTGCTTCATTCCCTAATCCTTGCAAATCAATCCAAGAAATCGACTCACTATCTAAATAAGGGATACAATCTTCGGGTTTACTCAGGGCAACTCGTAGGGCTGAATGCTCATTATAATCAATTACCACTATTGAGGGAGGAACCGCATCTTTTTCAATATAAAGGGTTCCCGGATCATCTCCTGGATCGTCATAGTAATAGTCAAATAAATCTTCTTCACTTTCTTCTGCCGTAGGGAGGCTAGTTTTGAGTAGATCAGGGTTTTTATCCGTCATAAGATCCTCCAGAAGAGTATTGAGAGCATTGTGTGAATCATGGTAATTTGAGGGCGATCGCCCTCAGATTACCACAAACGAATGCCTAGCTCTTCAGAATTCCCACCATCATCAATGATGCTAAAGTCGGGTTTGAATGTCCCCACCATGGGTATCTGTGCCGCAGGTATGAAATAAGTTATACAATTTTCCTAATTGGCGCACTTGCTCAGTTTGTTGGGAACTGGGTTTCCAGGGTTTGGGGTTGTGGTAAGCATAATAGGTTTCTACGCCATCAATGCCCCAACGGACTGCTTCTGGGATTAATTCTGTAGGAGAACGACGATACCGAGCGGGATGAGCTAACACGGCTAATCCTCCTGCTTGGTGAATGGCTGCGATTACCTGAGAAGCTTGATAGGCTTCTCCCACTACGGTTTTTCCTTGCAAATAGGGTTGGAGGGTGGGATGATCGGGGGCAAAACCATAGCCAAGAATGTGAACTTCTGTTTGGAGTAAATCGGCATTAATTTCTATTCCTGTCCACAGTTGGGGCAAAGTTTGAGGGGAGTGGGATTGATGATTGAGCCAATGACGGGCTGCTTGGTAGCCACCAATACTATGATGATCGGTAATGGTGAGTCCTTTGAGTCCTAGGGCGATCGCCTGCGCCATGATCTCTTCTGGCCTCAGTTTACCATCCGAAAACTGGGTATGCAGATGAAAATTATAGGAATTAGGACAACTCCATTCATCCACTTGGGCAAACACTTGCCGGAGCGCTTGTGCTTCCTCAGTTTCTCCACCCAACTTTGGGGAAGGAGTCACCGCAGCGAGAGAGGTTCTCATGGTTTTCCATCTCAAGATAAACTCTTTCGTCTACTATAGCCAATTTTGAACTTATGTAACATTTCCGGGGATGACGATCGCTGATCATTGCTAAAAGCGGCCAAAATGATTCTTAAAGTAACAAAACAAAGGTTTGTACCGGGTTATGAATCTATCGGAACTGTTGGCCAAATATCACCAAGGCGATCGCCAATTTCAAAACCTCGACCTCAAAGACTTAGAATTGGTCGAAGGCAACCTCTCTATGGCTGACTTTTCCGGCACCGACTTCCGCCAAGCTCGCCTTGGCAAAACC
>CAZTRW010000238.1:0-4741 GCA_964616725.1 uncultured bacterium
CGATCGCCTCCCGCAAAATCACTTTAGTAATCCCTAAAGAGCGAATTTCATTGGTATTTAGCCCTCGAATCACCACCGTAGACGACTGGGAGCCAACATTGCCTCCTGTACCGGTTAGCAAAGGAATAAAGGCAGACAAAACTGCTAATCGAGTAATTAGCTCTTCTTGCGATCGGATAATAAAGCCAGTAACTGCATTCGTTCCTAGCAAAATTAATAGCCACATTACCCGCCGTTGCGCCACCGTTAATAAGTTCATCTGAAAGTAATTTTCTCCATCAGATTGGACTCCACTAAAGGCGTAAATATCTTCCGTAGCCTCTTGTTCAAGAATATCAATTACATCATCCACAGTAATAATGCCCACTAAACGCTCTTCTCGATCCACCACGGGAACAGCCAGAAAATCATAGCGCTGAATCAGTCGCGCTACTTCTTCTTGGTCAGTATCCGTATGGACAAAAATCGTTTCGCGAGTCATAATATCACCAATTTTTTGGTGAGGTTGAGCGACAATTAAGTCTCGTAAAGACAGAATACCAGTGAGCCGACGGGCACTATCAGTAACGTACAGATAAAATACCGTTTCACTGACATGGGATAAATTGCGAATGCGTTCGATACTTTCGCTGACTGTATAATGTTCTTTCAGGGATAAATATTCGGGAGTCATGATCCGTCCAGCGGTATCCGGTTCATAGCCGAGCAATAAGTTGGTGCTGGCTCGTTCTGCTGGACTCATGTGGACTAAGACTTGTTTAACAATGGTAGCAGGGAGTTCGTCAAATAATCTGGCGCGATCGTCAGGAGACATTTTGTCGATAATATCGATGACTTCTTGGCGCTGAAATTTTTCTAGGAGGGATTGTTGTACGGAAGAGTCGAGATTTTCGTAGACAACAATCGCCTCAGACTTCGATAATAGCCGAAAGGCGATCGCCTGCATCGCTTCCGGCAAACCCTCAATGGCTTCTGCAATATCTGGAGGCGCTGCAGGCACCAAAATCGCCTTAGCTCCCTGAAAATCTTGTATATCAAGGAGTGCTCGGAGTTGTTGCCGCACCAATTCCCGTAATTCATTACGAGAAGCCAAGGGGGTAGTGGTCTCTTCAGTCACGGTCAACCCTCCTCAAACTAAGTCTGCCTACCTTGCTAGATCTAGTGTAGTGGCTCTTGTCCCCTGATTTTTGTCTTTCTCTAATCCCATCCTGTCTTTCCTGACAGGTTCCTGACGGAATTAAAACAGTCGTGACCAAGTTTTTGGCCAGCGTTCAATCACTACTTTCGTTTGGGTAAAAAATTCAATTGCTTGATAGCTTTGACCATGTAAATCCCCATAAAAACTGTCTTTCCAGCCACTAAAAGGAAAGAAGGCCATGGGAGCAGCTACCCCAATATTAATTCCTACATTGCCTGCTTCTACTTCGTAACGAAATTGTCGCGCGGCAGCACCACTGCTGGTAAATAGACAAGCCATGTTACCCCAGGGACTCTGGTTAATGAACTCGATTGCTGTGGCTAAACTATCTACGGGCAGTAAGCCTAAGACGGGGCCAAAAATTTCTGTTTTGGCGATCACACTCTCTGGATGTACCCTGTCTAAAATAGTCGGACGCACAAAATAACCCCGTTCATAACCCGTAATCTGAGGATGCCTTCCATCCACTAAAAGCGCTGCCCCTTCTCGATTTCCCTGTTCTATTAATCCCTCAATTCTTTGTTGACTAGATTCGGTAATTACTGGCCCCATCTGTATTCCTTGATTCAAGCCAAAGCCCACTCGTCGTTCTACAGCCGCTGTGGCGATCGCCTCCCGAAACCGATCATACACCTCCCCGACCAGCACTGCCAAAGAAGCCGCCAAACACCGCTGTCCAGCACAGCCAAACGCACTATCAGCCACAATCCGCGTCGTCATCTCCAAATCCGCATCCGGCAACACCACAATCGGATTTTTCGCCCCCCCCTGACACTGCACTCGCTTACCCTCAGCCGCCGCTCGACGATAAATATACTGAGCCACCGGCGTAGAGCCAACAAAACTAATCGCCCGAATCAACGGATGCGCCAAAATCCCATCCACCGTTTCCTTGCCCCCATGCACCAAATTCACCACCCCCGGCGGAAACCCCACTTCCTCCAACAGGTGAAAAATTTTATCCATCGTCAGTGGCACTTTCTCCGAAGGCTTCACAATATAAGTATTGCCACAAGCGAGGGCATAAGGCATAAACCAAAACGGAATCATCGCCGGAAAATTAAACGGTGCAATCACCGCCGCCACCCCCACAGGCTGGCGAATCAAGGTTTCATCAATGCCTGAAGCCACCTCCTCCAAGGTGGAGCCTTGCATCAAAGTGGGAATACCACAAGCCACCTCCACATTCTCAATGGCTCGTCGTAATTCCCCTTGAGATTCCCCCAAGGTTTTACCACACTCCAACGTAATCGTCTCCGCCAATTCCTGAAACTCTCGTTCGAGTAATCCCTTGAGCTTAAACAAATACTGAATTCTCTCCTGGGGTGGCACAGTACGCCAGCTTTTTTGAGCCGCTGCTGCTGCCGTTGCCGCCGCATGGACTGCCGTTGCCAGAGAGAGGGGAACTTTCGCTAAAGTATCAGTCGTCGCTGGGTTAATTACAGACAAAAACTCGGTGGTGGCGGCAGCACACCAGTGCCCATTGATATAGTTAGCTAAACTGGGGGTTGGGTTCATGATCGAGGTGCCGGTGAAGCATCACTCAGGTATTGTGCCATTGTCCGGTCTAGGGGGCAATCTTTTGATCCCCAGGAAACTGTTAGCATAAAAGACTAAATAACCAGGAGTAACCCATTCAATGTGTGGAATTGTTGGCTATATTGGCACTCAAGAAGCGAAAGGGATTCTGTTGGCAGGACTAGAGAAACTAGAATATCGAGGCTATGACTCGGCAGGGATTGCCTTGGTTTCTGCCGGCCAATTGCTCTCGGTTAAAGCCAAAGGCAAATTGTATAATTTGCGGGAGAAGTTACGAGCTGTTGACTCTCTTGCTCGTGTAGGCATTGGCCATACCCGATGGGCAACCCATGGTAAACCGGAGGAATATAATGCCCATCCCCATCTGGATATGCAACAGGCGATCGCCGTCGTCCAAAATGGGATTGTTGAAAACTATCGGGAATTGCGCGAAGAACTTAAAGCCAAAGGCCATCAATTTGTATCCGACACCGATACTGAAGTCATTCCCCATCTCATTTCCGTTTATCTCGCCTATCCCCAAATGTCTCTCCTCGAAGCGGTGCGAAACACTGTCAATCGCCTTGAGGGAGCCTTTGCGATCGCCATTATCTCCGCCCAATGTCCCGACGAACTCATCGTTGTGCGTCAGCAAGCTCCCCTGGTGATTGGCTTTGGACAAGGAGAATTTTTCTGCGCCTCCGATACCCCCGCTCTCGTTGCCCACACCCACACCATTCTCCCCCTAGACAACGGCGAAATGGCACGGCTCACTCCTCTGGGGATTGAAATCTACAACTTCCTAGGAGAACGGCTAGTCAAGTACCCCCAAACCCTGAATTGGAATCCCGCTACCGTTGAAAAACAAGGGTTTCGTCACTTTATGCTCAAAGAAATCTACGAGCAACCCACGGTTTTGCGTACCCAACTGGAAGCCTATTTTCCATCCTACCCAGAAGAAACTCCATCAGTAGGAACCCCAGGGCCAGTACAGCTAAATTTACCGGATTCCCTCTACGAGAATTTAGCACAAATTCAGATTCTGGCCTGTGGCACCAGTTGGCACGCCGCTTTGGTGGGGAAATATCTACTGGAACAATGGGCTGCTATTCCTACCTGGGTACAGTACGCCTCGGAATTTCGCTACTCTCCCCCACCTTTAACGGCTCAGACCCTCACCATTGGTGTCACTCAATCGGGGGAAACGGCAGATACTCTCGCGGCTTTAGCGATGGAGCAAGAACGCCGCAAGGCTCACCGCCATCCTGCCTATCAACCGCGAATGCTTGGCATTACGAATCGCCCGGAAAGTTCCCTAGGACGGTTGATTCCTTCCCTGATTCCGACCCATGCCAATATTGAGGTAGGAGTAGCGGCGACAAAAACCTTTAGTGCTCAGTTAATGGCTTTTTATGCCTTAGCTCTGGATTTGGCCTATCGTCGCCAAACCCTTAGCCGAGAGCAGATTGATACCTTGATTCAGAAACTGCGGGAGCTTCCGAGTGTGATTGAACGATTGATTGCGGATCAAGATGCTTATATTGGGGAGTTGGCCCATCAGTTTAATGATACGAGAGATTTTATCTTTCTGGGACGGGGGATTAATTTTCCGATCGCTCTGGAGGGAGCGTTAAAGCTAAAGGAAATTAGCTATATCCATGCAGAAGGTTATCCGGCTGGAGAGATGAAGCATGGGCCCATTGCTTTGTTGGATGCTAAGGTGCCTGTGGTGGCGATCGCTGTGCCCGGATTACTCTATGAAAAAGTCCTCTCTAATGCCCAAGAAGCAAAAGCCAGAGATGCTCGGCTGATTGGCGTTACTCCCAAAGATTCAGCAGAAGCTAAAGATATTTTTCAGCACCTGCTTTCGATTCCCATCGTCGATGAATGCCTATCTCCCTTACTCACGGTGGTTCCCCTCCAGTTACTGGCTTACCACATTGCTGCCCTCAGAGGCCTTGATGTGGATCAGCCCCGAAACCTGGCTAAATCCGTAACGGTGGAGTAGATCGAGACTTGGGGAAG
>CAZTRW010000239.1:0-4722 GCA_964616725.1 uncultured bacterium
GTCTTGCACGAGGCAGGCGGCAACGTCGTCTTGGGTGGAGAGGGGGTTGCTGGCGATGAGGACGGCATCGGCTCCGGCGGCTTTGAGGGCGATCGCCAAGTTAGCCGTTTCTGTGGTAACGTGGCAACAGGCTACCAGCCGAATCCCTTCTAAGGGTTTTTCCTGAGCAAACCGCTCCCGAATTTGCTTGAGCACTGGCATTTCTCGCCCTGCCCACTCAATGCGCTGTTTACCTAAAGGAGCAAGGGAGATATCTTTAATGTGGTATTGAAGCTTTTCGGCGGTTGCTGTTGCAGTCATAAGGAATCTAACGTATAACGTTCTGTCTTGCCTATCTTATACTACTTCTTTGGCAATGTGCCAGATTTGATCCCCCCCACCGAGTCAAGGGATTATGAAACCGCCTGGAAGAGGATTTGTCCCACTCTATCAGCGATTCGGTCTACGGTTTTTGTGCTTAAGGAAGGATAAGAGAAGGAGAAGGTGAGATTGAGTTGATCTCGGAATTTATACAGGGACATGACGATTAAATTGCTGTAAATCGTGATGTGGGGAAACATAGAAACACTGGTTACTTCCAGCGCTCCATAATTTTTTTTCACTCTCACTTTACCGACGTTGGTAATTGAGCAGGTTTGGGTGGCATCTTCAGGATTGGCGAGGGATATTTCGATGAGTTTTCCTAAGAGAAGTGGATATTTGAGATAATCTCCTTGTGCTAATTTATTTTCTATTTGTTGATCGATATCTGAGGCGAGAGACCACAAGTCTGTGGTAGGATTCGTTTTATGAAAGGAGCATACCGAGGAGACCATTACTGCCATAAATTCGTCTTTGAGGCGGGGAGTGGTTTGAGATCTTAAATCGACGTAGGATTGACAGGAAAGACTCCGATCTTTACCGTGTTTAGGCTTGATTTCTTGGGCAATGGAGAGGAGCATGGCGGCAGAAACTGCGCCGTTAAGTTTGACTTTTTCTTGTTTGCATCGAGCCATGATTCTCTGGGTGAGTTCCAGAGAGAGGCAGCGATGGGTGAAGTTGCCTTGTCTTTGGTTGAGGGGAAGAATTTGGTCGGGGGTGAGTTTTTGGATATGATGTGATCGCACAGCCATCAGTTGTCGTATCCAGGCTACGATACTAGAGACAATGGCTGGTAAACTCCGATTTTGCCAAACCATGGTTTGATTGCCTTCAGGAAACTTTAGATCGGGCGGTTCTGGGGTGTTACCTTGGGCGAAAATGTCATAGTATTTGAGGATTAAATCGTTCATGCGCATGAAGGATAGGCCGTCACAAATGCTATGATGAATAATGGTGATGAAGTAATGATCGGTGGTGGAGTTTTGAGCAGAGACGAGAAAGCATTTGAGCAGATATTGCTCTCGCGGTAAGGGGGTATTGACTTCTTGAAATACCACATCTCGCCAAGAGCGGGTATCGGACTCTTGGATGAAGTGTAAAGGCAGGGGTTTGGTTCCTTCTGCTGTGAATTGGAAGGAGTTTTTATCGCCGATAATGCGACAGTTAAGACGAGGGTAATGCTGTTGCACAAAGTCGAGCGATCGCCGTAAGCTTTCTGGATGAACTTCTCCTTTGAGCTGGAATATTCCCGCAATGGCGAATCCGCCTGAATATTCGTTCATCAGGGTTAATCCACGCTCATCGGAGAAGAGAGGGCGATCGTAGTTTATCATGGTAGGATTTTCCGGGTAATCAGGGTAAATTAATCGGGAAACTTCACCATTTCTCGGACGTTTCCCTGTACGGGATTTTTCTGGAAGGGGTGATGGGGCGATCGGGGTATCATTGAGAGGCCATTTTTAGGTTTAATCGAAATAATTCCACTGCGATCAATCGTCTGTCCTGGTGCATATTCCCAATGGCAATACTGCAAAAACATCGCCAGAATAATCTTCATCTGCATCATAGCAAATCCCGCCCCAATACAGAGCCGTGGCCCCGCACTAAACGGATTATACTCGTAAATAGAAGGATTAATCACCTCCCACCGTTCCGGTTGAAACGCCTCTGGATTGGGATAAATTTCCGGCATATGATGGGTATGGTAAATACTCACCAATACTTCTGTGCCTTGAGGGAGAGGATATCCGGCTAATTCAGTCGGTTCAGACGTAATGCGTCCATTCCAAGGAATCGCCGTTAAAATGCGTAAACTCTCTTTAATAACCCGCTCTAATAACGGCATTTGATCCATTTGTGCCAAAGTGGGTGGATTTCCCTGTAAAACACCCTCTAATTCATCTCTTACATCTGCCATGACTTGAGGATGCTGAGACAACAGCAGCATAATCCAAGTCAGGGAACTAGAGGTAGTTTCATGGCCGACTAAAAAGAGGGTGCTAATATGACCAATAAGTTCTTCTTCGGTTAACTGTAAGCCGCTCTCTTCATCTCTAGCTTCAATTAACATCGACAGCACATCATTACAGTGCTCTAATTTTCCCCTTTTATCATTAATAATCCATTTCATTTTCTCTTCATAGCGTGCTAAAAGATTCAAGTAGCCATGAAAGGGTAGCCCAGGAATATCGTAGGGAATGAGATTACTGAGTTGAGACGCTTGATAGTCGATAATTTCTTGGAAAATCTCGCCAACACTTTGATCTTTTCTCTCAATATCTTCGCCAAACATAGTTTGAGTGGCGATGCTCATGGTTAAGCCTTCAATAATCCGATCTAGGCGGCAGGGAACATCAAAAATGATATTTTTTAGTCGTAATTCCGTGAGGGAGATCATATCCTGTTGATAGGACTGAATTTTGCGGCGGTGAAAAGAAGGCATCATCAGCTTTCTTTGGTCAAGATGTTGTTGACCATTTACACCAAATAAGCCTACGCCAAAGGTTTTTAAGGGCTGAGTCCGTTCCGATTCATTGCGTTTGCCATAAACTTTTCCAGACATGGGATGTTTATGATAGATATCGTGCTGGGTGGTTACTTGTCGGACAATCTCTGGCCCATAGGCTAGAATGGTTCCGGGACAGTCAGGATCGGAGGAATAGAGGTTCATTTTCTGATGCTGGACTAAGGCAGCAATGGGCCCATATTTTTGGAAGACTTTGGTACTATAGCCGATGGGATCTTGGGCAAATTGCCAGACATTGGGGATGCCTCCGGTGAGGGGTAAGGGAGAGGGACCAGGGAGGGTGATTTTTGGGGCGATCGCCATAACAGTATCCTGTATAATCGAATTAGGAGAAATTAAAATCTTGGGGGTTAGCTCTCAGAGTAGTTAGCCAATAGCGAACTGAAGAATAGGGCCAATTATTAGTCAGTTTGCCTGACTCTGTTTTATACCAGCTAGAGCAGCTATTTGTCCAAACCGTTTTAGCAGCATTTACTTGGAGTTTTTCGTTAAATTCAGCATGGATAGTAGGTTTTACCTCTAGGCTAGAGAGTGCTTTTGCTTGCATCATCTGAAGGCAGGAAAGAATATAGCGAGTTTGACACTCAATCATAAAAATAATTGAATTCGATCCCAGGTTAGTGTTAGGACCATAGAGCATAAAGAAATTGGGAAATCCTGGTACCATAATCCCTTTATAGGCTTGAGCACCATCTTGCCATTTCTCTTGCAAACTTTCCTGATTCACACCGATAATTTTCAAGGAAGACAGGAATCGGGTAGACTGAAATCCCGTTGCCCAAATTAAGGTATCCACAGGATATACTGAACCATCTTGAGTAATCACTCCCTGGGGGACAATCTTCTCAATGGGAGTTCCCACTACTTCTACTTGGGGGAGTTGTAAGGTTTCATAATAGTCATTGGACAATAAAAAGCGCTTACACAGCACCGGATCTTTAGGCTGGAGCAGTTCTTTAAGATTTTCTTTTTTTACTCGCTTTTCGCGATAGGTGTTTAGCCACACAGCCGCGATTTTACCCACGATACCATCCTTTTGCAGGTTAACGGTAATCAGGAAAAATTCAAAATAGAGATAGATAAACCAGCGATAGAATAATCCTAAGAAGGGGAAGGTTTTGAAGAGCCAGTGATCAAAGTCATTAAATTGACGATCCATTTTGGGAATCACCCAATTGGCACTCCGATGAAAAACAATCAGTTTTTTCACCTGTTGAGCAATAATGGGGAGAAATTGCACAGCACTCGATCCTGTACCAATCACAGCGACGGTTTTATCTCTCAACTCATGCTCATGATTCCAGCGCGCCGAGTGAAATTGAGTGCCTGCAAAGGTTTCTAAACCTTCAATTTTGGGGATTTTGGGATCGTTGAGTTGTCCACAAGCGCTAATGAGAATATGACTGTGAAATTGCTCGCTATTTTGGGTGAATACAGTCCATTGGTGCTGTTTTTGATTGAAGTGCGCTTCTGTAACTAGGGTGTTTAAGTAAATATGTCGTTTCAAGTCATATTTGTCGGCACAATGTTCTAGGTATGCTAAAATTTCTTGCTGTTTGGGATAGTTGAGTGTCCAGTCGTATTTGGGTTCAAAGGAAAAGGAGTAGAGAAAAGAGGGGACATCACATCCACAACCGGGATAGGTGTTATGGTGCCAAGTACCGCCTAGGTTTTCTGCTTTTTCGAGAATCCGAAATGAAGTGATACCGGCTTTTTTGAGGTGAATGGCGATACAGAGTCCTGAAATTCCAGCACCGATAATGATGATATTGAGGGGGGGTTGAGTCATAGGGGGAGATTCTCCAGAGAAGGTGGATTAAACTCGCTGCCAAGTG
>CAZTRW010000240.1:0-4641 GCA_964616725.1 uncultured bacterium
TATTCGGTTTGATATCCTGCCACTAATTCTTCTTCTGCTTCTGGTAAATCAAAGGGGAGACGTTCGCATTCTGCTAGGGCAGCAATCCAGAAGATCATAAATCCTACGGGTTGTCGCCAAACATTCCAACCGATGATGCCATACCCTGACTGTTGTTGGACAATATCAATGGTACTCAGGCTATTAGACATCATGACGATCGCCAGCACACAAAACGCTAAAGGAATCTCATAGCTAATCGATTGCGCTGCCGCCCGTAATCCCCCCAATAGGGAATACTTATTGTTAGACGCATAGCCGGACATTAACAAGCCAATGGGAGCAATACTAGAGAGAGCAATCCACAGGAAAATGCCCACCCCTAGATTAGCAATCATCAGGTTTTGGCCAAAGGGCACAATCAGAAAGGACAAAAAGACGGGGATGACGACTAAAGCGGGGCCAAGGGTAAAGAGCAGGGGATCGGATTTACTGGGAATGATATCCTGTTTGAGCAGGAGTTTGAGACCATCAGCTACGGGGACTAATACCCCAAAGGGGCCCATATATTCTGGGCCAATTCGCTGCTGTACGGCGGCTGAGACTTTTCTCTCTAACCAGGTGGTTACCAGCACCCCTACGGTGGCTCCTACCAACACCAGTAGCATGGGTAGGGGAACCCAGAAGGCTTTCGCTAATCCTGGGGGTAGGCCTATGCTGGTGAGGAGTTCGATAAAACTTCTTTGTAAGTCAATGCCTAAGTTCATTTTTCTTTGCGCTGATGCGTATGGCGATCGCTTCCTTTATGGATTCTAAAGTTTATTGAGCGCTCTTGCGCCACTCTCTGCCAACAAAACCATAGAAATTCTTGAGGTGAGACGATTAGATTTACCTAACTTCGCCTCTCTCGTCTCCACTCTCTGTTCTCAATGATACCGCTGATCTAAAGGAATATAATGACTTTCGTGGTTGCCGACATATACCTGAGTAGGTCGAAAAATCCGATTTTCTCCCAACTGTTCTTTCCAGTGAGCCAACCAACCCGCTACCCGTGCCATCGCAAAAACCGGGGTAAACAAGTCGCTGGGAATACCAAGTTTTCGATAAACCAACCCAGAGTAGAAGTCCACATTGGGGTAAATGCCTTTAGACCCTAAGTTTTCTGCTACCACTCTTTCTACTTCCAAGGCAACATCATAGTATTTATCATGACCCCTTTGCTTAAACAGGTGTTCAGCTAATTCTTGGAGAATAGTTGCCCGCGGATCTTTCACTTTATACACCCGATGGCCAAATCCCATTATTTTGGATTTGCGAGCGATACACTCTTCAATGTAAGGGCGGACATTCTCTACTGTCCCAATTTGCTCTAGCATTTCCAGCACTTCTTCATTGGCTCCTCCATGCAGAGGTCCTGCCAAGGTTCCTACGGCTGAAGCCACTACTGCATAAGGATCAGTTAGGGTAGAAGCGGTGACTCGTGCGGAAAAGGTTGAAGCGTTCATGGTATGCTCAGCATGGAGGATCATGCTGGCATCAAAGATTCTGGCTGCGAGGGGGTCAGGAATTTCTTCCGTGAGCATATACAGAAAGTTGGTAGCGTAGTCCAAGTCATCGCGAGGTTGAATGGGGTCATTGCCTTTGCGAATTAGTTTGAACGCAGCTACCATGGTGGGGAGTTTGGCAATGAGACGAATTACGGCATCGCGAATGTATTTGGGATCGTCTAGGGCACGACGGGAATAAAATAGGCCTAGGGCTGCGGCTGAAGCTTGGAGGGCATCCATGGGATGCCCTGTTTCGGGAAAGCACTTCATCATGTCCCGAATGCGGTATTTGATCCGCCGATGATGACGAACGTCATATTCAAAGGCTGCCAATTCATCTTGGGTGGGGAGTTTTCCCCAAATGAGAAGGTAGGCAGTTTCTATAAAGTTACTTTTCATCGCCAGTTCGGCAATGGGGATACCTCGGTATTCTAGGATGCCTTTGGTGCCATCGACATAACTAATGCTAGATTGACTGGCGGGAATTCCTTCTAATCCTGGCTGATATTCACAAGCCACTGTCGCCATAGTTTTGTATACCATGCCTGTGAAGTGTACTGTATCAGACTACCAGAATGGTTTGGGAAATGTATGCTCATTTACACAAAATTCTACTTTTTGGGGAAAATGTCTTTGGGATGAAAATGGCGATCGCCACTTTCATCCCTTATTGTGACCTTCCCGAACCATTCTCCAGATAAACCACTTTTCCCGCCCCATCCGTACGATAGACCCAAAGACGGCGTAAATTTTTTACCACAACGCGCCATCCCGAAATTTCTCCGGGTTGACAACGAGTATGCCACTGGGGTTGAATCCCCAAACAACTATCTGGCCAAATCGAGGGGGTAAACTCTACCAATTCTAGAGCATTGATCGGTACACGGCGACGATGGGCCAAATCTTTGAACACTGCTTGAGCGACAGATTCCGGTAATTGTCCCCTTGCCGTAGGCACAGCCGCAGTCGGATTGTCTCTCAGTCGGATCACTCTGGCATCTCGATTGATCCGATAGACCCAAGTTTGACCGAGACGCTCACTGTGTACAGTGACTTGCCAACCGGAAACCGATACAGCCATACAGTTATTTCCGCCTAATTCTAAACAGCTATCTGACCAAGTTTGGGGAATGGCTTGTTGAATTTGCAACTCTTCTAAAGGCTGTTGGGTAAATTCAGCCGCCGTTTTTAAAACCTGTTGTGCTAGTAATGGGGGGAAATTTGCCTCTTCAGAGGCGGTTTCTAGTCGCCGGATTTGTCCGGGAATATCGGTACGATATCCCCAAGTGTTGATGCCATCAGACAAGAGAATGTGCCATCCTGAAATCACCTGTTGTCCACAGAGTTCTCCGCGACGAGCCAATCCGAGACAGGTATCTGGCCAGGTTTGGGGGGTGGCTTTCAGAAGTTTTAAATGATCGGGATGGATGCCGATGTGGATGCTCAAGTCCCAGCGGACAGCATCGACGAGGTATGGGGGAACGGGTGGAGTGGAGGTAAGGGGAGCCGGGATAGATTGGGCGATCGCCTCCATAGAACCCCCATCCATTAAAATTAAACAGACCCACAACCAAGAAGGTAGCAGGACAATCAAAACATGGCGCAATCGAGCAGTGAGGAGGAACACAGTTTAGTAGGAAGTAAACAAATCAAGATGGGTTAGGTAAATTTAAGGGGTGACCACCCGTAACCGCTGAGTAATCATCGTCATCCCCTCCCCTCGAACCAAGACAGCGGAAATCCATCGGGGTTCAGCCATAGCTGGAGCTACTCCTATTTTAAACAACCCTCCCGCCGACAATAACTCCAGATCGATCGCCTGGGATTTGAGATAATTTTCTGGCTGAATTCGCTCTTCGAGCATGACACCCAAAAGAACATCATTCCCTAAGGGTTCAACCACCACAGCATCCAGGTTAAACTGTTGACCAATCCGAACTTGTTCAGGAACTTGGAAATTCACTGTAGGAGGGCGCTCTCCAGAGGTTAAGATGGTTTTTTCTGATAAGATTTCTTGTCCTAGCAATTTTTGGTTTTGTAGCCGTTGTCGAGATCGCACCTCAGACTCCATTCTCATCAATCGGCCCGCCATCGTTTTCTGACCACGAATCGTCGTCACCGTTTCCGCCGTCCAAACGTCCCCTTCCTGTTGCCAAGATGCAATTTTCGTCGCATAGCTAATTTGACTATAATCCTGCCACAAAGATTGCAGCACTTGCCCCAAAGTTGTCCGAGTCAGTCCATCTTGATGATTAAATTGGGGATCATAGAATTGCAAAACTCCCTCTAAATTTTTCTCACTGGCGTAGCGGTCAATTTGCTCAACAACAGTTTGGAGTTCATTGGGGACAGTTTCAGCAGCTACCGCCTTCCGGGTTCCTCCCATACACCCCATCCCCATACTCAGGAGAACAGAAGCACAAAAAGCAACAGCCGTCAATTGGGTAGGCCGCCTTTTCCAGAACCTTAACGCATCATGTGTCATAAGTATTTGTGTCAATTGGCCCTTAAAAGACCGATAATCGAAAACAGCCTAATCTAGAGTAACTGATTCACCGGCAGGTGCAAGTTAATGTTAAATTCACCCATAAGACTCCTAATTGCTGCGAGTGGAACAGGAGGACATTTGTTTCCGGCTTTGGCAGTCGCCCAGCAACTCCACCACTGCCAGATCGAGTGGTTAGGAGTGCCTAACCGCTTGGAAACGGAGCTAGTCAAAGATCGCTATCTCCTCCATACCATCGCCGTTGAGGGGTTTCAAGGGGGATTGAGTCTTAAGAGCTTGCGAGTGCTTCAAGGATTGATTGGTTCCATTGGCAAATGTCGTCGTTTATTGAAACAGCGCCAGATTCAAGGGGTATTTACCACGGGAGGCTATATTGCTGCTCCTGCCATTATCGCGGCTCGCTCTTTAGGACTGCCCGTGCTGCTCCATGAGTCTAATGCTTTACCAGGTAAAGTGACTCGTCTGTTAGCGCCATGGTGTCAGAGGGTCGCTTTAGGGTTTAGTGCGGCTCAAGCCTATCTGCCCAAAACTCAGGCGGTTTGGGTGGGGACTCCCGTGCGAGAACAGTTTTTTTCTCCTCAACCGTTAAGCTGGGATTTGCCCCAGGAT
>CAZTRW010000241.1:0-4624 GCA_964616725.1 uncultured bacterium
GCATGGCGGCAGGTAATGGCAGTCAATTTAGATGCTAACCTCATTCTATTACGAGAATGCCATCCCCTGCTCAAACTCGCTCCCCAAGGGGGACGAGTCGTCATTATTGGCACAAAAAACGTCCCCGCCCCTGGGCCCGGTGCAGCCGCCTATTCCGCCTCCAAAGCCGCCTTAAATCAGCTCATGCGTGTAGCCGCCTTAGAATGGGGAAAAGACGGCATTCGTCTCAATACTCTCCATCCTAATGCCGTATTTGATACAGGATTATGGACAGAAGAAGTCCTAGAAGCACGAGCCGCCCACTATGGAATTACCGTTGGCGAATACAAAACTAACAATATCCTCAAAGTAGAAGTAGACAGTCATTCCGTCGCTGAATTAGCCGCCGAAATGTGCGGCCCTCTCTTTGCCAAAACCACTGGCGCACAACTACCTATTGACGGTGGCAATGACCGAGTGATTTAAACTAGCGATCGCCGCATTACTCCGGCTTTTTTTGACCCCCATCAGAGTTAATACAATCCGACTTTTGCACATACTGACAGACCCTTTGCCACAATTTTTCCCGCGTCCCTGGAGAGCCATAGGAAAATAAAACTCGGTCATTGCCAATCATTTTGACAATTTTCACACCGCAAACCGGACAAAGTTGTTCTGTCATAACATTGCCATCCCGATTAGAGTTAAGAGTTTGGGACAGTATAACGTATCTTTGACAAAATGCTAGGTCTTTCTCCTGCCGATCAAATAAGCGATAATGAATGCTCAATTAGGATACTTTAAGCCGCTCATGAAAAAGATAAATCAACCCACTCTTACTCTAGCTGTAGTAGGAGATGTCCACGATCAATGGGACGGGGCAGATGGAGAAGCACTCTATGCTTTAGGAGTAGATTTAGTGCTGTTTGTGGGAGATTTTGGCAATGAGTCCGTATCAGTCGTCGCGCAAATTGCTGCCCTTGATTTACCCAAAGCCGTGGTTTTAGGAAACCATGATTGTTGGTATACCGCTTCTACTTGGGGGAAAAAACAATGTCCTTACGATCGCACCTTAGAAGATCGAGTCACCCAGCAGTTAGAGCTATTAGGTAAGGCTCACGTGGGTTATGGGTGGTTGGATCTTGACCAGTTTCAATTGAGTATTGTGGGCGGGAAACCCTTTAGTTGGGGGGGAGCACAATGGCAAAATAGTGGATTTTATCAGGAACGGTATGGAGTCAATAACTTTGAGGAATCTAGAGAGCGCATTGGTGCTGCCGCTAGGGCAACTAAGTATGAGACGATTATCTTTATTAGCCATTGTGGCCCTCAAGGCTTAGGAAGTAGACCAGAAGATATTTGTGGGCGAGATTGGCATCCTCTGGGGGGAGATTTTGGGGAACCGGATCTCAAGGAAGCGATCGCCGATACTCGCCGATTAGGTAAGCAGATTCCCTTAGTGACGTTTGGCCATATGCATCATCGCCTGCGTCATACCCAAGCCTATCTGCGAGAGGCGATCGCCCAAGATTCCCACGGCACCCTCTATCTGAATGCCGCTAGAGTACCTCGCATCATTACCACCGCTCAAGGCAAATCCCGCAACTTTTCCCTCGTTACCCTCCAAGCAGGAGAGGTGCAACAAGCCTGTTTAGTTTGGGTGAATCACCAGTTGAAAATTGAGCGCCAAGAAGTTCTCTATTCCTCTGACCCATCTGCCCCTAAAATCAGCTATACTAAGATCCTGTAATTGGAGAGGTGGCAGAGTGGTTGATCGCGCTCGACTTGAAATCGAGTTTGGAGCAATCCAACGTGGGTTCAAATCCCACCCTCTCCGTTGTTTTGAAACTCCCCAACTCCACACTAATCCCTAACTCCTGACTTCTCTATCCTAATCTGAAATAGAAAAACCAAAAACTGCTACTCTAACAGAGAGGCTGAGTGTGCAACCGGACGGGGAAATCATGAGGGAGCTTTGGGAATGGTTCAAAAGCTTAATGCAGCAACTCTTTAATCCTGGAGGAAATCTCCTCAAAGGCGATGTAATGACTTCGGCAAAGTTAGCTGATGGGGTAGGTGCTTCAGCGGAAAAGGAACCTCCGCCGTTAAGTGATGGGGATTATGAGTTTTTATTTCAACAGTTGGTGGCAGGGGTGTCTCAGGGATGGCCTCTCGAGCGAGTGAAGATATTTTTAGAGAAATTGGGATGGCGGGGACAGAGCGATCGCTGGTTAGATTGGTTAAAGCGTTATCGCGTCAGACTCCTGGCAACGCGATCGCCACAAATAGAATTAGCCAGTCAAATCATGAAGATTGGAGAAATGGTGCGCTCCCTCCCTCAATGGCAATCTCTGGGCGAAGCCATGTATGAAGTAGGATTACAGTTACGCCTGCGAGGAGAGGGCAATCCTCTTTGGGATTCCCTGACTCCTGCCTTATCCCCACTACCAGTAACCTCTGAGTCAGCAGCCTCCCCCCAGGAACCCTCCGAGCCGATTCCTGATGTTTTGGCGATCGATCAAACCACACCCCTTTCTGCAGGTGCTGCTAATTCCGTAGAGGTGACTCCTGTGCCTCAAGAGGCAACCCCCCAGTTATGGCAAGCACCAGAACAGGTTTTAGACTCTCCCATTATGTCAGCCGCTCCCCCAGCAGAACCGATAATTGCTGCCGTCGAAGAGACTTCCCCTCCAGCAGAACCTCTCTCTGAGGTGTCCTCTGTAAGAGAAGAGAGTTTGCCGCCACCAGAGTCCGATCTGTCGGTAGAAGAGTATCTACGACAGCAACCGGTGATTAATTTAGCCTACAGCGCTAAGGGTCGCCAGTGGACGGAAACAGTAAATCTACATCAATTGCGGCAAAAGTTGCAGGAAAGTCCGAATTTAGTAGTACAATTTTCTCAGCAAGTGGGGGTCAACAGCCAAGATCCAGACGAGATTGTCCAGGCAATTTACCATCAACTATATGAAATTCATCAATCTCATCAGCAGATGAATGCGGCTCAAATGCAAAATGCTGATGCAGCAGCGGCATTATTTAATGAAGGTTTGCAACAGGCGAAAAGGGGGGAGTATGCTGGGGCGATCGCCAGTTGGAATCAGGCCTTAAGCTTGCAACCGGAAAATTATAAAGCCTGGCTCAATCGAGGCAATGCTTTGGTGATGTTACATCAACCTCAAGCGGCTCTGGAATCCTATGATAAAGCCTTAGCAATTCAACCGGGAATTTATGATGCTTGGGGCAATAAAGGCGTGGCACTGCTCAATTTAGGGGAGTTTGAACAGGCGATCGCTGCCTTCGATCAAGCCATTGCCCTCAAATCAGATTACCGTGAAGCTTGGGATAACCGCGGATTAGCCTTGCGTGCCCTGGGAAAAATTGAGGAGGCAATTGCCTCATTTGATCGGGCGATCGCCATCGATCCCAACGATCCCTCCCCCTTAAAACATCAAGTAGAAACCCTAAAATTGCGCCGTCAAGAAAATTAAATCAGCTAACTATGACAGAACAACGAAACCCTCTCTCTGATTCCTCTGGTTGGGAAAAACTCTGGCAAAAACATCGGGAAAATATACTGATTCTCCTGGTAGCTATGGTAATTGCCTTATGGGTACGTGGGGCGATCGCTGAACCCCGATTTATTCCCTCAGATTCTATGTTTCCCACATTAGCCATTGGCGATCGGCTCGTAATCGAAAAAGTATCTTATCATTTCCATCCTCCCCAAACAGGCGATATTGTCGTCTTTGAACCCCCTCCCCAACTGATTGAACAAGGCTATCATCGTCATCAAGCCTTTATCAAACGCATTATCGGCCAACCCGGTCAAACCATTGAAGTGAAACAAGGAAAAGTCTATCTCAATCAACAACCCCTGCCAGAAAACTATATCGCCGAACCCCCCGAATATTCCTGGGGTCCCGCCCAAATTCCCCCCGGCCAATTTTTCGTGATGGGAGATAACCGCAACGATAGTAATGATTCTCATATCTGGAAATTTCTGCCCCAAGAAAATATTATTGGTCGGGCTGTCTTCCGATTTTGGCCCCTTAACCGCCTGAGTTTAATTTGAGGGAATCATCTTCAGGATGGCTCCCCTCTTTCATAAATCAAAGGAATCTGGCGAGCCAACGGTTTAGAAATAGAAACCATCCAAATGCCCAACCACTCTTGGCAAACATCCCCCAAAATAGTTATAATACTTCTTCTGTGCCATCAGTGATTTTCCATTCAATGAGGTGAACATGGCGAAACGCCGTAATCCCAAAAAAGAGAAAGCTCAACGAAACCTTGCATACGCTCGTAAATTTCGGAAACGGACTCATCGTGGGTATACCAGCCGACGTTCTCCGATGGATAGCCTGCAAAATGATAAAGATGATAAGAATGATTCTGGCGAGTTAGAAGCTGGTTTAGACATGGGCTAACTTACTTTAGTGTCTCTCATCTAAACTAAAACTCAGCTTGTACGGGTATTCAGTACCCTGTCAGAGAAAAGTAGGGGCGGAAAATTTTCGCTCCTGCTTTCTTAGTTGTATTGATTGAGGAGCAGCAGCAAAACATGACTACTACTAAAATTTCCTCAAGTATTTAGGGCTTGCTGAATCAGTGCCCGGAGGTGATGCAGTTTGGGTTATGCGATCGC
>CAZTRW010000242.1:0-4599 GCA_964616725.1 uncultured bacterium
GGCTGGGAGAGTGTGGTGATTCACTGTGGCGATGAGAGAGGGTTAAGCCTAATGCGAATTCTTGAGTGGGGGTTTGGATAATGGGTTGTCGAAAACTCAGTTCGGTGTGACGCTCTGAGGTTTGGCGATCCAGGAGATTGATGGCTGGTGCTATCTGGCGATGGGTGTCGTGGTGATAGCCGAGGGTGAGGGTGCCTTGGCGGGGATTGACGGGGAGGGTGTAGCTCAGGTCAAGGCGATCGCTCCCTTCAGTACGATGATAATCGATTTCGAGGCGATCGCCCCATCCGGTGACATTGCCTGCCGTTAAGCCAATTCCCTGACGGAAACTTCCTACCCTATCCACCATTACTCGTCCGTGGAAAGCGTCTGCTTCAGTAATCTTGACCTTAAGAAGGCTCACGCCGCGCTGGCTACTGGCAGCTAGTTCAGCGGATACATTGGCAATCAGGGGATTTAGCTGTAGTAATTGCAGTCCTGCCAGGAGACGATGGACATTGAGAGGACGTTGGGCTGCTAAGGCGAGGCGATCGCGGATATACTCTGTTCGTAATCGCTGATTTCCTACCACATTAATCTCACCCACCTCACCTTCCCACACCTGTATCCTCACCACTCGTTCCTGGGCAAAAGTCTGGGGTGGTATCAACGCTCCTGCATTGATATAACCACGACGGTGATAGGCTTGGGTAAGAAGCGATCGCACTTGAAATAACTCAGCCAGGGAAAGGGGGCGATCAAGCCATGGTTCCGTAATCTCGGCGATCTCAGCCGCAGTCAAGGCGGTATTGCCCACTACCTCAAAGCGATTGACGATAAGTGGAGAGGGGATTTGAGCCGGATCAATCTCAGGCAAGAGAAACTGCTCAGGGGTGGGTGAGGGAGAAACCACAGGAGGCTGAGGGGTTCCCCAAACCCCTGGTGAACCGAGAACTTCCAGAGTAATCAGAGCACCAGAGAGGAGTACCCAGGGATAGATAGAGTTCGTTTTCAGATCAGTCATAGAGAGGGACGAAACGCCCTAAATGGTACGAAACTAAAGATCCCGTAGATACACTTTCTTGGAGGTCAAGGGGCGGCGAAACCCTCAAAAAATCATTAACTATTCCCTATTTTGGCGCGAATCTCTTCAAGGCGTTTGCGATTAACTCCTAAATCAGATTTACCCAAGCGAGAAGCAGAACGGACGTGGATTACCTGAGCTTGAGAATCGAGATAAAACTCTACATCATCGACATAGCCCATCAGTGGGGTGGTAAACTCGGCATAGAGATAGTGATCTGATTGGGTAATAATTTTCGTTCGTGCCATGCTGTCGATCGCCGATTTCAGTTTAGTCAAAGCTTCAGCCGGATTACCGGTATAGGTGAACGGCTCGATATAATGTTGGCGATCGCTCGGTGGACTTTGGCTACACACACAGTTAGGAGAAGCAGGACAAGGAGCCAGTTTCCCCTCCTTAACACCGAGATAGGTAGGTCGTTTTCCAGAAAATGAGAACATCGTCAGCAGATCAACATACAGCGTAGAGAAGAAACCCTAATGATCATACCATAGAGGCGATCGCGTAGTGACTCCGTTAGGAGTATCGCCCTTTTTTACCCAATTACTCATTCACAAAAGAACTTTAAATCCATCATAACCCTCCATTAAACTTAGGAGCTTAAGTTTTTACCATAGGAATTTTGTGAAGACTCACCCTAGCAATCCCCAACCAGATGCCAGAGTAACTCACTCCTCCATTCCTCTCCCACCCTAATTGCAATCACTAGGAACTCCCCATGGCACTCATCAACGGTACAGAGGGTAACGATATCCTCATCGGCACCAACCAAAACGATCAAATCTTTGCCCTGGGCGGCAACGATCTCGCTTTCGGACTAGAAGGAAATGATCTCATCTCCGGTGGCAACGGCATCGACCTCCTCAACGGTAATCAAGGCAACGACATCCTATTAGGAGGATCAGGAGATGACCTCCTCTATGGCGGACAAAATGACGATATTCTCTACGGAGAAGCAGGCAACGATCAATTAATTGGTAACCTAGGCAACGATCAACTCAATGGTAACGCTGGCGACGATGCCGTGTATGGAGGCCAAGGAGATGATATAGTGCGCGGAGGGCAAGGGAATGATCGCATCTTTGGCGATATCGGCAACGATGTTCTCTATGGAGACTTAGGCAACAACACCCTCACTGGCGGCCCGGGTCAAGATATCTTTGTTATTGGTGGAGGTAACCAAACCCTGGCAGACTTCGTTGATGGTATTGATCGGATTACCTTAACTGCCGGCCTCTCCTTTAACAACCTAATTTTTGCCCAAGGCACAGGTACCAGCACCATCATTCGCCATCAAGCCGGACAAATCCTCGCCACAGTACAAGGCATCAATGCTAATCAACTCACGGCTGATGACTTTACCAATAGCAATACCCCCCTGCCTACTCCCACTGCCGCTCCCAGTAGTTCCCTACCCATTGGTGGCAGCTCTCCGAGTCCCAGTCCCAGTCCGGCTCCCGTTGCCTTTACCCTCCAAGTATTACACGCCGCCGACCAAGAAGCAGGATTACCGGCGATTACCGATGCAGTCAACTTTAGCGCTATTTTCAATGCCTTCGCCAACACCTATCCCAATACTGTAAAACTTACGTCTGGGGATGTTTACATTGCTGGGCCCTTTTTACGTGCCAGTACCGAAATTTATGGGGCAAATCGAGAGGCAGTGGGCGATATTCTGATTAACAATGCCCTAGGTTTCCAAGCGGCAGCCCTAGGAAATCATGAATTTGATTTAGGCCCCGGTTTGGTAGGTAACCTGATTAAGGCCAATAATACTGTTACCGGCCCAGGTATTGGTGCTGGAGGATATCCAGGGACTCAGTTCCCCTATTTAAGTACGAATTTAGACTTTAGTAAAGAAAATGCCCTCAAGGACTTGGTGGTACCGGCGGGGGGAGCGCCCAAACCGAATAGTCTTAGTAAGAGTGTAGTGCTGAATGTGGGCGGCGATCGCATCGGAGTCGTCGGTGCCACCACCCCCACCCTACCCACCATCTCCTCTGTAGGTAACGTCATCGTTACCCCAGCCAACAATAACATCGATGCCCTCGCCGCCGAAATCCAAACCACCGTCGATCAACTGGTAGCTCAAGGTATCAACAAAATTATTCTCCTCGCTCATATGCAGCAGATTCAGGTGGAAGAACAACTCGCTACCCGCCTGAAAAACGTGGATATCATCATGGCAGGTGGCTCCAACACCATTTTAGCGAATGCTGACGATCCCTTGCGACCCGGTAATACCAGTGCTGGCCCCTATCCCAAACCATTTAACTCAGCTACCAACGAACCTGTTTATCTGATTAACACTGATGGCAACTATCGCTATGTCGGCCGTTTAGTAGCTGGATTTGATCCCAATGGTATCATTACCCAAATCGGTAATGACAGTGGAGCCTATGCCACCGATGCCGCTGGAGTCAACCGTGTGTATGGGAGAACAGTCAACCCTAGAGAGGTGGCTAATCCCACTGTTGTCCAAGTAACTGATGCCATTAGCAGCGTCGTCACCGCCAAAGATAAAAATATCTTCGGAAATACCAGCGTCTATCTAGAAGGACGACGCACTCAAGTGCGGACAGAGGAAACCAACTTGGGCAACTTAACAGCGGATGCTAACCTAATTATCGGGCGGAAAACAGACTCCACAGTCATTGGGTCTATCAAAAATGGGGGTGGCATTCGCGATAGTATTGGTCAAGCCATTATTCCCCCTGGCGGACTTACTAACACCTTGCAATTTTCTCCTCCGCCTGCTAACCCTGGAGCGAACAAGAAAGAAGGGGATATTTCTCAACTGGACATCGAAAATGCCTTACGGTTTAACAATAGTTTGACCTTGGTGACACTCAGAGCCAGCGAACTCAAAGCGATCGCAGAGCATGGTGTCGCTGCTACTAATACCACGGGAGCTACCCCTGGACAGTTTCCCCAGATTTCGGGGATGGCGTTTAGTTTTGATGTGACTAAGGCGGCTGGAAGTCGGGTACAAAATCTAGCCATTAAAGATGATCAGGGTAATACAGTGGATGCGATCGTCGAAAATGGTAATTTAGTCGGCGATCCGAATCGTACCCTGCGCCTGATCACCCTCGGCTTTTTGGCGACGGGAGGAGATAGCTATCCCTTCCCGACTTTCCCTCAACTCAATGCCACTAACTTACCGGTGGCGACGACGGGAACAGCCACATTTACTACTGATAACACGGAGCAAGATGCTTTTGCTGAGTATATCGCCGCTAACTATCAGGTGAATCCGTTTAATGGTGCTGAAAAGCCTGCTACTCAAGATACCCGGATTCAAGATGTGGCTAAAGTAGCCGCAGATACTGTGCTCACGGGTAAGACGGTAGGGTTTGCAGGCGATGGCGCGAATACCATTACTGGGGATGGGAATCCTAATATTTTGGTTGGCTATGCTGGAGTTGACCAAATTAGCGGCCAAGGCGGTAATGATATTATTGCTGGTGGGCTAGGCGCAGATAATCTTACGGGAGGCGGGGATAATGATGTGTTTGTCTATGCCACTCCTGCTG
>CAZTRW010000243.1:0-4512 GCA_964616725.1 uncultured bacterium
ATATCCCTTTTCAGCGATGAATCTTAAGTCTTGCCTGTATTCTCTCTGCCTCACTGTCGCCTTTTCTGGATGGAGTCTGGGCATGAACTCTGTTGTTCGAGGGGGAGAAACCCCCCATTCTTCTGGGGAATCCCATTCTCCAGGACATAATCACGGAACTTGGGAAATTCCTCCAGGACAACCGATTCCTAGGGTTAATTTAATCGTCCATCCTGATGCAGTCAGAGGATGGAATTTAGAACTCCAAGTTCAAAATTTTCGATTTGCTCCCCATCATGCTTCCCAAGCGCATCAGCCGGGAGAAGGTCATGCTCATTTGTTGATTAATGGGGAAAAGGTAACCAGAATTTATGGATCTTGGCATTTTTTGCCCTCACTGCCACCGGGGAACCATGAAATTACTGTGGTTTTAAGTACCAATCATCATCAGGATCTCCTGGCTCAGGGTCAAGTGATTAAGGATACGGAAATGATTAGGGTGGAACCACAAAGACACAAAGATCGCTAAGGGTAAATCCAGGTGTCTTTGTGGATCAGAGAAAAGGAACTAGCTGAGGATTTGGGCGGCTGCCGCCATCCCTGCGCCAGGGGTGAATTTAGTATCGCCGAGGAGGTGTAAGGTGGTTTCTAGGGCGGAAATACAGGTGAGAATGTCGCGATCGCCAATGAAGCCTAGATGACCAATGCGGAATATTTTACCCTTCAAATGGTCTTGTCCTCCCGCTAAGGCAATCTTAAACCGTTTGCGCATGGTTGCGCGAATTTGTTCCGGATCTAGGCGATCGGGAGCTACTGCTGTTACCGCTGGACTCGCTGCCTCATCCGGTGCAAATAGGGGTAAACCCAAGGCTTTTACCGCTGCTCGTGCCGCCAATTTGCACCGTTGATGTCGCGCAAAAATCGCGTCTAATCCCTCTTCTTGCAGCATCTTCAGGGCAGCTTGCAGGCCATAATAGAGATTCACTGGCGGTGTAAAGGGATTACTGTTTTTGGCGGCAGCTTGGCGATAGGCGGCTAAATCGAGATAAAATTTTGGCAAGGTGGCTGTTTTATAGGCTTCCCAAGCTTTGGCACTGACTGCTACCAATCCTAAACCGGGAGGAATCATATAGCCTTTTTGGGAACCAGAGGCGACGACATCTAACCCCCATTCATCTATGGGTACATTGATTGCGCCTAAACTGGTGACGGCATCGACAATCATTAAGGCTTCTCCATGGGCCTTAACAGAGCGGTTAATGGTTTCTAAGTCATTAATGACTCCCGTGGAGGTTTCGGAATGGGTGATAATTACCGCTTTGATGCGCTTTTCTCGATCAGCTTCGAGTTTTTCGCGAAAGTGTTCGGGATTGAGGGGTTGTCCCCATTCGGCGGTGATGGTCTCTACTTCTAGCTTATAGGCTTGGGCGACTAAGGCCCAACGCTCGCCAAATTTACCGTTGTTGCCGACTAAGACGCGATCGCCCGCACTCAAGAAGTTAATGATCCCTGCTTCCATCGCCCCTGTACCGCTGGCAGCTAAAATCAGCACATCATTTTGAGTTTGATGGAGCCATTTCAAACCCGCCGTCACTTCTGCCATAATCAGGCTGAAGTCCCCACTGCGATGACCGATCATCGGTTTAGCCATTGCTAACATCACGGGATCGGGAATCGGGGTTGGCCCAGGAATCATTAACATTAATTTATCGTCCATCTGCTTGTCTCCTTCCGCTGGAAATTTGCACAGTGATCCCCTATCCTACACGGGTTTTGATCAACGCAGACTATTCACATTCTCTTCCCAGTTTTGACCATCAAAGGGTAGGATTTCAAATTGATCCATGCTCACCTGTTCTAGACAGCGGAGATTCACGTCAATCTGATCGGGATGGGAACGGGGGCGATAAAAGGAATGAATGCCGCAGATTGAACAAAACCAATGTTGTGCTACACCAGTATTAAAAGTGTAGGTAGAGAGCTGCTCTTGGCCTTGAAGTAGGGTAAAATCAGCTTCTGGGACAATGATATGCAAAAATCCTTTTTTTGTGCAGATGGAGCAGTTACAGGCGATCGCCTGTAACTGACGGATCACTACCTGAAATCGAATGGCTCCACAGTGGCATCCGCCTTGATAAGTCGCTGGGAGTGGCACAGATGAGGAGTCCATAGGGGTTGGGAGAAATCACGGGGATTACCAAACAATGATACACTCAATCTTACCAAACCTGTTCCCTAAGGGGGGCGATCAGGAGCTATGAATCGACTTTACTCTTTAGAAACCTCAGATTCTATTGATGATTCCTCTTTTGTCTTAGAGTATCAAAAGGATATTCTCGCGACTCATTATTTAGCACCTCTCTCGACGGTTTATCTGCCTTGGACTGGCTATTCAATGCGCCCTAGTGGTTTAGTGCAAGTGCTCAGTGAGGTTTGGGTGAAACGGTGTCAGGTGATTGTCGAATGTGGGTCAGGAATTTCTACATTTTACATCGCTCGACTCCTCAAGAGTCGAGGGGGGCATTTGTATTCGATCGAAAATAATTCCCAGTGGTTGGATTTAGTGAAAAATGGGTTAGCACAGGAAGGATTAGGGGATTTAGTGACGTTCATTGATGCTCCTTTGCAGCCAACGGCGTTAGCTCTGGACAATCTCCTCTGGTATGATTCTGAGGCGATCGCCTCTGCTCTCCCGTCCAGTCAAAAAATTGACTTGCTTTTAGTCGATGGCCCCCCTGCCTACGAGCTAAATATTCAGTATTCCCGATATCCGGCTGTTCCTTACTTTTTACCCCAACTGTCTCCTGAGTGTACGATTGTGCTGGATGATGCGACCCGACCGGGGGAACAGAGAATTCTTCAGAAATGGGAAGAGTTACTTCGTCGAGAGTTTGAAGTGCGAGATGGGGATATTGCGATGATCCGATCCTAGGAGAAAAGAACAGGATCACTTTTGGCCATTGCTGCCCTAAATCAGTCACACTAATGAATAGGAGGGACTCAAAGCTCCTCGCTTCATCGTACTCCGATTCAGATCACTAGATAATAAACGACTTTAAGGAAACACCATGGCTCGCACAACATCAGATTATACCACTACTGAGAAAGGGAAACCCCGCCGTTCCCGCTCTGTCCTTTCCCGACGGAAGGGCTATCAAGAGTTTATCCTAGATCGAAACTATGTGCTCGACTTGGTTAACTCTCTGGAAAGTTTATCGGCAGAATAGCGGTTGATTTCTGCTGCTCAATCATTTCTATACATTCTGCCACGGAGCGGCGGTGTTTCATTGCCAACACCAGGGCCTGATAAGGCCCCCAATGGTGTTTAATGAGACTTTGGGCCTGGAGTTGGGCCCATCTTTGCTTGATTGTCCCGTCAGTGATGCCAAATTCTGGAGAGCGCTCTGATAAAGCTTGGAGCAATTGGCGATCGCTTGCCCCTCCTTCTGCTTTACCATAGACTAAAATTTCCGCTGCTTCTCCTGCCATTCCCACCTGATAATAGCGATCGAGCCAAAGAGCGGGATTTACCTTGGAGGAGAGTAACCCTTGGTCTACAATAACTCCTACTTGTCCGGGTTGTCCCCCCTGCCAAGCCTCCCAGGGATTGAGGGTATAGCTAATAATGGGAATATGGAGTAAGTAAGCGACTAAAAAATGTCCGGCTTCGTGGTGCAACCGGCGATCGCGATTGGCGGGCAACAGACTCGCCAGTCCCTCTAATACCAAGAGAGACCCCAGGCCTTGCCATTGTAATGTATCCAGGGTCATCAGAGCAAGAATAGCAAAAGCGGCGATCGCCGGAATCGCTGGCGGCAAGTGAATCACTGGTCCCAATAAACTGGAGAGAGTGAAGGTAAATACCGTTAAAGCAATAACATTTAAGCTAAGTTGATTCATGGAGTAGGATCGGGAATAGGCTGCTGTTGTTGTTGAGAGTGATAGAAAGTTTCGAGACTATGGCGATCGCCAACAAAACGCCAATGCCACGGTTCATAAACAATCCCTTGAGGATTATCACGGGGAAAGGATAACTCAAAACTATAATAAGCTGCATTCCTTTCCAGCCACTTAAACGCCGCCGTATTCTCAAACTCTGGCGATAAATCCACCGATGGCACATACCCATCCCCAATATCCACTGCATAGCCAGTATGATGCTCACTATAACCGGGAGGAGCACTTACCTCCGCCCGTTGAGTGACCCTTTCTCCTCGTTGCGCCTTCACTTCAAAAAAGAGATATTCTTGATCTTTCAACGTCCGAAAGGCAGACAGAGGTACTAAACTCACCCCATCTCGTTGTGCCGCATTCACCATCTGTTGAAACTTAATCGCTGCCATTTTACGCAGTTGCAAAGTGCCATCAGCATTAATCGCTACTAACTCCTCTGGTGGGGCTTCTTCGTAAGCAAAATGACCCAGTAAAGGGGTGGGTACTCCATTTTGATCCGTTGCTTCAGAAGAAGTTTCTAAAGGTTCATTCTCATTAGTCTCGCTCGTGATCCCTGCTTCTGAGAATAGGGTAGGGAGC
>CAZTRW010000244.1:0-4506 GCA_964616725.1 uncultured bacterium
TTCTATCGCCTCTAGATAGTCAGGCATTGAGCAGTTGGGCTAACCGGCGGGTAAAGGCAGGTTTCCCAAACTCTTCTAAGGCTTGTTGGCGTAACCATTGTCCATCACAACGGCGATCGCCTCCTTGAAACATTTCGATACAGGCTTGAGCCACTGCTTCCGGATCGCGATAGGGCACTCGCCACCCTAAACGCCCATCTTGCAAAGGTTCTGCCGATCCATCCTGATCTCCTGATAACACAGGCACACCGCAAGCCATAGCTTCGAGATAGACAATCCCAAATCCTTCTTGGGAAGGCATAACATAGGCATCGGCCAGGCGATAATGGTCTACCAAGGCTTCTGTGGGGACAAATCCAGCAAACACCACGCGAGATCTCACGCCTAAGTCTTCGCTTAACTGCTCTAATCGGGGGCGATCGTCCCCTCGACCAATCACTAAATACTTAATATCAGGAATACTATGGGCAATTTTTGGTAACGCTCTAATCGTCACATCCACTCCTTTGTAAATATCACCACTCCATAAACGAGCCACCGTCATCATCACTTTCGCTCTCTCTAAGCCATAGGTTTTCAACAACTCTGGTTTTTTAGTCCCCGGAGTAAATACGTCTCCATCAATGGCACAGGGGAGCAGGTGAAAAGCTTTCACCTCAATCTGATTATTTTGACTCGTTTGATCCCGGCTATAACGGCTGATCGTCCAAATCGATGCTGCTTTCCGCATGGCATTTGTATATTTAGAGGCTAAGGGTTCCCACGCCTCTTTGCCATAGGTTAATACCGTATAAGGTATCCCCAAGGGTTGACACAGAGTTTGCACTAAGTGGGCTAAGTAGACATGACCACAAAAGACACGGCGGGGGCGTTTTTGCAGGAGGTGGAGAAGTAAGCGACTGGCGAGATAGGTTCGACCTAACCAAGGTTGAGGCTGTTTGAAGTAGTAAAATTTCAGGCAAGATTCACCTTCAAAAGGATTATCGCATCCCGGCTGGTCTCTGAGCAGAAAGACTTCTGCCTGGAGGTGAGGATTGTGGTGAGCCAATTCGACATAACTTCTGAGAAGATCTTTAACGTAGGATTGAATCCCTCCTTCAAGGCTAAAGATTTCTAGAAAGACAAATATATCCATTATCTCAGGCCTGAGCATTATCTAAGGACATGGAGAATGGGTTCTTGGCTTGAGGTTCCGTCCTTCCCAGTCTCCTGATCTACTATACAGACTTAGCTTAATTTTTTCTGACTTTTTAATCGGGTAACCTGTTATAGAGGGGCGATCGCCCCTGATTGGAGACGCTCTAGATCTTTAATCACCATTTTTTCGATCAGTTGCTCAAAGCTCACTTGTGGAGTCCAACCCAATTTTGTCTTAGCTTTGATCGGATTGGCTACTAACTGAAAATGCTCATCTTGTCGGAGAAATTTCGGATTAACGATCACATACTCTTCCCAAGGTAAATCTACACAAGCAAAGGCAGTAGCGACTAACTCTTGAACACTATGGAGTTTGCCCGTACCAATGACATATTCTTCCGGCTCCTCTGCTTGTAACATTCTCCACATTGCCTCAACATGATCGCCCGCATATCCCCAATCCCGTTTTGCTTCTAAACTGCCCATTTCTAGTTGATTTCTCAATCCTAATTTGATCGAAGCCGCCGCTAAAGCAACCTTGCGCGTGACAAAATTAGGAGGTCTTCTGGGAGATTCATGATTATACAAAATACCACTGCACGCAAAGAGTCCGTAGCGCTGGCGGTGATGAACCATCGTCCAATGGGCATGAACTTTGGCAGCAGCATAGGGATTTTTGGGACGAAAAGCGGTTTCTTCGTCTTGGGGAGAACAACGGACATCGCCAAACATTTCGGAACTGCTTGCCTGATAAAATCGGGTGGGTAAATTGGCTTTTCTGACGGCATCTAGGAGGCGAGTTGCTGTGCCGGTTACGAGGTCTAAGGTGCCTAGGGGATCGTTCCAGGATTCGGGGACAAAGCTGGGAGCAGCGAGGTTATAAATTTCATCAGGATGCTTTTGCTCGACCATTTGAATGAGGGCATTACTATCGGTTAAGTTTACTGGATAGATTTCAATTTGTGCAGCGATCGCCCCTAATTTAGCTACATTCTGTTGGCGATCGGGAGGTACTAAGCCAACGACATGATATCCTTTTTCCAGTAATAAATGGCTGAGATAGTAGCCATCTTGACCAGTAACCCCTGTAATTAGTGCTGTTTTTCTCATGATGTCAGTGATGGATTAGGAGAGACTATCGGGATCAACTCCAAGTTCGAGCAAACGCTGACGTAACTGTTGGTTTTTGCGTCGTTCTTCATCAGCAATCCGTTCTGCTGATTCCGCCCGTTGTTGCTCCTGCTCGGCACGTTGTTGTTCACGCTCGGCGCGTTGTTGTTCACGCTCGGCGCGCGCTTGTTGCTGTTGAGCCACTTCTTCGGGCAGAAGGATCAACTCTCCCTGGGAATCATAAAAGCGTAACCAAGGGGCATACTCTTTAGTGAGAGTACCTTTCCAGGTTCCTAACCATAATCCGAGGGTTTCGCACCATAACCATCCTCGCTCATTCGGAGCGATCGCCTCGTAACGCAACCGCGCTCCTAAATGCCATCCTTGCAATGAGTGCTCATTAAACGGATCATAAACAAAATAATCCTGAGTTCTAAACGTTCTTTCATAAATTTCTTTTTTATCTTCTACATCCACAGCCGCTGTAGAAGCAGACATCAACTCCACAATCACATCAGGATAACGTCCCTTTTCTTCCCAAGTAATCCAACTGCGTCGTTCCTTTGCCCCATCCACATTGAGAACCACAAAAAAATCAGGCCCTCTAAAATCCCGATTTCGCACCTGTTCCGTGCTGTAATACACAAACATATTCCCGCCTGTAAAATAATCCTCTCGTTCTTGATAGGCTTGGTGAACTGACGAGATCAACACATTCATCGCGATGCGATGGCGATTACTTTCCAAAGGTTCTCCGTCGTCATAAATTAAATCGGTGGGAGGGAGGGGAGGACAGTCCTCCTCCGTTGTTGGCGTGATGGGTTTGGGTTCGCCAATTAACTCAACAGACATGGTGATCTTCCCTCATCATTGACAAATCCCAGTATATCATGCCTTTCTGTTCATCCTCTCTCCCAAGAATGGGTCAATTTCGTGTTAAGACTTGCCCAATTTTTCTCCTCCCACGGATAACACTAACGGTTCTGCCTGGGCGCGTTTAAGTAAATCAGCTTCTGTGGGTATCCTCAGATCGGAGGCTAACTGCAAAGCCTCTAAGAGTTTGAGGAAGCGAAAGGTAACATCGGGAAGATAGACTACTTTTCCTGAATCAATGGTAATGCCATGGCGACTAGAAGAGGGGAAGGCATGATGGAGGTTATGCCAACCTTCTCCCAAGGTGAGTAGAGCCACCCAGCCATTGTGACGACTGAAGTCTTTGGTGATGAAGGGTTGTTCTCCGGTAATGTGACAAAAAGAATTGACTGTTTGTACGCCGTGGAATAGTAAGGTTGTACTTAAGAAAAAGGCCCCCAGATATTCAGTGCCACCCATCCCATAAGAGAGTATACCTAGGGCAATTAAGGGGACAAAGTGGAAGCGATCGAGTAATTTTAGAGATAGATTTTTTTCTACATCAAGGGGTAATTTTTCGGGAAAAAAGGTGGGTGAGAGGAGCCATCCTCCTTGAGACCAATAAAATCCTGGCATCCCTTCTGGGGGTACGCAGGGAGAATGGGGATCGAGGGGTTGATCGGCGTGTTGATGATGGGCAAGGTGATGGGCTTTCCACCAACTCGGACCCATTTGTCCGGCAGAGGCACCGATGATACATCCTACCCAGAGCAGGAGGTTGGGGGCTTGATAGCTTTTGTGGGTGAGGAGTCGATGATAGATGGCAGTGGTGGCGAGCATTCGGATTAAGTATAGTCCAATGAGCCAGGCGATCGCCCCCCAAGATAAACCCGTCATCACCACCAGAACTGATCCAATGTGGCTAACAATGATCAGAATTGGGCCGATGACATAACCAGCCATGGTGAGCCGCGAGTAATTCCTCATGTTTTTTTACCAGATCTGAAATACGAGACGAGATGCAACTAGAGAAACATAGCAGACGTATAGGTTACGACAGCTTATTCCCAGCCTCGTTATCATAACGCTTCAATCTAGGAAAACGAATTGCTACACTTTGGAAATAACTTCTGAGCGTTATTCGCCTTTTATGTCTGCTTTTTTTGAATTTGAAGCCGATTTTGTCCAAGATCTTCGCTGTCTTCCCCTGGTTTGCAGCATTAAGTGAGTTTGAATTGTTACCATGAGCTTGAGTCTTTATGTTGAGTCTAAAGGGCAAGGATCACCGATTTTATTCCTCCATGGTCATCCTGGCCGCAGTGAATCTTTATCGGTCTTTACTGATCATTTATGTAGGGCTTGCTGAATCAGTGCCCGGAGGTGATGCAGTTTGGGTTATGCGATCGC
>CAZTRW010000245.1:0-4476 GCA_964616725.1 uncultured bacterium
GGGATGGGGTGGGGGTGAGGGTGAGGGTGTGTTGAGCGAGGGTGACGGTGACGGTAGCTGGAGCGGGGGCGATCGCCTCAAAACACATCAGTTCACCTGGACGTTTGGTAATATTTACCTGGGGAGTCAGAGACTCTGCCACAAAGTTAACTCCTGTGGGGATAGGAGGTGCGGTGGAGCGACGGATGACCTTGAGTTGGGTTTCCTGGTTTTGGTAGCGTAGGGTGAAGATATTCTCGCCTAGCTGGAGGGGAAAGGTGGGGGCAAAATGTCCTCCTGGAGAGCGTTGAATGGGTTTACCGTTGATGTGGACTTCCCCAGAGAGAGGGGCTGTGCCGATCAGAAAAATGCGATCGCTGGTGGTTTCATGGCCATGGGGAGGATAGGCGATAAATACCCCTGAATGCATATAATCCGGGGTAGCATAACTGGCTGAGGCGGCAACCAGTCCTAACCCAATCATTGCAGGGATCAAAAATTTGAATGCCATTTTTGCTCAGCCTAACTTTACTTTTCTCAGGTTGACACTCCCCGGCGTGAAAGCACAGGAATTCTTTATTCAAGAACCTATTTTCTCCCTTCCCACGTTAGTAATGATTACCGACTTTGCGGTGGTGAACGGCGGTGAGAGCATCCGGATTACTGACTCGTCCTGTATCAATGGTAGAATATACTAGCCAGTGATCGGAAAGTTCCATACGGCTGGCTACTTGACATTCTAGGTAAGCGAGAGCGTCGGTGAGAATAGGGCTGCCGTTGGTGGCGGTTTGGGTATTCACGCCTTCAAAGCGATCGCCTCCTGGGGGAAAACGCTTGAGGAAGTGGCGCATCAGACTTTGATAGTTGTTTTCACTGAGGATATTGAGAACAAAGGTATCACCGACTTGCATTAAAGATTCGATCGCCCGATCTTTCGCGACTGCAATAGCAACTCCCAAGGGCTTAAAACTGGCTTGCGTTACCCAAGAGGCTAACATTGCCCCCTTGACTTCGCCTTTTTGGGCAGTGATAATATACAAGCCGCCGCTTAAACGTCCGAGAGCGCGATCTAAGTCGTTATCCAGAGATTTCATCTGTTTAATTACATCTTTGAGTCCTAGGAGTTGTCCCATGTCGGTTCCCGCTTCTTCGCACAGTTGGTAAGTGGCTTCATGGGGAGTCTCTTTAATCAGGATGTTGGCAAAGGCTTCTTTGAGTCCGAGTTCCTTCAACTGGTTACTGAGGGGATACACGGAGCGATCATCTCCTCCTCCTGATTCAAATAAACCGATCGCCTGTTTCTTGGCTGCCACTAAAATAGTCCCAATGGCGGCTTCTGCTTCTTGCCCAACACCTCCTGACTGGGGAGGCGCACCAATGACAATTCCAGAGGACATTTCCACCAGTTCGCGGACTTCCTGGGGATCGCAGGAACGAAAGTCCATCATTTCTACGGCAATGCCGGTTTTGGTGATACCATGGGCGATCGCTTGCGCGAGGCGATCGCTATAGCCATAATCAGATGTGTAGAATACGGCTACGGTTTTGTCAGTTTTGGTTTGCTCTTTGCTCCAGGTGTCGTAGCGTCCCACCAGTTCAGTTAAGTTATACCGTAACAGGGGGCCATGGCCAGTAGCAATCAGATTAATACTGGGTAAGGCGCTGAGGCGCTTGATGGCATTGACCACCGAGCGCGCATTGGGAGCCATCAGGCATTCATAATAGAAACGGAAGTCAGCTTCAATTTCGCTGAGGTTTTCATCATAGGTGCGATCGGAGCAGTAATGCATCCCAAAGGCATCGCAGGTATAAAGGGTTTGGGTTTTGTGATCGTAGGTGAAAATAGTATCGGGCCAATGCAGATTAGGAGCACTGAGAAATTCTAAAACATGGCCGTTACCCAAATCTAGGGTATCTCCACTTTTGACCAATTGGTGCGCAAAGGGGCGGTGAATCAGGTTTTCGAGGAACCCAATAGCGATTTTTGAGCCAACCACGACGGCGTGGGGAGCTAGTTCTAGGACATCTTTGACCAATCCACTATGATCGGGTTCGGTATGGCTAATAATTATGTAGTCAAGGGTGGCTGGGTCGATTTGGCTTTTCAGGGTATCTAGATAGAGTTTCTCGAACTTGCGATGGGAAGTATCTACAAGGGCAGTTTTTTCGCCTTTGATGATGAAGGAGTTGTAGGTAGTGCCGTTTTGCAGTCCAAATTCGATGTCGAAGCGATCGCGATCCCAGTCTAAGGAGCGGATCGTTGTGGTATTCTGGGCGATGGACTCCGTTTCTATCGTCAGGCGTTTTTGAGGGCGATCAATCAGTGCTACCATAGTTTTTAGCCTCTGGATGGGGTGAGAACAAGATTTTTTGTTCCTTTCCTCTATTGTTACAAATTCCTAAGCTTTCGTGAAGGTCTCTTAAGTAAGAATAACTAATCACATAGATTGATTCCCCATCTCCCCAAGCTAGGACAAGGCTATTACCTCTGGAATAACTTACTGAGTGCCTCGGTACTGAATACTTTGCTCTAAGCGAGGCAAAGCATGAGTGGCTGATTCTCGAATGTAGGGATCGGCTGATGCATCGTTGGCAAGATCAGTGAGCACTTGTGCTGCGCGGCGATCGCCCATGGAAGATAGGGCGTTAATAATGGCAATACCTACCGCTGGATTATCCGTGCTGCCAAGGGTATCCACCAGCAAATCTAACATTGGCGATCCCACGGCTCCTAAAGCCATGACGGCAGCCAGATACACGACTGGATTGGGATGATTGAGCGCAAAGGTTAACCCAGCTACTCCTTCTGGAGGAAAGGGATCGCCCTCATAGTTGACTGCTACTTGCGCCAAGGCTTTCACACAACTGGCTTGAATAGTCGGGTTTTCATGCGATCGCAACAACTCTACCACCGCTGGCACTGCTTCTGGACCAATTGCCCCTAATGCTTTCACTGCCGCTCGCCGGTACTCCACATTCTCCTCATTCACCATCTCAATTAACCGGGGAATGGTCTCTTCATCCCGATTTTGAGCCAATTCTGCCATGGCTCGCTCTCGCAAATTGGGGTTAGGGTGTTTGAGTTGTTCTAACCAAACGTCAGTAGTCATGATGGGCGATTTCGACAATTGCAAACGACTCTAGCCAATTAAGAGACCCTAAGTCCTCAACTTAACCTTACTTTCGGCGATCACCGCTTGAGAATAGGCTAAGCAACAGACTCAGAGTCTCCTATAACTTGATTTAAGAATTTAACATTCCCAAATTCGAGCTAACCTTCCCTATATCCTAGGACAAAGAGTTGATTACATAGTCCAGAAGAGCATTGTACTCAACCAGAGCTTGAGCAGACATATCGCGAGGAGCACAACCACGGTTGCGAGCGAAGGTTAAAGCTTCCACATAAGGAGCGGTGGGTAAACCTAAAGCGCGGTAAACTTCACGTTGTCCGGCAATTCCCCACTCATCCAAAGGACCTGTGCCACCTACTGCTAAACAGTAGCTGATCAAGCGCATATAGTGCTTGATGTCACGCAGACACTTAGCCTTGAATGTATCGGTGGAGTTCGCTTCACCAGCATTGTTCAGATAAGGATATTTCTTGATGCAGGCATCATAGGCTTCCTTCGCAACCGCATCAATGTTGCCACTGAGCTTTTCCGCAGCTTCTAAACGAGCCGCAGCACGCTGTAAGCTACCTTGAACGGACTCTAGGTCAGAGGTGCTAGGAAAACGACCAGCAGCATCAGCAGCAGCAATAGCCGTGGTGAGAACTGATTTCATTTCTTTACTATCTCCAGAATTATGTGATCGGTGTTACTTTTTAACGGGCGATTCCTTATCGCTCATCCGTGCAGGGGTGAGTCGGCGTTAGCTTAAAGCAGCAATAACGCGATCAAAGTAGCCAGCGCACTCAGAGGCTAACGCAGAGCAGTCTCCTTGGATGGTATCCATCTTGCGGAATTTGCTGGTGCCACTGTACATTTGGTTGGTGTTGTTGATGTGAGCAACACAGATCGCCTTCATGATTTGCACGGCACGAACGGTGGAGGTGGCAGGGACTCCCAGAGCGGTGTAGGTTTCTTTCAGACCATTTAAGCACCGATCTTCGAGAACGGAAGCATCACCGGCTAACAGGGCATAGGTTACATAGCGGAGGATGATTTCACCATCACGCAAGCAAGCCGCCATGCGACGGTTGGGGTAGCAGTTTCCACCGGCTTGGATCAAGCCTTGGTTTTCGCAAATCATTCCGGTGATTGCATCAGAAACACAGCAGCTAGCGTTGCTGGCAACCGCATTCACGGCATCAAGGCGCTTGTTTCCTGCGGCAATGAAGCCCTTGAGTTCAGCAATTTTGTCGCTGCTCAGGCAGGAGGTGCTGGCATCTGCTGTTACTACAGCTCTCGAAAAAGCGTCAAGCATTGAAATGTTTCCCTCTCAATAGTTGAATTCGTTTTGACTAGTTTGAGAACAAGTCATAAATGACTATAGAAG
>CAZTRW010000246.1:0-4460 GCA_964616725.1 uncultured bacterium
GTTGTTTCACAACACAGGGAGGCAAGGAGGGAATATCTTCATCAATGGCAATAAACGTTTTACCAAATCCCCCTTGACCCAGTTTAGCTACGGGACGATACCGCTGTCTCAGATAAAGGGAACTCCCACAACTGGAACAAAATTTATTGGTATCTGGATTTTGGGGACGTTGACAGTCCGGGTTGACACAGTAAGTCATAGGGGAATCGGTGAGGTAAAAGAGTACTAATTTAACTGTCAACTCTCCCCTGTCAACTGTCAACTCTCTATCTGGCTTTAATTGGTTCCGCTTTCAAGACGCGAAAATTGTGAAAAACTCCTAGAGTTTCAAACTTATAAGCAGGCAGAAAGGCGGCTACAGACAGGTTAGTTTTGTAGATGCTGAAGAATAGATAATCTTGGCGTTCTGTCCGTTGTGCAATGATACTTTGAAGCTGAGGTTGGGCATCGCGGAGGAAGTCATCACAGGAGGCTTGCAGCAGATTACCGAGGGTTTGATTGGCTTTTTCGCAGACGTTTTCTTGCAGATACGCGACTAATTGCTTGGCAGCAAACACCTCGTAGCTAGAGGGTTTGGGGTTAGTTGCTACCATCGCTCCACCGAGAGCAGCGATCGCCACTCCCGCTCCTAATGCTAACATTTTGATCGTGTTCATGACCTCTCCCTAGCTGGTTTTACGATCCAGGATACCCATAGAGTAGCGCGAAACTCCTACGGAGACGCTAGGCGATCGCGCCATGGTTTCTCAGGGAGAATGGGCAGAGCGAACGCCCAAACGCGGTATAGTAAAACCACTACGATCCATTCTGTAATCATGGAAACTGCTCTCTCCCTCTCCAGCCTGGTATCCCCCGATCCACCGTTATCCCCTTCTTTTCAGGAACCTCTGAAGTTGGGGGTGATGGCTTCTGGCAGTGGCAGTAATTTTGAGGCATTATTAGCAGCGATCGCCGCCGGAAAACTCCACGCTCATATCCCCGTCTTGGTTTACAATCACCCAGGGGCAAAAGTTGCCGCTCGTGCTGGCAGGTGGGCAATTCCAGCCGTTTTACACAATCATCGCGACTACAAGCATCGGGAAGAGTTGGATCGGGCGATCGTGGCAACCTTCCAAGAATATGGGGTAGAATGGGTAATTATGGCAGGGTGGATGCGAATTGTCACCCCAGTTCTCCTTCAGGCTTTTACCAATCGAGTGATTAATATTCATCCGAGTTTATTACCGAGTTTTCGCGGCGTGCATGCCGTGGAACAAGCCTTAGAAGCTGGCGTAAAAATTACTGGGTGTACCGTACACTTAGCCGCTCTAGAAGTCGATGCTGGACCCATTTTGATGCAAGCAGCCGTGCCTGTATTGCCCCATGATACGGCAGAAACTCTCCACGCCAGAATTCAAATGCAAGAGCATCGAATTTTACCAGCGGCGATTGCCCTAGCTGCGCAGAATTTCTGAGGAATGATGCTTAAGTTTCGCAAAAACTAGAACAAAGATCTAGCAAATCCCCATCACTATAAATAGAATAAGAATAACTATAGTTTTATTGATAGACTTAATAATGCATGACCGTGAGAATCAACTAGACTCTCCATTAGGAGTAAGCGGCGATCGTCAACGGGAAGAACACCGATTAAACATCTTACAAAAGTTGGGACTCCTCGATAACACCAGTGTACCCGTCTTTGAAGAAGCCACTCAAACCGTTGCCCATTATCTACAAGTGCCTGTCTGTATCTTAGGCATTTTAGACCGTGAAGTAGAATGGCTCAAAGCCGCCTTTGGACTCTCGCGATTAGGCTTGATGAATGATTTAGCCGCACGACGCTCCATGGCGCGCGAGCACTCCCTCACCGAGCGAATCGTCATCAGCCGCAAAAAACTTATAATCTCCGATCTTGCTAAAGATCCCGATCTCAATTTAGGCTTTCTCCATCAAGAATATGGTATCCGTGCCTATCTAGGCATTCCCCTAATTATCTCTGAAGGAGATTGTATCGGATCCTTAGCCGTCATGGATCTGGAACCCCACACCTTTAGTCCCCAAGAAATTTCTTACCTAGAAATGACAGCACGGTGGAGCCTAAGTGAATTTGAGCGTTCCTATTTACTCAAAATTCCCTCTTCCCAAACCGGATTAATTGGAATATCCTCTACGCGGCAAATTGCGCCAGAAACTCCCCCATCTGCTCCTCTGATTGATACTACCTCTCGCACCAAAAATCAACTCCTCAATCACCTGACTCAAGAGCTGCGAACCCCTCTCACTTCAGTATTGGGGATGGCTAAAATGCTCAACAAAGAAACCTATGGTCCCCTCACTCCTAAACAAAAAGAATATATGACCATTATTTATAATAGTGGTCAAAACTTACTGTCCTTGATTAATGAGATTCTAGAATTAGGGGTGCTAGATGAAATTACTCCCCCACTGAAAATTAAACCCATTGATGTGGAAATGCTTTGCCAACAAGCCACTACCAGTTTAGAAGAATTAGCGGAACAGCAACAACAGCAAATCCGTTTATCGATTGAACCGGGTAATCGGATTTGGAATGTGGATAAAGTTTTGGTGCAACAAACTCTTTATCATTTAATTTCTAGTGTGATTCAAGCCGCAGCAGAAGAGAGTATTATTCGTCTTCATGCTTCTCGGAAGGAAGAGGAGTTAAATTTAACGGTTTGGATTTCCCATCCTTGGTTGGGGGAAGGTATTCCTGATGGGGAAAAAGTGCTGAAGTGGTTCAAGCAAAAATCGATTAGTGCTCGGTTAGAGGGTTTAATGAATCCAGACAATATTAGTGAGGATTCTGAGTTAGGTAGTGGTTCAACGGTGAGCATGAAAACTAGGATGCAATTTCTGCGGTTGGATCTGAGTTATCATTTGGCAAAACTTCATCGGGGAAGTCTGGAGATTCAGGGAACCAGTGCTGCTAATTATCGCTATCTGATTCGGTTAATTGATAAGAAAGGATAATTTTTATTAAAAATCTACGGAGCTTTCTAGATACTGAAAAATTAGTTCGGAGGCGAGTTCGTTGCCGGCAATGTTCCAATGGCTATCATTGGGTTTATAGAGTCGTTCCAGTTTGGAGTAGCCTTGGAAATAGGGGAGTAAGTCGAGAAATTCAATTTCAGCTTGTGTGAGTTCTTGTTGCAGATATTGGTTGGGTAAGGTGAAGTCAAAGGCTTGGGGGTTTTTGTTTAAGGTGGTGATGACTTTGGCTTGTAAGTCGGGGTTGACTTGAAGCTCATCAGGGATGAGGATGACGAGGAACTGAATTTGTTGGCGATCGCAAACTTCTTTCATTGCTCTCAAATAAGTCATTATTCCCCTCACTCTCTCTTCTAATCGAGGATCATCCACTAAAAATAGGTCAGTTCTACCCACTTGCATTTCTAGAAACTTTTCATCAGAAAATGTAGGAAAATCATCTTCATATTGGAGATTACCATGAATGATATTCCCTTCATAGCTATTTTGTAACTCAATCAAAAACTTCAGAAAAGAAATCACATAAGAGTAAGACCAAATACTTCGTTGAGAATCCTCAAAATCATTACCAATAAAAAAACTCACAATCACCTGATCCGGTTTCAGAGGTAATCCCTCTGCAACTAACAGAGCAAGATAATCTTTAGGAGATAAATTAGGAATCCCCATATTAATGATTTCTAAGTTGTAATCTCGCTGTTTCAGCTTTTCTTCTAGTCGTGTATAATAGTTGTAATCGTAGGGAACAACTCCATAGGCAAAAGAATCGCCTAATCCCAGAATACGAATAGTTTCAGGATCTTTTTCTGCCTTAAATTCCACATCCTTAAATCCCTGAGAGTTAAGCCGAAAATTATACTCTGGAGCTAAAGGCTTGCCCCGAAATCGGTTATAGGAACTATCATGAAAGATAAAAGTCGGAAAGAAATAGTCATAACCTCGAAACAAAATCTCTGTAATTCCCAAAGAAATCAAGATAATCAAGGAAATTTTACCAGCGGTTTGGGCATTTTTTTTAAAGTTCATTATGTGTTTAATTTCATGGCAATAATATTATTGATCGGTGACGCGAATATTTAAGCTAAAGTCAGTAGAGTGACGCGCCACGACATCAATCATGTAAACTCCTTTTTCAGGAACTTTAGCTTCCCAAAATAGGAGTTCATTCGCCTCCTCAATTAAGTTACCACTAGGATAGCGAATATTCATGGTCACTTCACCTTCAACAACTTTCACTTGCATGATTTGATCTTTTCTGACTCTAACAAGATATCTCTGAATTTGCTGAGGATAGATTTTCTGGTTAATGGCAAGTTCTGTCTTTCCTGGTAAAAACCGGATGGGTTGGCTATTGACTTGAGGAGTAGGTTCGAGGGTAGGTTCTGGCTCTAGAGTGGGTTCTGGCTCTGGAGTGGGTTCGAGGGTAGGTTCTGGCTCTAGAGTGGGTTCTGGCTCTGGAGTGGGTTCGA
>CAZTRW010000247.1:0-4418 GCA_964616725.1 uncultured bacterium
AAAAACCACATCCAAAACCCCATCGCCGCCAAAATTACTTGCACTAAAATCCCCGCCCCCACCACCAACACTCTCCGCCAACGGGACAGACAATAACTATCACTAGTATCTGTATAAGCCGCCGGAATCAACATCATCAAAAAAATCCCAATTTGCGGCACAATTCCCCCATAATGCTTTAAACTAAAAGCATGACCCAATTCGTGCAAAGTCACTACCCCAGCACTCCACAGCATAAAGGGAATCACCAACTGACCCCCATAACCTTTCACCAACAATTGCCCTTCAGAAATAATTTCTGTGCGATGATACAATCCTAACACCGCCGACATCCCCAGAAAAACCAACAGCAGGAAAGCCATCGGCGCAGAAAAAAGCCAGCGAAACTTATCAATATGGGCACTCAAAAAACCATCCGGGTTAAACAGCGGAATCCGAAAAAACAGCAATTGTAACGGCGTAAACTTACCCCGACGAGGCTTGGCTGGATGAGTCCCCACCAGCATTCCCGTCGCCGCCAGCATATTCAGCAACCCTTTCAGATAGTCAGGAGAAATACAAAATTCCCGAATAATATCCTGGGAACTGCGTAAGCCCACCTGCTCAATAATCGTCTTATCATAAGCAGACACTTGGATAAACGTCACATCTTCTGGATTGCGTAACACCCAGTAATCTGGATGCTCAATCCACTCCACACAGGGTTTTAGCCCAGGCAAAGGCTTACTAGCCGACGTTTCCTGCACTTCATCAAACGTCAAAATTCCCAAGCGAATCAGCTTGTCGAGCAATTCCTGAACAAAATTTATGGGCAGTGAGCCTTCAAACTCCTGCTGACACACCTGCTGGATTTTCTCTACGGTAAACTGTCCCGTAAAGTAGCGTAGGGCATATCCTTCTTCTGGGGAAAAGAAAAACTGTTGCCCAGGAGCTTTGAGCACCACCTGTTCTGAATCTTTCAGTTTGCCCAGTTTCCAGTATTGCCCTAAGTTCGGACAAATCAGGGTATAAGTTTCTGAAATAGAAGGTTTAGAGTTCATTACCTTGGAGAAAGACAAGGACAATGGAGAGAAGTACCTCTTGAGCGCGCTAGGATCTCAGAGAGGAAAGAGTTACCTGTAGCAAGGTAGCTCCTCTGAGCAGTGTTAGCGGCAGGATAAGTTTTCATTTCCTCCTATAGTGTTCTCAGTTTTTTGAGGGGATTTTTATGCAAGAAGGGAAAAACTGTAATATTTCTTTACATTACTAGCCTCAAAACCCGGTACACTAACATTCTGAAACTCCCCTTTACCCAAGAGACGAACCTGAAGTGCGATAGATATGCTCAAGAACGATAAGTGGATTGCACAACAAGCCCAGCAAGGCATGATTGCACCGTTTGAACCCGCCTTGATTCGGGCGATAGAAAGGGATGATCAACCGGCGCGCAAGGTGCTCAGTTACGGCGCTTCTTCCTATGGCTACGATATTCGTTTAAGTCCTAAAGAGTTTCTTATTTTTAAGCATATTCCGGGCACGGTTGTTGATCCTAAAAACTTTAATCCAGCGAATTTAGAACCGGTGCCGTTGCACCATGATGAACAGGGAGATTTTTTTATTATTCCTGCCCATAGCTATGGTTTGGGTGTGGCGTTAGAGCGTTTACAGGTTCCGCCTAATATTACGGTTATTTGTTTAGGAAAGTCTACTTATGCCAGATGTTCAATTATCTTAAATGCGACTCCTGCGGAGGCTTGCTGGCGGGGACATTTGACGTTGGAGTTGTCGAATTCTTCGAGTGCTGATTGTCGAGTTTATGCAAATGAGGGGATCGCCCAATTGTTATTTTTTGAAGGGGAACCTTGTAATGTGACTTATGAGGATCGGTTTGGGAAATATCAGGATCAAGAGCATCAGGTTGTGTTACCACGGGTTTAGGGGGTTGAGAGGTGAGGTCATGAATTTTATAGATTATGAGCAGGATTTTTATGGAAGGAACAACGTCTGCGTTTAGAGAAATTATTATCGGAAAATCCGAGTTTAAGACCGAAAATCAGTGAGATTTTAGGAGTAATCTATCCTCTAGCTGTGGTGAGTGCTGAAAAAGAGACGGGCTTGTCGGTTTTTCCAGAAACTTGCCCCTATGGGTTAACTGATGTGTTGTCTGTGCATTTTTTACCGGAAGTATGAGAGGATTAAGAGGATTGGAGGGCCTGAAGATAGTCTAAGGCAGCTTCGAGGCGATCGCCATAACCCTGAGCAAACTGCTCAAACCAAAATCCTTCATCTGACAGGGGATCAAGCTTCTTCAACCATTCCCTTGCTGTGGGTTTGAGCGCTTCTCGCTGCTGCTTGCGTCGTTGCTCTGCTTGCCGAGCCGCTTCCTGTTGTTGCCGCTGAAGTTCCCGATTCTGGGCATAATTATGACGCAGTTGTTGCAGTAAGTCTTCTGGTTTTCGAGCCGCTGCCTGGTGTGCTTCCCGTTGAGCGCGTATCTCCATCGCCTTCAGACGCACTTGATGCAAATCTTCCTCTACATAAGTTGAGGGGGGAGCTTTCTGTTGTTGGTAGCGTTGCTTGAGTTCCTCTAATCCTGCTTCTGCCTTGGCTGGAGAAGGATTTGATGGCCGGGCAAACTGTGCTTTAAGATTCTCTAGTAAATCCTCAGTAGCCTCTGGAGGGGGGTTAGGCACGGCGGGAGGGGGCTGATGGTTAGTTGTTTGCTCTTGACGCTCTGCCTTCAACTGATTCAACAAATCATCAATAGAACTCATCAGCACGCCTCCTTTACTCTCCTATTTTAATCATAGATCGCATTCATCAATACATCCGTCAGAGTCATTGATTCCATTTCTTCCATAATCACCGTATCTACAATGTCAAATTTGGCACCAATTTCTGCCATGCGATCGTCGAGCGCCTTGAAAAATTCTGTGACCTTGGGGTTATTTCCCACTTGAATAAAGGAAATTGCTAGTTCTTCATCGCGATCGATTTTGCCAGAGGCATCACGTATCAATTCCATCACTGCCTTTTTCTCGGTATCACCTTCAATCCCATCTGTAATGACTAGAAAGGTTTCTCCATTGGGTTTAGCCTTTCCTGCTGCTTTCCGGGCAAAATAATCATCTAGTGCGTGTTTCAACACATCCGCAAAGGCAGTGGTTCCAGAAGGGGTATTTTCTGTAAAGATTTTCTCTACCTTACTGGCAGTAACGTTATCATAGCGCCGGAAATTGGTCGCGAATAGATAAACAGTAATGCCATCAGGATCGAGGGTTTCACACTTTTGAGCCACCTTAAATGTCGATTCTTGGGCAGCTTGCCATCGACTTTTTCCCCCTGGCTGGTCTTGGATGGACATACTATTGCTTTTATCAATAATGACAGTATAGTCCCGGTTTCTGAGAATTTCCGCTTCCATCGATTTTACTCCTCAATCAATCGTTTCAGTCAGACAGAATGATGACAAAATTTTAAGAAAGAGCTTGCTTGAGGGGTAACCAACGCACTTGGCGATCGCCCCCTAGCTCTACAATCACTTTTACTCTAGGCTCTAAACTAGGCAGAGTCGCCAGATAGTTTAACTCCTCAGAAGCCAGAATATGTCCCTCAATCACCCACAACAGCAGTCCTTTCGACTTGGGCGGTAATTGATCCAGTTGTGTTTGCACAATCGGCGGGATAAAATATACATCACCTACGGCTGCCTTATTCCCGCTACTTTTTTTACCTAAATGGGCTGGACGTACCCCGTGAACTCCCATCAAATAGGCAGATAAGTCTCCTAATCCTCGTGCGGCGATCGCCAGTGCTGTATAACCTGATGCTCTGACTCTGCGGATATAGCGACCTTCATATCCACCCTCCAAAGGCACATACATACCCACAGCACCTTCTTTCTCCAAATCCCGAATGAGGCTTTTTCCCGTTATAATTAGTGCCATAATCTCTACTCACCTGATGTTATCCTCGCTTATTGTAACGCGAGTTTCGGACTGCGTCCGACATGAATCGGCATTTTTCCTGTTCTACCCCTGGTCAACCAGTGGAACCTACAACTCGATTTACCCTAGAACGAGGATATTCATCTAGAATCCTTAATCAAAATAGGATAAAAATCATGCAATTCATCAGTCCCAAAACCGATTTCGCCTTTAAGCGGATCTTTGGTTCCCAAGAAAGTAAAGATATCCTGATTAGCTTCTTAAATGCCCTCATTTATGCAGGGAACCCAGAAATTAAAGACCTAGAAATTATCGATCCCTATAATCAAGGTGATGTTAATATCCTGAAAGACAGTTATCTGGATGTCAAAGCGGTTTTAGGCAATGGCACAACCGTCTTGATTGAAATGCAAGTGCTCAATGTACCGGCCTTCAAAAAGCGAGTATTGTACAACTGGGCAAAAACCTATGGTAATCAACTGAGCATTGCTC
>CAZTRW010000248.1:0-4322 GCA_964616725.1 uncultured bacterium
GCAAAACCCAACTACTCGCACACAGGGTTGAGCAAGCCAAACAAGCCCAACAACCCATCCTCGTCATCAGCCATCGAGTACAACTGGTAGAATCTCTCGCTGCCCGATTTGGACTACCAGCCCTCACCACCAAGCACCCCGCCGATACCCTCTCCCCCCATCCCGGATATATCCTGTGTATTGATTCCCTTCATCCCACCTCTCGTGCTCGATTTGATCCCCAAGCCTGGGACAATGCCCTAGTGATTATCGATGAAGTAGAGCAGGTATTGTGGCATGGCTTAAATTCCAGCACCTGTCGCCACCATCGCGTTGCCATTTTGAAAACCCTGAAAGCCCTGATGCAAAAGGTGTTAGGTGGTACTGGTCAAGTTTGGGCCGTCGATGCTGATTTAAGTGATATCGCTCTCGATTACCTGATGGCGCTTTCCGGGATTGACCCAGAACTTTATTTGGTAGAGAACCAGTGGAAACCCTGTCGAGAAGAGGCTTGGCAAGTTTATAGTTATACAGATAAAACCCCAGAACAGTTAGTGCAAGACTTAGAAAATCATATCGCGGCCGGGGGACGGCCAATGGTATGTTTGTCGGCTCAAAAGCGGGGGAGTCAATGGGGGACAATCACGTTGGAGACTTATTTTCAGCAGCGATTTCCTCATTGTCGGATTTTGCGGATTGATTCCGAAAGTTTAGCCGATCCTACTCATCCAGCTTATGGGTGTATGGAGTATGGACACAATTTAGATAATTTGTTAAGTCAGTATGAGGTGGTGTTGGCTTCTCCGGCGATTGAAACGGGGGTGAGTATTGATTTGCGAGGTCATTTTACGTCAGTTTGGGCGATCGCCCAAGGGATTCAGAGCGAAAATTCCGTACGCCAAGCCTTAGCCAGAGTGCGCGAAAATGTCCCTCGTTATCTCTGGGTGGCTCCCTATGGATTTAATCGCGTCGGTAATGGCTCTACCTCTTTATCCAGTTTGCTCAGTTGCGAGCATCGCCTCACCCAAGTCAATATTCGCTTATTGCAACAATCTGATTTCGCCGAGTTAGATGGGTTAGATCTGGGGTTTCAGGCGGAGTCCTTAATGGCTTGGGCAAAATTGGCCGTTAGGTTTAATGGCGGTATGGCACGATATCGCGAGCAAGTGATTGAGGGATTGAAATCGGAAGGACATCAGTGTCAAGAGGCGGTATTCATTAAGGAGCATCCCCTATCTTTGAAGACAATGATTGATCAGGTGTTAGCAGAAAATTATCAGGCAGAATGCGAAGCCATTTGTGATGCTATGCCAACAGAACTTGCCAGGGCGAATAATATACCTCCTTCCGGGCAAATGGCATTTGCCCCTACAGCAGATCAAAGGGCGTATTCCTGTCAGACGCTGTCCGACAGACGGAGATCTAGACATCAGGAACTGTGGCAAAAATATGGGATTCCTGTGACTCCACAGATTGTCAGTTTAGACGATCACGGTTGGTATGAACAACTCCAGTATCATTATTTTCTTACCCTAGGTCGCCCTTATCTGGCCGATCGCGATGCGATCATGGCAAGACAATCTTGGTTTCTTCCTGATTTTAATGGATCTCAATTGGGGCCGAGAATTGCCACGATGGAATTATTGGGGATTCCTGGTGTTCTGCGTGACTCCCAAAGAATACTGATGAATACGGATAAAGATTTACAACAATTAGGAGCGATCGCCCTAGGCAATCGCCAAGAAATTCATTCCCTATTCGGCATAGGATTAGCCAAAAATTCTTCCCCGATTATGATTATACGGCGATTTTTAGCCCTTCTGGGGTATGGGTTACACTATCTGCGCTGCACTTCTACCAGAACCGCACAAGGTTCCCCGCAACGATTGCGAATGTATCAGTTAGTCACCCCAACCGATCCGCGAGAACAGGTTTTTCAGCAATGGTGGCACCGAGATCAAAGTCAGAAGAAAAAGGGTCAACTTTTCAGGATGATGGTTCCTCAAAAAAACGATAGCTCTCCCGTTTTACCCGAGGAGAGCTATCAGCAACTGAGCTTATTTACGGGATAAAAGCCATCAACGCTCCTGACAAATCTGGTACAGGCGATCGCCCTTAACAACCCAAATCTTACAATCTACCCATCCCTGCTCCCACCAATCCTCTGGAGGAACCTCTGGATCAGGAGAGAACAGATGGTCAGACACGAGAGGATTAAATAACGCAGCTATCACCGTTGATAACGTCAAAAACACTAATGTCACATTCATATCCGATCAAATCTCTCTGCTCAATCCTATGATTATCTAGAAAATCCTAGATAACCCGTTCCGTCATAATGCTACACCTCCTCAAATTGCCGTCCAAAGGGAAATAAAGCCAATGGAATCAACTTAAAATGTTGTTGGGCAAAAGGAATACCAATAATCGTCACGAACAAAATCGCCCCATGAATCAAATGAGACAGAGCAATCTCCCAACCAAACAAAATCACCCAAATCACATTAAAAACCATCACAATTATTCCCGAAGCCTCCGCATCAACCTTAACCTCCTTACCAAAGGGAGTAAAAGTTGCCAGCCCTAGTTTAATCGTTTGTAGTCCAAAGGGAATACCAACAATGGTCAGACAGAGACCAAGCCCCCCTATAATATAACCGACTCCAGACAGAAATCCGCCAAAGATTAACCAAATCAGATTACCCAGTAAGGCCATAGCATCATTCCTGAGAAAAACTCCTTGAATATACGATAAACTAACATTTACTTCACCTGTGCATCAACCCATGCCTAACCTCTACCTGATCCGTCACGGTATTGCTGCCAACCGCAAAGACTATCCTCAAAATGATACGCAACGTCCTCTTACGCCAGAAGGGGTGAAAAAAACAACCCAAATGGCTCAACGTCTGCAAGACTTAGGGTTAGCCTTTGATTTAATCCTCACCAGTCCTCTAGTGAGGGCGAAACAAACCGCCGATATTCTGCAAACCGTAGGAGTGTGCGAGCAAGTGGAGATTTCTTCCCATCTTGCTCCAGAAGGGAATGTGATTGAGTGGTGGAATCAGGGCAAACCCTGGAAAAAATACCCGCAGTTAGCATTAGTGGGGCATGAACCTGATTTAGGCAATTGGGCTGAATGTTTGATTTGGGGAGAGTCAAAATCCCATCTGGTGGTTAAAAAGGGGGGAATTGTGGGAATTAGTCTACCAGAAACTGGCTCACCTTTTGGTCAGAGTGTGCTTTTTTGGCTAACTCCACCACGGTTTTTACTCTAATTTTTCAGGTTTAATTCTCGCGCGCGTGCAGTTTTGTCTAGTTAGCCATTGGTACGATTATGGCAATAATTACGGCGATCGCCAGTCCCCAGTTTCGGTAAGCACTTTGAACACCTTTCTCCCATCTGGGTGCTGCTGGTTGATCTCGGTTTAGGTATTATTCCCTTACTGATTCGCGCTTAACCCATTACCAGCAGGAATCACTATAATACGAGGACAGAGGTGAATAGGACTCTCGTCCACTCCTCCTCATCCCCAATAAAAACAACAGAATCCATAATGAGCAACAGAAAATTCATTAACCCCACCATTGATTATGCTTTTAAAAAAATATTTGGCTCCGATCACAGCCAAGATATTCTGATTAGCTTCCTCAATAGCATCATCTATAATGGAGAAAATACGATCTCCAGTTTAACCATTGTCAATCCTTACAATCCAGGACAAGTTGAAACCCTTAAAGACAGCTATTTAGATATTCGGGCTATTCTCCATACTGGAGAAATCGTTTTAATTGAAATGCAAGTCGCACGAGTCTCTGCGTTTCATAAACGAGTCACGTATAATCTCTGTAAAGCCTATGCTAATCAGCTCCCATCCGGAGTTTTTTATTCAGCCATTTCTCCCGTGATTGCTGTTACTATTGTTGACTTTATCTTATTCAATAAAAGTGAAAAAGTGATTCATCATTTTGTCTTCAAAGACAAAGAAGATTGTTCAGTTTATCCCCAACACGAACTACAGCTTATTTTTGTGGAGTTACCGAGATTTATCAAAAAGTTGCCAGAGTTGACGACTTTAGCAGAGAAATGGATTTATTTCATGAAAAAGGCTCAAGAACTCGAAGATATTCCGGAAAGTTTAGCCGAAGTTTCAGAAATTGAAAAAGCCTTAAATATAGCCAAGAGAGCAAATATGACACCAGAAGAATCCGAGGAATTAATTCGTCGCGCCATCCAGTTACAAGATGAAATTGGACGTATCGAATATGCTACCCTTGAGGCCAGGAAAGAAGCCATAGAAGAAGGTCGTGCTGAAGGTCGTGCTGAAGGTCGTGCTGAAGGT
>CAZTRW010000249.1:0-4123 GCA_964616725.1 uncultured bacterium
CCTGAGTGGAGTAATCACAGAAACTTTCAAGCTGTGGCTTGAGGTTTTCCCCATAAAACGCCTGTCTCACGACGGAAATTTTCCGTGCAAATTTCTTGGGAGCGACATTGGTATCAGCGATGATCAAATAATCCACGTCTAAAACCAGTTTTCCTGCTGCCCAAATATTTTCAGTGACATGACCGTCGTCAAAGAAGCGCAAGCGACTCACAACTAGGTGGCCCGCTTCTTTACGGAAGTTTTCCCAGACGCCGACGAGGGCCCTATCCATGACGGGCTTAAAACCGGGAACTTCAGGATTAGGTCCTTCCGGCTTGGGATTGTCCCCTCCGGTTGCGGGGGGAGGATTGTCGCCACCAGGAGTTCGTGGTTCATCACCATTCCCTTGGGGTGGATTTTCGGGATCATTTCCCGCGGAAGGATCACCACCAGGATTTTGGTTGTCACCACCGATGCCCAGTTCTGGTTTGGGACTGCCACCTGAGGGATTGCCTCCCCCTTTAGAGCCGCAGCCGTTGGCAATGAGGGCAATGACGATTGCCAAGGATGTGAGTGTTTTGACCATGCTAACCCCCTTTAAACGTAAAAATTGCTTCCAAGTACCAACATAGCAGCACTTTTACTCCAAGGGACCTATCTAAGGGCTCAATACTGTTCGCTTATGTTCGGAAATGCCCCACGGCATTACCCTCCCCTCCCAGATTGGTCAGGGTGCCTCTGTCCGGCAGAAAATATAGTCTCTAACCAAATGTAAATATTAACAAAAAAGCCTAAAATCAAGTATGTCCCCCAATTTACCGATAAGACTGAATACAACCTGGTTCGCCATAGGTTTGTTTTAGAGGAGGTTCTGCATGTTAAACCGATCCTTGTTTAGGGTCAGGGCCAAAACGTATTTCGTTCTTGGCGCAATGATTTTGACCTTGGGGTTTTCCTCACTCTATTGGTTTACCCATTCCCAACACGTGAAAAAAGAAAATGACAAACTGCGCGATGAAATGCGCGTGGTGCTCGATCGTTTGTCGACGGTGGAAGATTCCATGATGTCGATCAAAGACTACAGCAGTAGCCTTGAAAATTTAGCCAAAACCGACATCAAGCAGATTCAAAATGAAGTCGGCATCATCGATGCTGCTGAGGAAGAAGCACCCGCATTGGCAGAGATCAAAAACTCTCCCAATGAATTGAATATGGATCCGATCCATATTTCGGCTCCTGCCACCACTGAGCAAAAAGTAGATAACAGCACCCCAAATAAAAACGTCACGGAGTTCGTCGATATCCTGGACCGCGTCAACGATATCACCATGGGTGCAAGTTTGCTTGCGCGACGGATGCAGTCTTTGACTACTACGATGGAAAGTCGCACTGAACTATTAAAAGCCGTACCTAATTTGTTACCAACAGACGGCTATATTTCCAGCGGCTTCGGCTTTCGCATATCGCCTTTTACCGGCGAAAAAGTCGTACATCGCGGTCTTGATATCGCAGCGTTAGAGGGAACTGCGGTTAAGGCGTCTGCTGGCGGCGACGTGCTTTATGCTGGCAACAGCAAAGGAAGTTTCGGTAAGGTTGTAATCATCAATCATGGTTACGGTATTATCAGTAAGTACGCCCATAACTCTCGCGTCTTCGTACGTCAGGGCCAAAAGGTAAAGAAGGGCATGAAGATCGCGGCAGTCGGAAATACCGGCCGTTCAACCGGTCCTCATCTCCATTATGAAATCTGGATCAACGGACAACCTGTCGATCCGCGCAGTTTCCTACATGACAAAGTGGATCTCAATGCTCCCGTCGCAAGCTTGAATCCTGCTAAAATGGAGCAGATTGCCAGCGATGAAGGAATGACCTTATCAGCTGGCACTCTCCTTGCGATATAGGCAACGTTTTAGTCCCTCAAAACCTTTAATATCTGGGGTGCATGAATGAAAACATTTTTTACGTTAGTTTTGACTATCGTCGCAATGAGCTGCGGAGAAAAATCTAAGCCTTCCACTCCCTCGACAGCTGGCCAGCAATCCAAATCCTCGTCCCAAAACCAGGGTGCAGAAAAAACAAAGTCCGATCCAGTAACTTCAGGAGCGGAAAAATCATCCGCAGCTCAGCAAGCATTGGGGGATGGGTTTTTGACTGCTGAAGATATTTCAGCCCCCAAGGTGGCGAAGACGCTCTCTAAAGAAAGCATGATCGACGAACTCTATTTTGTCGACTTCGCATCGCCCAAAATTGCGAGCCGCCAGTCGGACACGCAAGCGGAAGCAAGCTCTGACGAGTCTACGTCTAATACTAGTGAAGAAAGCTGCGAAGATGTAAAAGACGTCATCAAAGCCACCAAAAACCAAGTCATCATCGAGTCTGAGCGATCGGCAAAGCTGTGCGGTGAAGAAGCGAATTATGTTGAGGAACATAAGATTCATTACAAACTGGTTGTGACCTGTGACAAAGGGGATTTTTCCGGCATGAACGGCAAGGTTCCGACTAGCGAGGAAATGAAGCAGTATTCTCCCATAAAACTCTGTGCTGGGGGCAAAGGCACTTACTTTAGCCAGAGTAAAATCACCCTTGTCATGAAAGACAAGCAAAACACCAAAGCTTCCAGGGAAGATCGTAGTACGCATTCTATCAACGCAACCATGACCAAAGACGGCAAACCCTGTAGCTTTGAAGTCAAAGGCGACGAAGTGCACTTTGTCAAAGGCTGCACCGAAGTCGTCAAGCGCAGTGCATCCGCGTTAGAGAAAAAGTCTGGCGATCAAGATTCATACCGCTTTAGTGACTGGGGAACAATCATTGAACGCGAAGGCCAAGACTTTCCCATCGCCGGCTCAAAACAGCTAGTCATCGGCGATTGGAAGGGTACTTTGACATTCGAACCGGGAATGCCTAAGGTCGAGCTTTCAAATGGCAAAGAAACGGTCAAGGAAACGCTTAAAGTCAATGCCAACACTGAAATCGCTAGCGGTAAGGAGGAGTAGATCCTTCTCTTTAGCTTTACACATGGTCGGGATGACGCTTTTGTCATCCTGATCACGTGCGCCAGCGAATGAGAAGGAACTCAGGTTATTCGCAGGCAAATAGTGCTGGCGTAAGCTCCAGCTCAAAGCTGCCAAGTGTCCCCTTTCGCTGCCAATCTTTCTCGGTAATCGAAACGGTCCAATCGCCCCAGCCCGCCGACCCCAACAAGTCATCGCTCAGATCGCGCGAGATTCTTTGATTTCCCCTGACCTTGCCGTCGCCACGGCCTACTAGGACGCTTTTGTTATCGGGAGATGTCAGCTTAATTTGGGTAATTTCCCCCAAGATCTCATGGCTGATCGAAGCTTTTGCCTTGGCAGAAGCGATCTTAGCACGGTAAGGCCAAAGATCCCCTACCGCCGCTAATTTAAACGTGGTATCGCCATCACCGTTTAGTTCGCGCGAGCCTGCACTCAATACAACACTCGGATAGGCTTGTTTGCCCACAAACCAACGCTTTTCCAGGGTCGTTGATTGCATGCCGCTTTTGAGTTCTATTTTGATTTTAAAGCTGCTGCCGCAATCCGCCGCGGGATCGATCTTGAGTTTGAACTGATCGACGATCTCGCTTTGGCCGGATGCTGCAATACCGGAAACATCGACTTCAGTTTGGGACAAGCTGACCTTGTTGTTTCCTGCAAGAGTCAACTTGACCGAAAGTTTGGAAATTTCCTCAGGCATTATATTTTTAATCAGCATATTCAGGGAATATTCCTGTCCGGGAAGAAGTGCTGGGGCGATGTTGCGCCCACCATCCATCATTTCCGCGACTTCAATGCGGGCAAGCTGGTCGGGTACATAGTCGCATCCACCGTGATAGCCGCCCTCATAAAAGCCGCGGTACTGACGTTCGCTACCGAGGTAAAAGTCCCCATTGAGACAAGCTTTGACTTCGCCTTCTCTGCCCTTGCAGATGTTGCGGTACTTGTCACATTGAAAGGTATAGACCGGACCCTCACCAGAGCAGCTTCCTGCGCCGCGAATGCTGACGACTTTTAGTTTGAGTTCGCCGGTAGAAGTGTTGATTTGGGGCTGAAGTCCGCAGTTGAACCAGTTGGTGCTAGTATAAAAACTGCTGGTCACCAGATAATCCATCGCAGGATAGGAC
>CAZTRW010000250.1:0-4113 GCA_964616725.1 uncultured bacterium
CCCCTGGCCAGGGGTTTTCCGGGTTTTCCAGCCAAGAGGCTTGGCGTTGATTTTGCCGCGCCCTCACCTGAGCGCTCGCCACAGCGAGAGCCGATTGAGGATAGGAGCGTACCCGCAGAGCGCCCACCTGTTGTTTAGAAAATCCTAGATAACTGGTATCGAGAATGGTGAGAATGTGGGAGGTTTTTAGCGATCGCAGCAGCAGTTTCAGAGTAGTCGTTAACAGGTCATTCACCGCCCCATCAATCGCCCCAGCAGGAGTGCCATCTATCGGCACCAGAGCACTTTCTACCCCATCGGCACCCTCTGTACCTAGCACACAGCGCCCATAGCCACTAAAGTGAAACACCACCTGATCCTCCGTCCCAGCTTGGCCAAGATGATTGATCACCGCCGTGGTAATCCCCTCGCGAGTCGCCTGCTCATTAGTGAGGGTGAGAATATCCCGCGCCCTAAATCCAAACCGATGGATGAGCAATTCCCGTTGCAGATCCACATCCGTAAGAGCACCTTGGAGTTGCCACGGCACCGGCAGGGGATATTGATTAACCCCCACTAACAGCGCCAACTTACGCGGTGCTGGTTGGGCTAACACCGACCGATAGCGATCGCCCAATCGCCACAGCCAGCCCTCACACATCCCCAAAGAACCTAACCCCAACCCCGCCTTCTGTAAAAACTCCCGCCGCCTCATAATGATGAACCCTGCATCGCCCTAGCCAACTCCGCTGCCACCTCCGGGCGAGAAAACTCCGGCGGTGGTAACTGGCCAGCCCGCAACATCTCTCTCACCTTAGTACCCGACAAATGAATCCGCTGATCCGGGCGACTCGGACTCGTTTTCGCCGTCGCCATCCCACCCGTCAGTTGGCAATAGAAAGCATGCTCAAACATCATCGGCACAATCCCCAAAGCATCGGGATCGAACTCCCTAAAAATATACTGGGCATCATAGGTTCCATAATAATCACCCACTCCTGCATGATCGCGACCGACAATAAAGTGAGTACACCCATAATTTTTTCGCAAAATAGCGTGAAAAATAGCTTCTCTTGGTCCCGCATAGCGCATCGCCGCCGGATTAATGGCCAAAATCACCCGGTCTTGGGGATAATACTTCTCTAAAAGAATTTCATAGCAACGCATCCGCACCTCCGCAGGAATATCATCACTTTTAGTCGCCCCTACTAAGGGATGTAAAAACAGACCATCCACCGTTTCCATCGCACATTTTTGGATGTATTCATGGGCGCGATGGACGGGATTGCGGGTTTGGAAACCCACCACAGTTTTCCAGCCCTTTTCCTGAAATAGAGCGCGCGAGGCGATCGGATCGATTTGATATTGGGGGAACAGAGGGTGGGGATGGCGCTCTAAAAGCCAAATGGGGCCAGCTAAATTGATCTCACCTTGCTCATAAACCACTTTCACCCCTGGGTGTTTTTCCTCATCGGTGCGATATACATTAATCACCTCGTGGGTTTTGTTGTATCGGTATTTTTGAGTTAGCTCTAAAATCCCGACAAAGTTTCCCTGGGAATCATCCAGACGTACCCAACAGCCTTCTTTGAGAGGATCGGCGACTTCATCCGTGACGGATAGGGTAATGGGAATTGTCCAAGGCAAGCCGTTGGCTAAATGCATATCACTAACTACGGATTCATAGTCTTTTTGCTCCATAAATCCGGTCAGAGGGCTAAAACCACCGATCGCAATTAACACTAAGTCAGAAAAAGTGCGATCGTCAAGTTGTACTCTCGGTAAATCCTGCCTGCCATATTCTTGTCTTTCTGCCATAGTGGCTACACGATTGATTAGGAGACCGCCGTGGGGCGCAATGCCGTCAGTATGAATAGTCATAAACATTGAGAAGATAAAATCGAGAATCGGCCTAGTGCCGAATTCATCGTACCAAGTTTTGTTCCCTCATTTCTCTGCGGGATAGGTATCGGCTGTCGCCGACCTGAATCTGCCAACCGATTGCTGCGATCGCCCATTGATCTGTTAAATTAATGAAGCTAGTATCGGCTGTCGCCGACATGAATAGGGAATCGGCTGTCGCCGACATGAAAATGCGTCTTTAACTTGACAGGCGAATGCCCTTCACCCCTACGAGTATCGGCGATCGCCGACGTAAATAACCTACAGGCAGGGAAAAATCAAGTATGGCTCTGATTGTGCAAAAATACGGTGGCACCTCTGTTGGTACGATTGATCGCCTTCAGGCGGTTGCCCATCGGGTTTACCAAACGGTTAAAGACCATCATCAGGTCGTGGTTGTGGTTTCTGCTATGGGAAAAACCACGGATGGCTTGGTCAAACTTGCTTACGAAATTTCACCCAACCCCTGCCGTCGGGAAATGGATATGTTGCTCTCTACAGGAGAACAGGTTTCTATCGCTCTGCTCAGTATAGCCCTGAAAGAATTAGGACAACCTGCCATTTCTTTAACCGGTGCTCAAGTAGGGATTGTCACTGAAAGCAATCAACATACTCGCGCTCGGATTCTCCACATTAACCCCGATCGCATTCAACGCCATCTCCAGGAAGGACAGGTAGTGATTGTGGCAGGATTTCAAGGAATTGCCTTGTCTCCCCACTCTAAAGGGGAAAATCCAGATGTAGAAATTACTACTCTAGGACGGGGCGGATCGGATACCTCTGCTGTGGCTCTAGCCGCTGCTTTGCGGGCAGATCACTGTGAGATTTATACGGATGTACCCGGTATTCTTACTGCCGATCCCCGCCTGGTGCCCGATGCCCAACTGATGAGTGAAATCACCAGTGATGAAATGTTAGAATTAGCCAGTCTAGGCGCAAAAGTTCTCCATCCTAGAGCAGTGGAAATTGCCCGAAACTATGGAGTGCCTTTGGTAGTGAAGTCCAGTTGGACAGACGATCCAGGCACAATGGTTACCTCGGAACCAGGGGTGGCTCGCCCCTTGGCGGGGTTAGAATTGGTGCATCCTGTAGATGGAGTAGAATTTGATACCGATCAAGCAAAGGTTTCTCTATTGCGAATTCCCGATCGCCCCGGAGTAGCGGCGCGATTGTTTAGCGAGATTAGCAACCAAAATTTAGATGTGGATTTGATTATCCAATCGATTCATGAAGGGAACAGCAATGATATTGCCTTTACGGTAACCGTGAATTCCCTCAAGCGTGCCGAAGCAGTATCAGCAGCGATTTTACCCGTATTTTCCCAGCAGGGTTCTCTGAATCAGGCGGAAGTGATGGTAGAAGAGAAAATCGCTAAAATCAGTATCGCCGGAGCCGGGATGATTGGCCGTCCAGGAGTGGCGGCACAAATGTTTACAGCCTTAGCTCAGAAGGGGATTAATATTCAGATGATCTCCACTTCGGAAGTAAAAGTCAGTTGTGTGGTGGCGGCGAGTGACTGCGATCGCGCCGTAGCAATTTTGTGTCAAACTTTTGACGTGCCCGTTCATACTGCCCAAATCCCCGTGTCTCTTTGCCATCCTCCCGTCAGAGGAGTAGCCCTCGATCTCAATCAGGCTCGATTAGCCATACGGCACATTCCCGATCAACCGGGTATGGCAGCTCAGTTATTCCAATGGTTAGCCGAACATAACATTAGCGTGGATATGATTATTCAGTCCCAACGGTGTCGGCTGATTGAGGGCAAGCCCAACCGTGATATTGCCTTTACCGTAGCTCAAAATGAAGCCCAAACGGCCCGTACTCTCTTAGAAAAAATGGCGGCTCAATGGGGATGGGGAGCAGTGCTGGTGGATGAAGCCATTGCCAAAGTGAGCGCGGTGGGAACAGGAATGGTAAATCATCCGGGAGTAGCCGCGAGGATGTTTACAGCCCTCTCCACAGAGGGAATCAATATTCAGATGATTGCCACCTCTGAGATTAAAATTAGCTGTGTGGTAGACCAAGCTTCAGGGGTGAAAGCCTTACAAGCAGTTCATGCAGCATTTGGACTGGCAGGAAGTAAAAAAATTACGGTTCCTGCCTAAGAGGGCGAAACGCCTCTTTCCCCCGGAAGGAGCGATCGCCGCTAAAATAAAAACACCATTACCTTGTCGATCATCTCTCCAGCCCCCATGAATAGTGCTTTCTTGAACCGTCTCCACAGTCCAGAAC
>CAZTRW010000251.1:0-4087 GCA_964616725.1 uncultured bacterium
GTGTATAAAATAAAACTTTAGTTTTGCTCTGTCTTAGGGTGAAGGACTGGGGGCAGGGGGGAGAGGGATGGCAGATTCAGGGGTGGGAGGTGCTGAAGGTAAGGGGGTTAAGCCAGGAATCCCTAAGTCTATGGTGGGTGGTGTGGGTTCTACGGAGGGAGCAGGGGCTATGTCTGTGGTGGGCAGGGTTGCCAGAGCGACGCGATCGCCCCCCACCGAGCGCATCAAATCTAACACCTGAACCACATCTTCATACAGAGCTGTTTTCGAGGCATACAACACCATTAATCCTCCTTGATTTTGGATTTGATAGGATAACAACCGTTGCCGCAACTGATTTCTCGGCACTAACTCCTGTTCAATATAGGTTTGTCCTACCGTATCCACGCTAACAATTAACATATCCTGCATTTGAGAGTTTCCCGTTTTCGCGCTCGGCAAATCCACCGTAATTGCCTGTTGGCGCGTTAATCCTACGGCTGCTAAAATAAAAAAGGTCAAAATGCAGAAAATCACGTCAATCAAAGGGACTATTTCAATTCGCACTTCTTCTGTGGGATTATCCCAATTAATTTTCATAGTTTATTTCCCTTCACGCCATCCACCTATTGTATCCTAACCTAGGGACATTTTTCGATCGCCCCAAAAGGCTCAACATTGGGTAAAATGGGTTCAGGGGAGGGGGAAATATTTTCTCCTAAATGATCTCGCCAATCTAACCAAAGGGTGTCTGTAGATAAGGTTTGGTTCGGATCTTCTGGCAATCCTCCCCGTCCACTCAATACTAAGACATTACCTTCCTCTGTAGGACATCCGATTTTAATTAATTCATCTCTATTTATGGGTTGTAGTTCAGAGGATCTGAGTTTGGCTGGATTGGGGGTTTCTGGGATAATTTGACTGAGGGTTGGTTTTTGAAGGGTGGCGATCGCCATGATACTCAGAAACCAGGGCCAAGCACAACGGGAGAGCCTCATCACTGGTTTTTCTGGAGAAATACTTTACGCATACATCGCAAGTTTACAGGTAATTCTATTTTCAAAGCTTGTTGAATTAAAGGAGGAGGTAGGGGAAACTTTAACGCTGCTTGCACTGCATAAGTCATCAGGGTTCCTTGATGATACTCTTGCAGATGGAGATAGGCCAAAAATTCCGAAAATGATCCCTTCACAAATTCAAATTCCACGGTTTCATAAGGATTTTCCCGAATGTCTAGGTAAATTTCTACTTCTGTACGGAAGAGAATAAAGTCTTTGACTCCTTTTTGATACAGTTGCTGGGTATGGGGTAGCTTTTCACTATGGGTGATATCAGGAAAATAATTGACCCATTGAGGATAGTTAGTGAGCTTTTGCCAACATTGTAGCGTGCTTAAGGGAATATAGAGTTTGGCGATCGCACTGCCTCCCCCCAACCCCCAAGGATCAGTTTGTACAGAAATCTCACCTTGCAGTAAGGACTCAGCAGGCTCAATATTACAAGTTTGGGAGACGTGAGCCACCCATTGGCTGGATCGGTTCATGGGGATTAGGGGCAAGCAAAACGGTAGAATTCTCTCTTTAATCTCACTCAACGATGAGGAGGGCGATTCTTAGTGTATCTAATTCGGTTACTCAGTTGAGAAGGGGGCGATCAAGAACTGAGGACAACGTAAACTAATGTTACGCGATCGCTCCCACAGAGGCCAAACTTTGATCAAATCTCCACAATTGTCAATTAATGTAAAGAAATATGAACCGATCTTGTGGAAGATCCGCACAAAACTTAAAATTTCTAATAAAGTCTCCCTGGTATAGATAGCCCATCGCTGCTATTCCCATTCATCCTTAGAACTCTTAGGAGTATTGATCCCTATGGCCTTCTTAAAAAATTTGTTTGGTGGCAAGGATAAAAACTTTCAAATTGAAATCGATCAACCTTCCAGCAACCCACCCGCGACAAAACCCGTAGCCACAGCGAAACCCGCTCCCGCTCAGGCAGCAAACCCTGTCGCTACCCCAGCCGCAAAAGCCCCCTCGAAAAAAACCAAAACCTTCAGAACTGCTAAAAAGGAAGCCCCAGCTTCTGTCACCCAGACAGTATCAGCCCCAGCCCCTGTAACGCCTCCAGCCCCTCAACCCCAACCAGTGGCAGTGGTGACAGCAGAACCCTTTGCTCCCAAATATCTCAATACAGGATTAGGGGAAAATACCAGCCGCCGTCGTCCTGGCGCAAATATGAGTAGCTTTTTAGAGATGGCGCGTACCGTCAAACGCTAAATCGGCTGATTAGAAAACCTGATCTGAGAAGGGATCGGCAGCTCATCAAGGGCGATAAAAAATCAAGCCACTATACAAAGCAAACGCCCGATCCCAATCAGTTTCATCCCGACGAAACACATCAATATACGGCCGAATATTGCCAAATAAATCTCGCAAATCGGCTACGACTTTAGCTTCCTCTAAAACCATCTCGGCAAAGGGAGTAAAATCAGACCAAGCTGGAGCTTGAGGTAACTGTTGAGATAGGAAGTCGATGAGGGCATTCCACTGAAGGCGGTTACTCAGTTGCGTGAGGGGAACTCCCGGAGACAGAAGGTTGATACTGCGGTGAAATTCAAAAGAGCGATCGCAAAATCGTAACAAACATTTGCGCTCAGGCAAATGCAAATCACACAGATAAACATAGTCCTGAATCTGCTCGACTCGCTCCTGCCTCCCCTTCTTATCTAAAACCACCACAGACTCAAAAATCGGCAATCGCCCCTCCACCCGTTGACTCACTTCTGACCAAGAAAACGACAAAGTTCCCAACTGATTCGCCTCATCTTGACACAATAAAGTCACAGCAGCACCCACTTTTTCAATGCCTTGCACTCGAAATACTCGAATCTGCTCAATCTGCTCCAACTTCACACAAAATGCAGGAATTCCCACCTCTCGTAATTCCTGACTATAAACCCCCAATTCTGCCACTATGCCAGTACGATGCAAGCGCCAAAATCGTCCCGGCAGTTGTCGTTGAGCCGTATACAGATCCAGTTTCATAATGCGGGCAAATTCTTCAGCCGCCCGTTTGCGCTCTGCCCCTACAACAGGCTCAATAATCAATAATCCGGGTTTAGCTTGATGGGGATCTTGTTCCGCCAAAGAGAGCGCCTGTTGTCGTCGCTGCTGGGCTTGCGCTTCCTTTGCCTTTGCCAATCGCTCTAATCCAGAGCGTGCCTGAGAGACAATTTTGGGATGCTCGGCTTGACGCAATAGTTGTCGATAAATTGGCTCTGCTAATTGTGGTTTTCCCCGTTCCTCATACAATCTTCCTGCGTAGAGCCTTCCCCAAGGATTTTGAGGTTCTTGCTGTAAGAAGTGTTTGAGTAAATTTTCGGCAGTACGATAATCTTTCCGTTCAAAAGCTTTGGCAATTTGGTCAAGCATAAGGGGAAGTGAGGGAATGGAGATGAGAAGGGTGAAGGGCGAATCTAATTCGCCCGTTCTTGTCGGCGATCGCCAAAATCGTCAACGATCAACCGTCAACTGACAGGACACGCGATTTTTGTGCCTCCCAATCCACAATAACCATTGGGATTTTTAGCCAAATACTGTTGGTGATAATCTTCTGCATAGTAAAACTCAGGAGCCGGAATAATTTCTGTGGTAATCTCTCCATATCCTGCTTTTTTCAGCGCTTCTTGATAGCGTTGACAAGAAGATTCTGCCTGTTGTTGTTGCCACTCAGAATAGACATAAATTCCCGAACGATACTGAGTGCCGACATCATTGCCTTGACGCATTCCTTGGGTAGGATCGTGGCTTTCCCAGAACACTTTTAAGAGAGTTTCATAACTAATGAGTTGGGGATCAAAAATGACCCGTACTACTTCATTATGACCAGTTCTACCCGTACACACCTCTTCGTAGGTGGGGTTGGGGGTATAACCGCCAGCGTACCCAACGGCAGTGCTAAATACACCGTCTTGTTTCCAGAAGCAGCGCTCTGCACCCCAAAAACATCCTAAACCAAACATGGCCATTTCTAGATGATCGGGATAGGGGGGTTTGAGGGGGTTGCCGTTGACAAAGTGATGTTCGGGAACACCTTTCATGGGGGT
>CAZTRW010000252.1:0-4036 GCA_964616725.1 uncultured bacterium
TCCAACAACTCCCCCCGCCCTTTCACAGCAACAGCGTCGGCAAACCCCCTCAAGTCATCCCCCCACCCCCCAACGCCACCCTCAAAGTTCCCCCAGGATTTACCGTTAACCTCTTCGCAGAAAACCTCAAAGCACCGCGGTGGTTAGCTCTTACCCCCACAGGAGATATTCTCGTCACCGAAACTCGCGACAATCGCATTACTCTCCTGCGAGATACCAATCAAGATGGCGTAGCCGATGTCCGGCAAACCTTTGCCGATCAAACCAATGGTCTCAACATCCCCTTTGGCATGGCATTTGCCAAAGGATACTTCTTTCTCGGTAACAGCGATGAAGTCCGCCGCTATCCCTATACCACTGGTAGCTTAAAACTCACCGGCACAGGAGAAAAAATTACCGACCTCCCTGGCGGCGGCTACAATCAACATTGGACACGCAACGTCATCGTCTCCCCCGATCAAACCCAACTTTATGTCTCTATTGGTTCCCGCTCCAACGCAGACACCGAACCCCTGCCTCGCGCTTCTGTGCAAGTGATGAACCTTGACGGTTCCAATCGCCAAACCTTCGCTTTTGGGTTACGCAACCCTGTCGGATTAGCCTTTCATCCTCAAACGGGAGAACTCTACACTACCGTTAACGAGCGGGATGGCTTAGGTGATGACCTCGTTCCCGATTATTTGACTCGCATTCGCCAGGGAGAATTCTATGGTTGGCCCTACGCTTACCTCACTGCTCAAAACCTCGATCCCAGACAAGTAACTGCTAATGGACGCAGTGTTAACCCTGATTTAGCCGCCCAAACTCGGACTCCTGATGTGCTCTTTCAATCTCACTCTGCGGCCCTAGGAGTAACTTTCTACCAAGGATCGACTTTCCCAGAACGCTATCAGAATGGAGCGTTTGTTGCTTTTCGGGGATCGTGGAATCGCCAGGAGGGAACAGGGTATAAAATTGTGTTTGTGCCGTTCGATGACCTAGGACGACCCAGGGGATATTATGAGGATTTTCTCACCGGATTTTTAGTCGATCCGGCTGGGCCAACTACCTGGGGGCGACCAGTGGGTGTGTTAGGCTTACCGGATGGTAGTTTGTTGTTTACTGATGAAACTGGCGATCGCCTTTATCGGATACAATACCACCTCAAAAGCACCCATACCCTTCCCCATCATCCCATCAGCTATGACCCCCATCGACTTTCACTGGGTTGACGTATTTGCCATCAAACCCTACAGCGGCAATCAATTAGCCGTCATCCTCAATGCCGGAAAATTGGACACCCCCACGATGCAAATGATTGCCCAAGAAATTAACTTTTCGGAAACCACCTTTGTTCTATCCGATACCCCAGAACAGAGCGGCTACCCAGTGCGAATCTTTACCCCTGCCCAAGAAATACCCTTTGCCGGCCATCCTACCCTAGGAACCGCTTATGTCATTCAACAACAATGGCTCAAAACCCCTGTCCAACAAATCACGTTGAATCTTCCCATCGGGCCAATTCCCGTATCTTGGGAACTAACTACTACGAGTGGTGAATGGCTCTGGATGCAACAAAACCCACCCGTATTTACACAACAACTCTCTAGAGAAGCGATCGCCCCCATCCTCAACCTACAACCCGAAGACATCGACGATCGCTATCCCATTCAAACCGTATCCACAGGTATCCCCTTTATCATCGTCCCCTTAAAAACCCACTCCGCCCTCAAACAATGCCGCATTCAAACCCACCAATACTATGCAGCCATCCCCACCTGGGAAAGCCAAGCCATCTTCGTTTTCTGTCCCCAAACCAACCAACCCGAAAATCACTTCAGCGCTCGGATGTTCGCCCCCACATTCGCCGTCCCAGAAGATCCCGCCACCGGCAGCGCCAATGGCTGTTTTGCCGCCTATTTGGTTCGCTATAGTTATCTTGGACAACCCTCAATTGATGTCCGTGTCGAACAAGGGTATGAAATTAATCGCCCCTCCCTACTGCGACTGCGGGCCCAACAAAACCCAGAATACATCTCCGTACAAGTGGGAGGTCAGGTAATTCCCATCGCTCAAGGGCAAATGTTCCTACCGTGAGCAATCGATCGCAAAATCTAACTAGCCTAACTTAATTAAGGATAGAACAACACCCATGACCCTAATCCAAATCCCCAAAATTTGGGACATTCCTGAACGAGAAGTTACCCCAGAATCCTTATTTATCAATCGTCGGCGCTTCATGAAAGGCTTGATTAGCGCGGGAGTCGCCACCACTGTTTTACCATTAACGGCTTGTAAAAATCAATCCCTCTCTGATGCATCAGGCGATCGCTATCAAACCCCTGATTCAGTCATTCGCAATCCTCAATTCCCCGAAATTAGCACTCCCATTACCCCGGAACATCTGGCTGCAAAATACAACAATTTCTACGAATTTGGTACCACCAAATCAGTTGGGCAAGCGGCTCAAGCCTTACCGACTGAAACTTGGCAAGTAAACGTGGGAGGACTGGTGAAGTATCCTCAAACTTACGATCGCGATGATTTGCTGAAAAAATTTCCCTTAGAAGAGCGAATTTATCGATTTCGCTGCGTAGAAGCTTGGGCAATGGTAGTGCCCTGGTGGGGATTTCCCATGCGGCAACTATTGGCAGTGGTAGAGCCAACTGCTCAAGCAAAATTTGTGCGCTTTACCTCTTGGTATGACAAAGAAATTAGTACCGGGCCCGCCTGGAATCCGTTTTCCACCATACCTTGGCCCTATACAGAAGGGCTACGATTGGATGAAATGGCTAATGAATTGGCCTTTTTTGCAGTTGGTATCTATGGGAAAGAGTTACCCAAACAACATGGTGCACCCATTCGAGAAGTGATTCCTTGGAAGTATGGGTTTAAGGGCGCAAAATCGATTGTGAAAATAGATTTTGTCGAGACCCAACCCGCTACTTTTTGGAATACCATTGTCCCCAATGAGTATGATTTTGAAGCCAATGTTAATCCCGACAAACCCCATCCCCGCTGGTCTCAAGCAACGGAACGATTGGTGGGAGAGGGCGCTGCCGCCACTTGGCAAAGACAACCGACATTGCCTTATAACGGCTATGGGGAATGGGTGGCTGATTTGTATTCTTAAAAAAGCGATACTCCTGATCCGTCGCGCCGCGATTGCTCCTTACCCTAACTGATCGCCTATGCTTAAAAAAGGGGTTGCAGACCCCATGATCGGAGGATCAATTGTTAGAGGTGATGAGGAGTGAGCAAAAACTATTGGAGAATGGGGGGAGTAGGCGCGATCGCCAGCTTCCTCCTCTGGGTATTTCCCGCCGTGGCAGAGTTACCCACCTATGAGGTAATCGCCCTTGTGGAAGCCCTGCGACTGGCAGCACCGCAAACCCAGACCGCAGAACCCCTGTATAGTCCCTGGAAAATTAAGCCCGTCCATATTGGGCGATGGTCTAAATTTTGCATCGGCCAAACCCTAAGCCCAGAAGCCTTTGAGGCGGATCTGACGCGAGCCAGGGAAATTTTAGTCTGTATTCTCGCGGAGGTATTCGCAGAAGAATATACCGTCAGTCAACAAAAACCGGAGGTCGCCGTCCGCAGAACAGCCGCTTGGTGGGTCTCCGGTAATCCTAACTTGTATAACCAAGGGGACATTGCTGTTTACACTAAGAAAGTATGGAGTTTTTATCAAGAACTCCATCGCAACCCCACCGACTTTATACCTTCCCAAGTCGGCGAACCTCAACGATTCCTTTACTCGAAACAATAACCATGGACACCCTGAGAGCATTTTTACAACCCATTCTAGAGGCGATCGCCCAATTTTTCACCAGTTTGGGCATCCCCGAACCCATTACCCATTGGGGTCATCCCCTCATGATGGGTATGGTCGTATTCGTCCTGGGCAGTTTTGTTGCCTTAGTGGGATGGCGCGGACGCACGGCAACCGACGAAGCCATCGCCTTGCAAAACAAAATGAACCACCGCAAACTTGCCCCCTTCCTCACCTTATTTCTAGCCCTGGGATATACTGGAGGAGTGCTCTCTTTGGTGA
>CAZTRW010000253.1:0-3977 GCA_964616725.1 uncultured bacterium
GCACCAGGCACCTTTCAACATACCCTCTTTGTCTCCACCCTGGCAGAATCCGCCACCCGTACTCTGGGAGGAAATTGTGAATTAGTCCGGGCCGGTACTCTCTACCATGATATTGGTAAAATGCACGACCCCCTAGGATTTATTGAGAACCAAATGGGTGGCCCCAATAAACATGATGAAATTAAAGACCCTTGGAAAAGTGCCGAAATTATCAAGAAGCACGTCACTGAAGGATTAGTGTTAGCTAAGCAATATCGATTACCGAAGGCAGTACAAGCGTTTATTCCTGAACATCAAGGATCAATGTTGATTGCGTTTTTCTATTATCAAGCCAAGCAAATGGCTCAGGACGATCCTACTTTACAGGTGCATGAAGCCGATTTTCGTTATCCAGGGCCGATTCCCCAATCACGGGAAACTGGTATTGTGATGCTGGCTGATTCTTGTGAAGCCGCTTTACGCTCTCTGAAGGAAGCCACTTATGAGGAGGCGTTAGGAATGGTTAATAAGATTCTCAAGGCGCGATGGCAAGATCAGCAGTTGGTAGAATCAGGTTTAACCCTGGAGGATATGCCCGTGATTGCTGATACCTTTGTCCGGGTGTGGCAACAGTTTAATCATAAGCGAATTGCTTATCCAAAAGGGACGTTACCTAAGTAGGTTGAGGAACTGAGGATGAAGAAGAAAGGTTTACAGGCCAACTTCCCTCGTCTCGTTGTAGGAGAGAGCAGGGTGAGGCAATTGTGTCAGAGTATGGTTCTCACTACAGTGATCCTACAGCCTCTGGGTGCGTGGGCTGGGCCAACCCTGTATTATGAAAAACTCTGGGTAAATCTCTCTGTACCTGCTTGTCTCCAGAAAGCAGAAACCCTCATTACTCAAGCGAAGATACCGATTTTGAATGTTAATGCCACTCGTGTCTTGGCAGTGGGTTCAGAAGTTTCCGTGGTGATTGATTGTGAACGAATCGACCAAAAAACGCGATCGGTTATTATGGTCAGCAGCGCTGGAGAGAATCCCATGGTCGCCATTGAACTAACCACCACCTTGAAAAAGGGCATGGAATAGATCCAGGGTTTAATCATAATTTACGCAATTATTCATTGTTCATTGTTCATTCTGATCGCTGTTTGACTGACTTGAACTTGCTGGGGAGGTGACCATTGCACATATCGTAAACGATCATTGGGCGGTAAGGGAAGAGTTTGTATGGGTAACTCGGATGTGGCGTGAGCTAGAGTTTCCCCGTCAAAGAGAATGAGGGTGTTCACCCTAGGATCGAGAAAGGCGAAATCTTCGGTGAGAATCAGGCCTAAATCGGCGGCGTAGTAGTTCCGAAAATAGTAGGATACTAAGCGGGCATAGTTGCCTGTGGAGAGGACGGCGGTATGGGCGGGGGAAAAGGTTTGCTCAATGACAGTGATGCGCTCTTTGACAAATCGATCATATTCGTGAATCCTAGTCCAAGTACGCCATTGGGCTGGGCCGCCGATAAAGAGTAAGGTATTACACAAAACAAATCCGGTGATCCAGAGTTTGGCTTTTTGAGCAGAAAGGGTGGAGTGTTTGATGCGGGTATGGAGGGCGAGAGCAGTTACCAGAAAAATGACGGGTAATATAGTGGTACTGTGACCTTGGCGTTGAAAATGGACGAAGGTGAGGTAGAGAATACTGGGAAAACTCCACAGGGCGATCGCCTGACAGCGCCAATCTCGCCAGGGTAAATTCCTGATGGGGAAACGATGTACCCACCAGAGGAGGGGAAGGGTAATGAAACCTAGGGACATCAATAAAGTAGAAATCCATAACCACAGGTTGGAGAAGAGTTCTCTGAAAGAGTCGGTGTCTTTGAGGTGGCTGTTGAGCCAGAGGTGGATGGCTCTTTGATAGGTTTGCCATCCTCCAGACTCTTCCAGGAGAGGGATTACCCATAGGGCGCATCCTAGTGCTACGGAGAGGAAGGCGAGGAGGAGGTGTTTGAGTCGATAGCCATAGTCTCGCCCTCCTAAGGTGAGGGCTATTGCCCAGAGGGGGAAGAGAAAGATGGGGGTGTTGGGGCGGATGCCTCCGGCTAATCCTAGGAGTAGGGAGGAGATCAGGAGGGCGCGGCGATCGCCAAATCGGGTATGATGGCAAGCGATCGCCAATAGCACTACCCAAGCTAATTCTGGGGTATAGGATAATCCTACCTCGCTGTAAAACCAGGTCAGGGGACTTGATAGCATGATGAAGGCAGCCATCAAGGCGACTGAGGGATTAAACCATAGGTTGCCGAGATGGTAGAGGGCAACTGTGGCGATCGCCATAGCTATGATATTGACAGCCACTAGGCTTTGATTGGCATCATGGTGCCAGAGATTGAGGAGCCGTGCGGACCAGATTAAGATGATGAAGGTTCCGGGAGGGTGGGGTTGATGGCGCTCCAGATCAAAGTCTTCCATAGCCCAGGCAAAGTTAACTGCGTCATGTTCATAGAGGGTGCGACTTTGGTAAGGGAGACGAGTGGCGATCGCTAACACGAATAATCCTATCACTACCCACTGAGTTTTTAGTAAACGAGCCATGGAGTCATCTGTCCTGAAGAATTCCTTTGTCTAGAGTACAATCGAGAAGCTCTCTATCTTATCAAAGACATAAGGCCCCATCAAAGCTCCCCAGAGAGATTGACCAGTTTCTGGATCAATACCGCGATCGTAGCTTTTAAACTCTCGATCCGTCACCTCAAATCCCAATACCACCTGTCGTTTTTTCCCCTCATATTCAAAACAACAAATCGCCTCTGGGAGCGGTTGAGCGACAAATCGTTGCTGCTGCTGAGTGACTCTTAATTCGCACCCCGGTAAAGGGATTAAATCTGAAGGCGATAAGGACTGAAGTTTAGCTGGATTTATCCCGGCTCCTCGAAACCGACTCGGATCTTTAAACTGGCGATATTCTACTCGCCATGAGTGCGCACCGTCTCCCACATCAACCGTCTCGCCTAATACCATCACTCGTTGACGATAAGGTTGGTCGAGCTTGACTATTGGTGCTTGTTCGGCAAATAGGGCCCTATTCCCTGCGAGTAAAAAAGGGAGAGGCCGATGCCACAGCCGTAAATGCACGAACCAAGCCGGTTGTTCTAGACTTTGTTGCCGATTTTCAAAGCTTCCCGATAGATATTGAGCAAGTTGAGATAAAGCCATTTCTCTTGACTACCGATGCTGATGATCTCTGGCTAATTCTAACAGTAATTGCCGTTCTGCACGGGCGATCGCCCTCCCGATACTGTTCACCGCCGGCGCTGCCACCGAAAAAGCTGAAATTCCTGCCCGCAGCAGAGGCAAAATTAATTCTGGATCATCCACCACAGCTTGCCCACAAATACTACAAGGAATACCCTCCGCCCGTGCTTGGGAAATCACCGGCATTAAAGCATTTAAAAGAATCTCTCTTTGCCTTTCAAGCGAAAATTTCGGCAGAGCAGAATACCGATCAACCCCTAACAGCAGAGGCATTAAATCATTGGTGCCAATACTCAATCCTTGAATCCCGGCTTGGATCAAGTCTGAAATTTGAAATAACACTGCCGGAACCTCTACCATGATGCCCACCTCTAGGGTAGATAATTGGCGACGCTCTATCCGTTTTTTGACCGCCACCACCTCTGGCACACTGCGAACAAAAGGTAAAATTAAATGTAGGTTATCATACCCTTTTTGATGTAAGCTTTCTAGCACCGTTAACTCTAACTCAAATAGGGCTGAACTTTCAGGATCGACTTCATAAGCTAAAGTCCCGCGCACTTGATCACCACTCCCATCCCAGCGATCAAAAGAACGATAATAGACTCGACGAGGAAAAAAGGCTTGAGCAAACCTTGCCAGTAAGGTAGACCATTGGGCCACAAACCGCTGTTGTGCTTGCTCTGTTAACTGAGTTCCTAGGGGAGGGATGAGGGAAGCCGTTGCTGCTAATATCTCAGAGCGTAATAATCC
>CAZTRW010000254.1:0-3968 GCA_964616725.1 uncultured bacterium
GGGGTATATGGTGTGGTTTTATCGTTTGCCGGGGGCGATCGCCAACCTATCATTGTTGATCTATGCTTTACTTAACCTGGCTGTCTTTAAACTGTTTCAAGTGACCCTCACCTTACCAGGCATCGCCGGATTTATCCTCAGTATCGGGATGACAGTAGATGCCAATGTATTAATTTTTGAACGCACTCGCGAAGAGTTGCGCGCCGGAAAAACTCTCTATCGTTCCGTAGAATCAGGCTTTTATCGGGCTTTCTCTAGTATTCTTGATGGCAATGTAACCACAATTATTTCCTGTGTAGCTCTATTTTGGTTAGGAACTGGCCTAGTTCGAGGATTTGCCTTAACCCTGGGAATTGGCGTGGTGATTAGTATGTTTACCGCCCTGACTTGCAGTCGTACCCTCCTATTTTATGTACTGCAATTCCCAGGATTGCGCCAACCTCATTTCTTCTGTCCTGGACTCAAATCGATGAAAAATTAACAAGGCACCTAGAAAAATTCTCCTATGGCAATCAGTATTATTAAACAGCGTACTCTTTGGTGGTCGATTTCTGGTGGCGTGATTCTCGCCGGGTTAGTGGCAATGGCGCTCTCTTGGGTAAATCCAGACATTAGAGCACCCTTACGACCCAGTTTAGATTTTGTGGGAGGAACGCTGCTGAAACTAGAATTGGATTGTACTCAACCCGGAAATTGCGATCGCCCCATCGATATTGCTACCGTAAGAGCAATCAGTGATGGTCTCGGTATCACGAACCCCAATATCCAGATTATCGGCGAAAACCGGACAGGAGTTAGCATTCGCACCAAAGATCTTAATGTAGACGAACGCACTCAATTGGTCGATGCTTTAACAGAGGCAGTGGGAGCCTTTGATCCTCAACAAACTCAAATTGATACCGTTGGCCCCACTTTAGGCAGACAATTATTTACTGCCGGGCTTCTGGCTTTGCTCGTTTCCTTTGGGGGAATTACGCTCTATCTCAATTTCCGCTTCCAGTTAGATTACGCCTTTTTTGCCTTTGTGGCCCTTTTCCATGATGTGTTAGTCACCATGGGTGTATTTGCGATTTTGGGTTTATCCTCTGGGGTAGAAGTTGATAGTTTGTTCATCGTCGCCTTACTCACAATTGTGGGATTTTCCGTGAATGATACCGTCGTGATTTATGATCGGGTGCGAGAAACCTTGCAGCTTTATCCTGATCAGCACATTAACGAGATTGTCGATGAAGCGGTGAATCAAACTTTGTGGCGATCGCTCAACACCAGTATTACCACAATCCTCCCCCTCGTCGCCATCTTCTTCCTCGGCGGCGAAACCCTCAAATTTTTTGCCCTCGCCCTAATTGTTGGCTTCATCGCCGGAGCCTATTCCAGTATCTTCATCGCCAGCACCCTCCTGGCTTGGTGGCGAGAACGTTCCGGGCGTGCTATTTTAATCCCTGCCACCGAGGAAAACGCTGAAATCACCGATAGAACCCCCTAAATACCCCATCCAACCCCTTCTCCCGCCTTGGGAGAAGGGGAACCAGAAAACCTTACCTGGCTTGCCCTTGCTTGCCCTTTTAATTCACCACCGCCATCGGTTGAGTTGCAGAAGGACGGCGATCAATCACTTGATCGATTAAACCATACTCCATCGCTTCTTGGGCAGACATAAAGAAATCACGCTCCGTATCCTCTTGAATCCGCTCTAAAGGTTGGCCCGTATGATTCGCTAACAACTCATTTAACCGGCGCTTGTGATAGAGAATTTCCTTCGCCTGAATTTCGATATCCGTCGCTTGACCTTGAGCGCCTCCCAGGGGTTGATGAATCATAATCCGAGAATGGGGTAAACTCATGCGCTTACCTTTTTTACCAGCACTGAGCAAAAAAGCTCCCATACTCGCTGCCAAGCCTACACAGATGGTGGAAACATCGGGGCGAATTTGATTCATAGTGTCAAAGATACCCATACCGGCAGTAACCGATCCCCCTGGAGAGTTAATGTAGAGATAGATATCCTTCTCAGGGTCTTCCGCATCTAAAAACAGCAGTTGGGCAACTACTAGGTTAGCCACATCAGCATCAATGGCCTGTCCGAGAAATACAATTCTCTCCCGTAACAGGCGGGAATAGATATCAAAGGCTCGTTCACCACGTCCAGATTGTTCAATGACGGTCGGAATCATTGGGTTCTACCTAATCCTTGTAATTTTTTCTCATTGTGACACTTTTCGGCGATCGCCACCATCAGCGATCGCCGTACCCCTCGCCTCTGAGTAAATTGCCCAGTTGAAATAGGCCAATGTTATCCTAGAATTTAGGCAATTTTCACCTCCAACCTCTTCTTCCCTCACTGGCAGATCCAAGATTCTGAGACCCTCTAGGAGACCACCATGGCCCGATCTTCAATACGCTCTTCTTCAGGCTTCCCCCTGTGGTTATTCGCCCTATTTCCCTGGGTTAGTCTCGTCTGGAGCCTGAAAGGATCGGCTCAACCGATCCCAATTGTCCCCGCCGCCGATGGCACAGGCACTCAAGTTAACTCAATCGGTAATCAATATCACATCACCGGTGGGCAATTATCAGGGAATGGGGCTAACCTATTCCACAGTTTCACCCAGTTTGGTCTCTCGCCGGGACAAGTGGCCAATTTCCTATCCCATCCTGGTGTGCAAAATATTCTCGGCCGGATTAATGGGGGCGATCCTTCGATTATTAATGGTCTCCTGCAAGTGGGTGGGGGAAACTCCAATCTGTATCTGGTAAACCCTGCGGGTATCCTGTTTGGCCCGAATGCCAGCTTAAATGTGCCGGCCGCTTTTCATGCCAGTACGGCGACGGCGATTGGGTTTGAGGGACTTAATGGCACTACTGATTGGTTTCAGGTATGGGGAGGCAACGATTATCATCACCTGGTGGGAAAACCCACACTCTTTGAATTTAATCTGGCTCATCCAGGGGCAATTGTGAATCTGGGAAATTTAGAGGTTTCGGCAGGCCAGAGCCTAACCCTGATGGGAGGAGCGGCAATTAATACGGGAAGTTTGACCGCACCAGGGGGAAACCTCACCCTGATGGCGATTGCTGGAGAGCAGGGAGTGAGAATTTCTCAACCCGGCCATTTGTTAAGTGTGGAAGTGCCCATGCATCCAAATTTGACGGGATTTTTAGCTCCCAATTTGGCAACTTTGCTGTGGGGTTCTGGAGTGAATCATGCGTCCCATCTGATGGTAAACGCGCAAGGACAGGTGATGTTAACCGGTTCAGGGATGGTGATACCGGAGACGGCTGGGGTGGCGATCGCCTCTGGTACTCTGGATGTCTCTACCCCTGTCCCCACCGAACCCCCTGTAATTCACCTATTTGGTGACCAAGTAGGAGTGCTAGATGCCCATCTCAATGCATCGAGTCCTTCCCAAGGCGGCACCATTCGGATTGGCGGCGGGTTACAAGGCCAAGGACCCTTTCCGCGCGCCACCCATACCCTAATTGATGCAGATTCCGTGATGGCAGCCAACAGCACAGAGGCTGGTAATGGGGGACAAATCCTCATTTGGTCTGAACAAATCACCCAATTTCAAGGCACGATTACGGCTCAGGGAGGGTCAAAATTCGGCCAAGGTGGGTTAGTAGAAGTCTCCAGCAGAGAGCGGCTCCAGTTTACCGGCCAGGTAGATGTGAGTGCCAACAATGGGAAATGGGGAACTCTATTGCTCGATCCGAAAAATATTCGCATTACGGCTAAACCGTCTGAACCAGAAACGATAGTCCAAGAGTTACCTGTGATTCGTTTTGATTGGCTGCCTAATGAAGAGATTACGATTAATGCCAGGGTTTTAGAAGAGCAAAAAGGAGATATTGAATTAGAGGCGACTGATGATATTGCGATCGCCAATGGAGTCTCTCTTCAATTTGTCCCTCAGGGCGGATCGATTACCTTTAGGGCAGATGCCGATGGGGATGGAGCAGGAGCCTTTGTG
>CAZTRW010000255.1:0-3963 GCA_964616725.1 uncultured bacterium
TGACTCCGGCAATGACGGGCCCAGTATTAATACCAATGCGAATTTGAAAACGGGAATGGAAGGGGGTGGAAAATTGATGGATAAGGCTTTGCATCTCTAAAGCCATATTGGCGATCGCCTCCGCATGATTGGCACAGGGTAAAGGTAACCCTCCTGCCACCATATAGGCATCGCCAATGGTTTTGATTTTTTCTAAACCGTATTTTTCCGAAAGATGGTCAAATTGAGAAAAAATTCGATTCAGCAATTCTACTAATTCGGTGGCGGACAGTTGACTGGCGAGGGGAGTAAATCCCACTAAATCAGCAAATAAAATGGTCACGGATTGAAAATATTCGGCAATGACTACGCCTTCTTCTTGGTTAGTAAAGTTTTTTTGTTTTAGTTGTTGGGCGATCGGTTGTGGTAAAATATTAAGAAGTAGTTGTTCAGATTTAGCTTGTTCAGCCCGGAGATCATCTTCGGCATTTTTCCGCAGGGTAATATCTTCGATCACGCCTAATAAGCCGATGACGCGATCGCTCGGATCGTGAATGGGAATTTTACTGATATCTAGCCAAATGGGTTGACCCTCTTTATCCGGTTTAACTTTTTGAGCGATCGTATGCAATTCGGGTACACCACTGGCCATAATTTGTTGGTCTTTGCAGCGAAATTGTTCAGCCAAATGGGCAGGCAGTAAATCAAAATCTGTTTTGCCCACAACTGCTTCTGGATTCTCTAGTCCAGCCGCTTCTGACCAATTGCGATTACACCCTAGAAAGACAGATTCTGTATCTTTCCAAAAGACTTGCTGAGGAATATTATCCAAAATCAGACGCAAATATTGTTGCTGTGCTCGCAGAGCCACTTCACTGTTTTTGAGATCTACTAAAGCTTGTTGATATTCCGTCAGATCATAGGCGGCATAAAGAATACAAACTTGGGTGTCCCATTGAATTTTTTCAGCAGATAATAGGACGGTTTTGATTTCTCCAGAAGCGGTTTTGATTTGTACTTGCTGATTGCGTAAGCTACCTTGGGTTTCTACTACTTGTACCCATTTTTGATGTTCTTGAGGATTCGCCCACAACTGAAGTTCCTGTTCCTGATGGTGAATCATAGATTCTAGGGAATACCCCAAGGTTTGACAAAAACTTTCATTGACTTCAAGAAGATAGCCGTCGGCAATAGCACTAATGAATAGGGGATGGGGACTGAGACGAAAGGCTTTCTGAAATCGATCGCGTGCTCGGTGTAAGGCTTGGGTGCGCTCTGCCACTTGCTGCTCTAAATTTTGATGGGTTTCTTCCCAAGCCTGAAAGGAGATTTGCCATTGATACGCCATCTGATTGAAACTTTGGGCGAGTAATGCCAGTTCTCGAATTCTGCCGCCGTAAACTTTGGGGGCAACTTCTCCTGTGGCGATCGCTCCTACGGCTTCACTTAACTGGGAAATGGGATGAGAAATCCAACGACAGATGACAATGCCCACTCCCGTAGCACCAACCAGGGCGATCGCACATAGGGCGATGGTGCTCCGAGTATGGGCATGAATCTGAGCGATAAAATCAGCTTCAGGAATCACCACCACCATCACCCAATCTAATCCTTGAATTTGGCTAACAGTCGTCATTTCCAGAAAATATCGCTTTCCCTGCCAAGAGAGGATGAAGTCTTGATTGTCGGATGCAGAAAGATAGGGCTGTATATGGGTGGCTGCCTGTCGAATCAGAGGATTTTGACTTTCCACAGCTTTCATGCGTTTTCGCCCTTCTGGAGTGATGATAAAGGGCAATTCTGGGGCAGAAGTAGCGACGAGTTCCCCGGAGCGCTCGATGATAAAGGCTTCTCCGGTGGGAGAGATGTCTAAGCTGGCTAAAAAGTTGCTAATTTGGGTGAGGGTATAGTCGATCGCCAGAACTCCTTGTAGGGTTCCTTGGGGTGTATACAGGGGTAATACGGGGGTAATGCCCAGTTCTGCGGAGGCAGCAAATAGGTAAATGGGAGACCAGGTGGCGGTTTTGGCGGTGACAGCGGCTTGATACCAGGGGCGGGTGCGAGGGTCATATTCGGCACGGAGGATGGGGCTGTTGAGGGGATTGCCTTGAGCGTCGAGGGGATAGATGAAGCGTTGGGGAGCGGTTTGGCGATCGCGGCGATAGACACGGGGACTGGGGTCTCGATTGACCATGATAAAATCCCCTTGGGGGTTGCCGTAGTAGAGGGATCTTACCCAGGGATGAATTTGTACTTGTTGCCAAAAGTAGCGGGTGGCGCTGTCGAAGTTTTCTGGGTTAAACTGGCCAGTGGCGATCGCCGCTTGATTCATTTTCAGGAATAAATGAGGAGTATCCGCAAAGGTTTGCAGATGCTCTTGAATGCGATCAGTAATTTCCGCGCTCAAGCGTGTGGCGAGTTGATTGACTGATTTTTGACCATTGCGAAAGGAAAGATAGCCGATTAAACCTACCACCAAAAACAATTGCAGCACAAAGGGAAACACCAACAAAAATCGTAGAGACAGGGTGGGAGAGTTCTGGCGAGAGAGGGAGGTAGTTTTTTTCAAGGACATACTTAGCCACTCAAGGGTTAATGATCATCATACCCATCTCTTTGTGGGGTGATACCCCCTCTCCAGATCTTGATCTCAAGCCAAAGGCTTCAGGTTACAGCCTGAGCTATGCAAGAAACCACACCCAATGGCATTTAATTCAGCATAAAAAATGGTGTTAAAAATAATCTTGATCTAAGGTTAAATATCAAGGAGAAGGAGAGATCAGTTCGACTCTCCTTCTCTCTCTTAATCTTAACTCAAAACAAAATAGGGCTGCTTGAGCGCAAGATTCTAGATTTAGTTTCTTAACGAACTGTGCCGCGCATGGCTTCGGCATTGATGGGGGGAATTAAATAGAGCCGCAGCATATCCCAGCCAATTCCTGCGATTAGGGGAAGTTTGCGGCAGAATTTGAGGATTTTGGGGGTGTTGCTTTTGGCGATCGCTGCTAGTTTTAGGTTGCGCTCAGAGCATTGATAGACTCGTGGGAAAAATTGGGGATGATCTACGTTGAGGATGACGGGGAAGGAGCGAGCGGCAGTGAGGTTGGTGTTGCGAACTACGGTTTGATCGAAGGTTCTGGCATCTAAACCGATGATTTGGTAAAAGTCGGCTCGCTCGTCTACGGTGAGGGAATGGGTGACGAAGACGGTGAGGAGGAAAAATCGGGCCCAAAGTCTACCATACCAAGTGGTCCACATCGCGGATTGCGATCGCAACAGGGCATTGAAAATATCTCCATGACGATTTTCATCCTGACACCAGCTTTCAAAAAATTGAAACAGTGGATAAAACTGGTATTCAGGATGTTTCTCTAAATGGCGATACACGGTAATATAGCGCCAATAACCGATTTTCTCCGACAGGTAAACAGCGTAGATAATCCACTCTGGCTTAAAAAAGGTGTAGGTGCGGTGCTTGGTGAGATACCCTAAATCGAGAGAAATTTTGAAATCACTCATGGCTTTATTGAGAAATCCGGCATGGCGAGCTTCATCTCGTGCCATGAGACTAAAGACTTCTGAGAGGAGGGGGTTTTTTGCTTTGAGTTGGCGCGAGAGTTCCTTAAAGAGCAAAAATCCAGAGAATTCCGAAGTACACGAACGCTCTAGAAAGTCAACAAAAGCACTCCGCGTGGTTTCGTCAAGATGATCCCAGGACTGGTTAAAGTCTTGATGGCGGACAAAGTGATGGCGGTTGTAATCTGCTTTCATTTCAGCCACCATCGCTCGTAGTTCCGCTTCTTGGCTGGAAATATCCATGGCGGCGACTGCTTCAAAATCGGTGGTATAAAATCGAGGGGTCAGTAGGGTTTCTTGGACAGGCGCTTTAATCCCTGGCTTGAGTTCGGCGATCGCGGGTTGAGAGAGTGTATTTAGGGTTTGCTGAATAAGTTAGGAAAAATCGCGATCGCGTAGCTAACCGCA
>CAZTRW010000256.1:0-3943 GCA_964616725.1 uncultured bacterium
CCAGGGAGGAGGACCTTGGGGGGGGCGAATTTCCATCACTTGTCCTTGGCTATTGGTAATGGTAAAAGCATCAAATTCTCCTTCATCCATTTCTCCTGTAACGGTGATCTGATCGCCGATGTTGAGATTGAGATTCTTCCACCAGCGAGGGCCAGCATCAACTAACACTGTTCCGCTGGCATCTTGGAGGATAAATTCATTTTCATCCGCTTCTCCCCAACCGATAATCTTACCAGAAATAGTGATTCCTTGGCGCTGATTTAAATTGCCAATGGGAGTATTTTGGGCGCTCTGGAAAGAGGAAGGTTGGGGCGGGCGAGACCAGGCATTCTCAGCCGCAGTTCCTAGGAAAAAGGCGATCGCCATCCAGGGGATAAAAAGATGTTTTGGCATGGTTTTTATCTGTTGTGAAAGGGTAAAGTTTCAGCAATTTGAGTGCTGATGGGCTGTTGTAATTGGGCAACAATATGATGGGTGGTTGGCTCCATCCACCGCAATAACCAGTTGGGTTGAACCCCTAAAAAGAGGATAATTGCGGTGAGTACTAAAGCCGGCCATTGTTCGTTGAGGGTAAGGCGAGCATAGTAGGCACGAGAATTATCTAACCTACCGAAACAGGTACGGTTAATCAAAATCACAAAATAAACGGCTGTCAATCCTGAAGATATTATACACAGTAATGTGGGAATGGGGAAGGTAGTAAAACTGCCTTGAAAGACGATAAATTCTGCGGCAAATCCCACCAATCCTGGAATCCCTGCGCTTGCCATTCCTGCCAGAATCAGGAGGGCACTGGTGAGGGGAAGGCCGCGAATGGGGTTCATTAAACCGTTGAGGATGTCTAAATCGCGGGTTCCGGTGGTTTTTTCGACGATGCCGACGAGGAAGAAGAGGAGGGCAAGAATTAGGCCGTGGGCAATCATTTGGGCGATCGCTCCTAATACACTTAATTCGTTGGCGGCGGCGGCGGCCACTAAAATATATCCCATGTGACCGATGGAACTATAGGCAACCATGCGCTTAATGTCTCGTTGGGCGATCGCGCTCATGGCTCCGTAAATGACGCTGACTGTGCCAATAATGGCTAATCCGGGAGCGATCGCTTTCCAAGTTTCTGGAAATAGTTGTAAGCCAAACCGTAAAATGCCGTAAGTTCCCAACTTGGCGAAAATTCCCCCCAGTAAAATGGTGGTACTGGGCGAAGCTTCCACATAGGTATCTGGCATCCAAGTATGGAGAGGAACCAGGGGGGTTTTAATGCCAAACCCAACTAATAAAGAGGTGATCAGAATCAGTTGGGTAACTAAATCCAGATGGTCAATCTGAATATCACTGAGCTCAAAACTGCTGGCTTGACTGAGAAAGGTGATGCCTAAAAATCCTGCTAGGACAAATAAGCCAGACACGGCAGTATAGAGCAGAAATTTAGTGGAAGCGTAACCCCGTTTTTCCCCTCCCCAAATGGCAATGAGCAGATAAAAGGGAATCAGTTCTAATTCATAGAAAATGATAAACAGTAGGAGGTTTTGAGCCATTAATGCTCCGGCAATCCCGGCATTAATCAGTAAAATGAGGCTGTCATAGAGTCGGGAACGTTGGAGATTTTTGCGGTTGGTATAGAGGGAAATGAGGGTGAGTAGACTATTTAATCCCAGTAAAGGGAGGGAAAGTCCGTCTACGCCTAGGCTGTAGTTGAGAGCGAGGGGTTGAATCCAGGGATGGAATTCGGTAAATTGGAGTCCGCCACTACCGAGATCCAACTGATTGAGGAGATAGAGAGTCCAACCTAAACTGATGAGGCTGAAGCCGGTGGCGATCGCCCGACTTCTTTGGGGTTGAGGATACAGAAGAATGGCGATCGCGCCTATCAGAGGAATCAGTAGTAAGGGAGTAAGCATTATTTCTATCACGACAGTTAATTGAGGGTATTTAAAAGAGGAAAGGAAAGGATTAAGCCAAAAATGATTGTGCCTACCAGGATCGATAGGGCATAAAATTGCACTTGCCCCGTGGTGTTGTATTTCAGACCTTCACCGCTGGCGAGGGTAAATAGTCCCACCAAGTTTACGGCTCCATCGACTAACATCCGATCGCACCAATCAATCACCCTAGCCACCCATCCCACCACCGTAATGACGGTGATTTTATACAATTGAGCTGTGTATAAATCGTAGGATAAGAAGTCTTGAATTGCTGGTACAGCAAGGATAATCGGTTTAGGCACTCTCTCTCCAACGTAAAGAATCAGACCCACTCCTGCACCCACCACCGTTGAGCCAATCAGCCCTAGGGTAGCCGGTTGAGTCACTAGGCTCAGATCGGGTAATAGTCTCAAGACGGCTAACAGTTGGGGCAAATGGAGGGCAAAACCGAGTAAGATCGTCATGGGTAAGACGAGCGCCCACAAGCCTTCTGGCGATCGCTTCGTCCAATCTGTCACCGAGCCAGTGAACAAATGACCAAACACTCGCGCCAAACTGCACGCCGTTAAACCATTCACCACGAACAATACCCCTAGGAGCAGGGGGGGTAAACCATTTGCCATCATCCCTAGTCCCCAAAAACAACCCAAGGGAGGCACGGCGACTAGAGATAAGGCTCCCACTACAAAGCAAATTCCAGAGATGGGGCGACGAGACCATAGCCCGCCCAGTTGGGTGATATCTTGGGAAATATTATTGAGGATAATGCCACCGATGCTCATCAGCATTAGAGCCATGGCGATCGCATAGGTAAAGAGCAATACCAACGCCCCAGCTTCATTGCCTGTACCTACGGCGATAAAAACTATCCCCAGATAGCTACTGGTGGTGTAAGAAAACACTCGCTTCAGGTCAACTTGAGCTAGGGCGATCGCTGCACAAGCAACAGCCGTAAATGATCCTACTAAAATCTCTGTCTGCACTACCAGAGGGGATAGATTCAACACCGGCTGTACTTTAATTAACACCCAAGCACCCGTAGAAACCACGATTGAATTTCGCAGCACCGAAGCTGGCATCGGCCCTTCCATCGCTTCATCGAGCCAGAGTTGCAAGGGGAATTGAGCACATTTACCCAAAGGGCCTGCCAGGAGCGCTAAACCCAACAGGGTTGCCACGGTTGGATGGAGGGTCACCGTACTCGCCCAAACTTGCAGTTGATCGTAGTTCCAAGTGCCTGCCAACGGGTAGAGGGCAACCACTGCCATCAGCAGGACTAAATCTCCCACCCGTTTGGTGAGGAACCCATCCCGCGCCCCTGTCACCACCAGGGATTGATTAAACCAGAAACCAATCAGGAGATAGGTTCCCAAAGTGAGAATTTCCAGCATGACGTAGCTGAAAAATAGGGAATTGGTGAGCATGAGAGCGCTCATCCCGGCTTCAAAGAAGGCGATCAGAGCGTAGAATCTGGCCCAACCCCAATCCATTTCCAAATAGGCGATCGCGTAAATCTGAGTGAGCAGATTTAAACTTAAGATCACCACCAACGCTCCCACCGTCGTCGCCGACGCTAATCCCTCAAAATGGATATCTAAATTCCCTGCATGGAGCCAGTTTGTCCCAAAGAATACTGGCGATGACCACACTTCTCCTAGGGCCAAAAGGCTATGCACAAGCGCCGAAAGGGTCAATACTATATTGATATAACCAGCAGGACGGGGGCCAGTACGACGGATCAAACCAGGAGACCACAGCAGTGCCGATACCGCACCTACCACTGCATAAATAGGGACTAACCAAATCGTTTGACTAAAGGGGTTCATAACCTAAGAGATGTTAATGTCTACCACATCGCATCTGACAGCAAAGTCAAATTAGGGCACTTTACCATAGATACTTTCAACAGAAGTGTTTGATTAGTTTGACAAAAATCTATTAATCGTCTCAAATTATAGTGTTTTATCGTAACTACTCAGGCTGGGGTATGGGAGATTGAGGATTACCCGAAAACAGATCAA
>CAZTRW010000257.1:0-3880 GCA_964616725.1 uncultured bacterium
TTACTGTATCGATCGTTAAGGATTCTGGCAAGTTCAACAGGGTACTTTCCTTAAATTCTTCCCCCTGTTTTGGTTCCTGTCCTTCAAACCCTTCAAATAAAGTATCCAGGGTAAAGGCCCCAGTCGGATGAGTTGGAGGAGAAAGAATTTCATTAAGGAAGTTTTCTGCCGCTTCTGGGACGGCTGGAGAGGAGCGATCCACACTACTACTCATACTAAATAGGTCATCGCGATCGCCCCCTTCTGCCTCCCTTCCCACTTCTTCCTCTTCCTGTAGCTTCGATCCTGACCAAGCACTTTCCCCCTCCTCCAAACTGAACAAATCCTGACTCAGTTGCTCTAAAACCGGGCCCTGCAAATTTAACTGACTTGGCCCCATCTCTGCCACCCGCTCCTCAGTCAGTAACAAGATTTCATCTGGAGAAGCAGGAATATAATCTTCCTCACCCGTCTCTTCTGGAGCACTGACAATCAAATTCACTTCTGGTTCTAGCTCCGTAGACTCCTCTTCCCCAAATAACTCCATAAAGGTTTCCAAAGATACCGGATTGTCCTCTAAAGGGGGAGCCCCTTCAAACAGAGTCGATTCTATCCCCAACACAGCTGAAGGAGGAGCCGATGCTAACGGTTCCTGCTCTCCGGGTTGAGGTTCCTCAATAGCCTCTAAGCCTTGAAATAGGTCTGATTCCCAGGATTCTACTCCTTCCCCTCGCTCTTGATCTAGAAGAGGGGTTTCTGGGGAACTCATTGCCAACTCCTCAGAGAATTCATGAGAGGAGATTTCCTCTAACTCCACCAGAGCCGAGGGAGCTTGCCAATCTTCGATCAGATCGCTGACGGCTACTGTCTCCGGCTCAACCGGAAACTGATCGGAACCGAACAAAGCGTCATAAAATTCATCCTCTTCTGGAACTGGGGTGATCTCTTCAGAAGTCGGGGCATCTGTCACTGTCTCCCTTTCCTCAGACTCTTGATCGTCTGGTTCCCACTCCAGGTTTTCTCCCCCTTCATCGTCTGCCTCTAGTGCTTCCAATTCGTTGAAAAACTTTGAAGCTATGTCTTCTTGGGCTTCTAGAGAGATCTCTGCTGCTGTGGCTTCCTGTAGATCATCAACGGGGGGAAATTCTCCGACTGCCTCTGGTTGAGGCATGGGGGGAATCGGTGGTTGGGGCGATCGCTCCCCTATCCCAGAAGACACCAAAGATTTTCCGGAGGTGGCATTGTCAATCGCCACCTCCGTCGTTTCCTCAGCACGAGACTGAAGATAAGACGACGCTTCCCGGCCCAACTGAGACGCTAATCGATTAATCAAAGCACTAAACATCACCTCCCCTTGTTGACCCAAGCTATACATCTGCTCAATGCCTTGACTCATGGACTCACTATAGCTTTGGAGATTTCGTTGTAGAGTTTCAAACACCACATTAATCGACGCATCTAAGGTTTTCAGGAGCTTATCCGATTGGGCTTGTAACGCTTTGAGTTGATCCAAACGCTCTTGAGGAGTTAGCAAAGAGGCCTCTGAACTAGGATCGGGAGCCAAAATCGGATCGTGGGGTTCAGAAGTAGGATATTGCAGCAAATCCACCTGAAGTTGAGCCAAGTTTTGAGCCACTTGTTGAGTTAGGCTTTCGGCACATCGGTCAATCAGGGTTTGCAAAAATTCACTCATCATTTTTTGCGACTGACCTGACACCACACTATTGCGACGCTGCTGATCTAGGTACTGAAGTTCTTGCCGCATCTGTTCTCGCTGATGCTGAAGGGCCGCAATTTCCCCTTGGAGAGGGGTCAGAATACTCGAGCGCAAATCCGCCACTACCGCTTGAATCAGTTGTTGATCATTCCCCGCCGCCACTGCTGGACTGGGAGTGGGCCAAGTCTCTTCTGGCAAAGTCGCTCCCAACAAGGATTGACGACGGCGACTTGGCCCTGTAGTCCCCGCCGGTGGTAATTGCCCTTTGGTTTCCGGGCGATCTAAGGTACTGGCTAAGTAGTCTCTGACTCGTTTTAAGACGCGACGCTGTTGGGCCACTTCGCCAGCCATGACCCAGGGGAGGCGAGACTGGGTTTTCGATAAAGCCGTATCAATTTCGCTTATCAGTGCTTGACGCTGGTCAGTCTGAGGTGTCACAATCGTCATCCCTAAGTAGAGGTTCGGTCGGTGTTGGTGAAGATCGCCATACTGCAAGCAGTTTACGTCAAAATTCCCTCAGAAGGGATGATTTGATGAGAAAATTAACTTTATTGTCATTATCGCCAGAGCCGACTTGCCAATCGGGTTTCCGTTTTCTAGAGGGGAAGAGAGAGCGATCGCCCGTTTTGTATCCCTTGATTTGTCAATTTTTCAGCCCCTTTACGTTATCATTGCCTTATTGTCTAGAGGTCAATCTATGGCGTTCATGCCTTTAGCTGTCGCTGATTTCCCCTTTTAGTCTTTGATTGTACATTACCCCTATGGTAGAACGACACAAGCCCCGTGAATCGAATGCAACTGAACTGATTAAGTTAGCCCCCTTTTTTGAAGGCTTACCCGAAGAAGTAGTTGAACGGGCGACAGCACAAGTGGTGGTACGAGAACATCCATCTAACCAAGTGATTTTACTGGAAAATGATTGGGGCAGTTCCGTTTACTTTATTCTGGAAGGCTGGGTCAAAATCCGAACCTACAATTTAGATGGCAAAGAAGTAACGCTCAATATCATTGGGAAAGGGGAATTGTTTGGAGAAATGGCTCCTTTGGAAGAAGTACCGCGCTCGACCGATGTCATTACTCTAGCTCCCACTAAAATTGGTAATATGCCTGCCAGTGATTTTGTCCACCTGATCCACACTGAGCCAAAAGCAGGGATTCGCTTGGCTCAATTAATGGCCAGACGCTTACGGCAAGTCAATCGTCGTCTGCGATTGCGCGAGTCTGATAGTACTTCTCGTGTGGCGGATATTCTGTTATTTTTGGCAGATGGTCAAGGGACAAAAACTCCTGAAGGGGTAGAGATTCCTAATCTGCCTCATCGAGAATTAAGTAGTTTGAGTGGATTGGCGCGGGAAACGGTAACAAGAGTTTTAAGTAAGCTGGAAAAGAAACGGTTGATTGTTCGTCCCGATCGCGATACTCTCTGTATCCCTGATTTGGGTGCTCTAGAGCGGTTGATGGTGTAAAAAATTAGGGTAAACCCTAACTGTTTCTGCCTGATTGCTGTTGAATTTTTACCCGCTTCTGATGACTCATCTCTCCCCAGAAGATCCCCATCCCTTTGGCGATCGCCCTACCCTCCCCTTAGTCGAATCTGCCTTTTTTGCCAGTACCTCCAGTCTCATTTGGCTGGTCAATTATTATTTCCCTCCTGGCCCTTTATTGCGAATTTTTTTTCCCGTTCCCATTGCCTTAGCCTATTTGCGCTGGGGAGGACGCAACGCCTGGATGACCTTTGTCGTCACTGGCTTATTATCCACTGTGTTAATGGGGCCCACTCGCAGTATCTTATTCCTCATCCCCTTTGGCTTGTTAGGACTTCAGCTAGGGATGATGTGGCGACGGGGTGCAAATTGGTGGATGTCCATTGGTTTAGGGACTTTAGTGGGGGCGATCGGTTTTTTCTTTAAAATTTGGCTCGTCTCTATCTTACTCGGTGAAGATTTGTGGGTTTATCTCACCGTACAAGTGACCGCCTTACTCGATTGGCTCTTTCTCAAGTTAGGATTATTAATACAACCGGACATCACTTTAGTCCAGGCCATGGCAGTGGTGATGATTCTAATCAATAATTTGATTTATCTGTTCGTTGTTCATCTCGTCTCCTCTCTGCTCTTAGAAAAACTAGGGAATCCTATCCCCTCTCCTCCCCCTTTGGTAGACGTGCTCCTAGAAAGTGATTAG
>CAZTRW010000258.1:0-3872 GCA_964616725.1 uncultured bacterium
ATTACCACCCCCACCAAACCTTTGACTGCATTCTCTCCAGTTCCTTTTTCAGTCACACCCCCGAAAACACCTTCATCCCCTGGCTCCAAACCCTCTATCATGCTCTCGCAGAAGGTGGACTACTCATTATCAGCGTTCATGATGTTACCCTAGCCCCCAACCCCTTTGCCCTCTCCGAATCAGGAATTCACTTTATTCCCCAAAGCGAAAGCCGTACCCTTGATCCGTCGATTTACGGCACTACCTATGTCAGCGAAGAATTTATCCAACATAGCCTCAATCAAATTTTAGGGACAAATGCCACCTACCATCGCCTTCCCAAAGGACTCGCAGAACACCAAGACCTGTATCTGATCCCTAAACATACCACCCCAGACTGGTCAACCCTCCACTTTCAACATCATCCCCAAGGAACCTTAGAAAATACCCATCTCAACAGTTCTGGCGATTGGGAATTTAAAGGTAGGGTTTGGAGTGTTGATCCCCAAACTCCCATTAAGGCGATTGAATTATGGACAGTATCAGCTACAGACGTAGGCAAAGGTGGTAAACTGATCCATCGATCGCTCCCTCGTCTTGGCATCGATCAGGAATTTTCTTGGGTATGCTATCTCAACCGTAGCCAAGCCACCCTTGATGATGTGGTGATTATCAAAGCCATCAGCGCTGGTAATCGCGCTCTAGAGCGAATCTTAATCTGCCAAACCCTAGCCAAAATTATCCATCCACACGCTGCTCCCCATAGTCAGAAAGCCACAGGGGACGGGACTTTAATCTTAGTAGGAATGCATCGCTCTGGAACTTCCCTCACCGCTTCCTTATTGCACAGTGCAGGAGTAAATATGGGAGAGCGCTTAATCGGCGCTAGAGTAGGCAATGAGCGAGGACATTTTGAGGATTTAGATTTTGTCGAATTCCATCAAAAAGTGTTGAGATCCCAAGGGCTAGAATTGGATGGGTTAACTGAGCGATTTGATCTGGCGGTGGCACCCCGGTATGAAGAAGCCGCTCAAGCCTTGATTGCTCAGAAAAAACGGGGAACTTTATGGGGATGGAAAGATCCGCGCACCACTCTATTTTTACCATTTTGGGCTCGGTTACTCCCGGAAGCCTATTTTATTTGTGTCTATCGTGCTCCCTGGGAAGTGGTCGATTCTCTCTACCGTCGCGGTTCTGATGAAGTGGCGATCGCTTATCCAGAAAAAGCAGTAGAGTTATGGGTTAATTATAATCGCCAGATCCTAGCTTTTGTCAAAGCCAATCCAGAGCGTTGTTTCTTGGCTCATCTCGATCAAATTGTCAGTCATCCCCAAAGTTGGATTGCCGAAATTGAGGCATTATGGGATTTACCTTTGGGAGTTCTGCAACCTGAGATGATTGAGTCGGAATTGTTGGTGCGTAATAGCTCTGAAAGTTATTATCCGGCATTAATTAAGGTGTTTTTTCCAGAGGCAATTAGCTTGTATGAAGAGTTACAAAGTCTGGCAGGTTCCTGGAAAAGTTCTAGGTTGATTGATTTTGAGCGGGGTTTAGAGCGCATTAAAAACTATACGGCTCAAGATTGGGCGTTTCGGAATTGGCAGGAGGTGAGGAGCGCTTCTGAGGATCAGCGACAGGTAAAACGCAGCCAGAAACGGTTGGAGCAACAAGAGAGGGAGTTGCGTAAGTTGCGATCGCAATATGAAGAATCAGAGTACCAGAAATTTCTCATCCAGCAGGAACTGAGAAAAACCCAACAGGTGTGGCAACAGACAGAAGCTAAGTCTCAAGAGTATTTGACCTGGAGTGAGAATACGATTCATCGTCTGCGATCGCAACTCGAACAAGCCAATTATCAACTTCAGCAAAAAGAACAAACCCTTCAGCAGATTCAAGCTGATGCGGTACAATTGAATGAGAAATTAGTGAGAACTACCTCGGAACTCCAACATACCCACTCCCTCTCCGCCGAGATTCAAAACCAACTGAATCATCAAATCCAAGATTTACATCAACAGTTACATCGAGCTACGTTAGAGCTAGCAGCAATGAAAGCCAATAGACTCTGGCGCTGGCGCATAAAATGGGTCAAACTCAAAAAAAGTCTGGGTTTGATGAAAGAATAATCCCTCAGAGACGCTCTCCCCGATTGCCGAAAATAGAACTAGGAGATTTGAGCGAGTTCTAGTTTGAGTAGATATACTAGAGCATATCAACTTTCCATCAGTTAAGACTAATCATGACTATAAGTCCTAGTGAGTCGGCCAAGTTAGCCTCTCTGTCAGATCGAGAAGTGCAGGTGATTGAGCTGGTTGCCATTGGTTTGGCGAACCAGGATATTGCCCAAAAGCTGGATATCAGTAAGCGCACAGTAGACAATCACATTAGTAATATCCTGAAGAAGACTAATACTGATAATCGCGTGGAGCTAGTTCGCTGGGCAATGAAATGGGGTAAAGTATGCATAGATGAGGTGAATTGTTGCACTCTTCCCCCTTCTAGTAATTCAGAAGATCAGTAAATGTCATCCTTACCTATAAAACCCCAATCGAGACCCGTTGTTTCCCCAACTCATACGAGACGCACGGTGAGTTGGCCAAAATTACCTCTGGCAGTCTACCGTGAGGTGGCTGCTCATCTGCGTCAAATTGATGGTGTGAATACGGGTCTTTATCCCCGCTCCGGTTCGGAATTCCAGTATCATCTGAGCCAGGTGGGAGGAATGTGGATTGAGTACCCAGAAAATCTGGCGGCGGAGTATTTGGCTCGGATTGATCAAATTTTGGCCTATTATGGCGATCGCTATTGTGTTTGGAAATAGATGAATCAACGCTAATGGGAGAGATCCAATCTATCCGGGGAACCCGCGATATTCTGCCTGATGAAGTGGTCATTTGGCAATGGGTGGAATCAAGAGCGCGGGAAATATTAAGTGGTGCCTGCTATCAGGAAATTCGCACCCCCATTTTTGAAGCCACGGAATTATTTGCGAGAGGGATAGGGGAAGCGACGGATGTAGTTGGTAAAGAAATGTACACTTTTACCGACCGAGGCGATCGCTCCTTGACCCTGAGACCGGAAAACACAGCCGGAGTAGCCAGGGCTTTTATTGAACATGGACTTCAGTCAAAAGGCCATCAGCGTTTATGGTACATTGGCCCCATGTTTCGCTATGAACGTCCCCAGGCGGGCAGGCAACGGCAGTTTCATCAATTGGGCTTGGAGTCCATTGGTTGCGCCAATCCCAGAGCAGATGCAGAGGCGATCGCCTTAGCCACCGAAATCCTCAACTCCTTGGGGTTACAAACCCTCAAATTAGACCTGAATTCCGTAGGGAATCGGGAAGATCGCCTTCGGTATCGAGAAGCTTTAGTTGATTATTTAACGCCATATCGAGAAGAACTGGATGCCGACTCTCAAGACCGCTTGACGCGCAATCCCTTACGCATCCTCGACAGTAAGGACAAACGTACCCAAGAAATTGTGCAAGATGCCCCCAGCTTACTAGAGGTTTTATCCGTAAAATCTAAGTCTCATTTTGAACAGGTGCAAACCTTACTAACGGATTTAGGGATCGAGTATCAAATCAATCCGAGATTAGTCCGAGGATTAGATTACTATACCCATACAGCCTTTGAAATCCAATCCGATGATCTGGGTGCGCAGGCAACAGTTTGTGGGGGCGGGCGCTATGATGGCTTGATTGCTGAACTAGGCGGCAAGGAAACCCCGGCAGTCGGTTGGGCAATGGGACTAGAACGGCTGATGATTTTAGTAGAAAAGTTAGCTATTGTGCCGTCAAAAGTGCTGGACGTTTATTTGATTTCTAGAGGAGAGCAAGCAGAGCGTCAGTCCCTGCAACTAGCCCAGAGGTTACGAGCCGCAGGATTTTC
>CAZTRW010000259.1:0-3852 GCA_964616725.1 uncultured bacterium
CTCTAGGACTGACCTATGGTATGACGGAGACGGCTGCTCTGATTGCTGCTGTTAAGCCGGAGCGTTTTTTGGGGGGCAATGTCTGGGGAGGGGAGGTTTTACCCCATGCTCAGGTGAGAATTTGTGATGATACTGGAAAGAGTTTACCACGGCGGGAATTGGGGCGGGTGGCGATCGCCGCTTCTTCTTTGGCACTGGGTTATTTTCCCGATTGGTTCAATTCTGTTCACCCCTTTCTTACGGAGGATATGGGTTATTTAGATGACCAAGGACTTCTGCATATTCTCGGTCGTTCTAGTCAGGTGATCGTGACAGGAGGGGAAAAAGTGTTTCCCCAGGAAGTGGAGGGGGTTATTTTAGCGACTCAATTGGTAGAAGATGTGGTGGTGATGGGAATGGCAGATGGGGATTGGGGTGAGGTGGTAACGGCGATTTATGTGCCTCAAGGGGAGGGGGTGAGGGAGGAGGATTTGCGAGGGGCGATCGCTGCTTGTCTGAGTTGTTATAAGCAACCGAAACGGTGGGTGAGGGTTAAAGAGTTACCGCGATCGCCTCAAGGTAAACTGAATCGAGAACGGTTGCAGTATTTGCTCTCTGGAGATGGGGAGCATCTGTAAGGGATGCTCCGGGCGGTTTAGCCATTGGCAGGATTCCAAGGGCTAAAGAGTTTGAGGATGACTCCACAACCAGCAACTTTTAGCACTTCTAAGAGCCAATATCCGGCTTGCATGGTGAGCATTTCTGGCGGGAGAGAAGTTTGAGTTTCTAGGAAATTGAGATCGAGTCCTAGAGCGCTCATCTGAGGGGTTAAACCATAGGTATCCACTAAGGCGATCGCCAATAAAATAATGGAGATGATCAGGGCAGTATGGCGTTTGACTTCGGACAGTTGGTGTTGGTTTTCTAAGACGAGCAATCCCGTTAAACTTAAGGCAGCACAGAGGATTTCGATCCGATTGAATATCCAAAATATGGAATAGCCTGCTGAAGCAAATCCCGGTTGAGTCATCATGCCTGCGGTGTATAAACCAGGCATAATGATTAAATCAATTACCAGACTAGCACTAAGCCAAAATCCCAACGCTCCTAAGATTAGGGGTTGCCAATTGATTGGTTTTGTATTGCTTTCTGATAGAGTGGCCATTAGGTTTCCCTCTACACTGTTGGTCTTTACTTTTCTGTTGTACCGAATTTGGGTCTCGGTTGAGCTACCGTGCAATATTTATTTATATCCATGTCGAGAAAGTGACGTTTTTTCGAGGATGGGCTGCTGTAATTATGGAGAAATGTAAATACTCTGGCGTTGATTGATCCTTGTTCTCTCCACCGTTAAAATGATTGGCATAGGGTCTAGTAGGTAGGGAAATGAAACGGCCAGATTGCCGAGCGATCGCAGCAATTGCTACCAGTTTCTTGATGATGACGGTATTGGGGGAGCTTGGCTCTCAACCGGCTCACTCTCAAGAGATTTCTGGGTGTACTGCCACCCTACGGGCTACCCTCACTGAACCAGAATTAAGGATTCGGGATGGGGTTGGGGTTGAGTTCTATACTCATAATTACGGAATCCCTGGGGAAAAAGTCTCTGTTCTACAAGGGAATCGGGATGGATTAGCGATCGCCAAAGACCAATATGGTAACGATTGGGTGAAAATAGAATCAATTACCACGGGCGCAAGGGGATGGATACGTCGAGATACCTTGAGTCTTTTTCAATGCGATCAGGCGACTGGATTCCCTGGAGCGATGCCTCATCTTGCTCAGGGGGAACCCTATGCGGTTAAATTACGAGAGGGCATCACTGCTTTTGCCGGATATCCTCGCTTAGTTTCTGTCACTACTACTGAGAATTTGACGAGGGCGTGGAATGCTGTTTATTACTTTACGATTCATTTGCCACCGGATGCCAGTGAATCGTTAAGAGTTGTGGAAATCACCCAAACGCCAGGGATGGATGTCTCTAGATATGATGAGCAAGAGACAGAAATATTTGCCGGAAATCGACGTGATCGCGGTGCATCTTTTGCCATTCAAGAAATTTTAATTCAACCCCAAACCATTACCATAATTTTACAAGAACCTATCCCTCCTGGAACCACATTTACCGTCGCCCTATCTCCGGTGAAAACGCCTCAATTTACAGGAGTCTATCTATTTGGAGTTGCTGTATTTCCTGATGGAGAAAAGCCTCAACGAGCTTTTCTCGGATTTGGGAGACTGCATTTTTATCATCCCTATTTCTAGGGGATTGGTATCCCCTGTTCTTTTACAATCCCCAATTACTAAAAAGCTGATCGAGTCGTTCTTCTAAAACCCCCGGCGTTTGATTTTCTCCTAATTCTTCTGAACCATACAGATAGCATACCCCTAAAATTGCTGGAATCAAAATCAAGATGAAAGTGGTACAGGTCAAAAAATTGGTGAAATAATTCCAGGTAAACTGAGAAATTTTCCCCCATTCCTGCTGTTGCCTGGGTTGTTTGCGGCGCTCTCTTCCAGCCAGAATCACGAGATAAAACCATCGCCCAAAAATGGGAAAAGAGAGGCGCACATCCAGGGGATGAAGATGCCATTGGCGATCGCCCAATTGTTTCCGAATTTCTTCCAACTGCTCCGTAGTAAATGTTACGGCTACCTCCGTCGGTATTTGAGACAAAAAACGCTTCAGCACCGGATCGAAGGAACAAGATGGTTTCATAACTTTGCATCGCACATAATACCCATTCCTCAACTGCCACGATGTAGATGGTCAAACCTGAAGGGATAATCTGGAATTGATTATCCCCATTATATCAGAAAGTCCTAAAAGAACTTTGCCAGAAAAAACTGGGGAATGGGGCACACCCCCCATTCCCCATCACTGGTATCAGCAGGGCTGATCACTTAGGTTCCCATTGTCCAGCTATTCATGTATTCCACTTGCTCTGGGGTAAGAGTATCAATAGTAATCCCCATCGCTTGCAGTTTCAGACGTGCAATTTCATGGTCTACTTCCTGGGGAATCGAATGCATTCCGGGGGCAAGTTGGTCTTTATTTTTCACCAGATATTCACAGGCAAGAGCTTGGTTAGCAAAACTCATATCCATCACGGCGCTAGGGTGTCCTTCGGCAGCGGCGAGGTTAATCAAACGACCTTCTCCGAGCACAACAATCGATTTACCATTGGGAAGGATATATTGTTGAGTAAAGGGACGGACATTTTTCACTTCTGTAGCCATTTGACCCAGGGTTTTGAGGTCAATTTCGATATCAAAGTGACCAGAGTTGCATACCATTGCCCCATCTTTCATCACTTCAAAATGTTCTTGGCGAATGACGTGCTTGTTACCGGTGACGGTAATAAATAAATCTCCTTGGGGAGCAGCTTGAGCCATGGGCATAACGCGAAAACCATCCATGGTGGCTTCAATGGCGCGCACAGAATCGATTTCGGTGACAATTACATTAGCGCCTAAGCCGCGAGCGCGGAGGGCGGTACCTTTACCGCACCAGCCATAGCCGACGACGACGACGGCTTTACCGGCGAGGAGGACATTGGTGGCGCGGATGATGCCGTCGAGGGTGGATTGCCCGGTGCCGTAGCGGTTGTCGAAGAAGTGTTTGGTGTCGGCATCGTTGACATTCATGGCGGGGAAGGTGAGCACCCCGTCTTTGAACATGGCTTTGAGGCGAACAATGCCTGTGGTGGTTTCTTCGGTAGTACCGATGATTTCGGGGATTTGATGTTGGCGTTCTTGGATCAGTTCGGCGACAACATCGCTACCATCGTCGATGATAATGTTGGGGCGATGATCGAGGGCAATTTGCACATGGCGGTGATAGGTGTCATTGTCTTCCCCCTTCAGGGCGAA
>CAZTRW010000260.1:0-3741 GCA_964616725.1 uncultured bacterium
GTTTTTGCCAACTCCTTACCAAACCCCGTAGATACAAACTTACGCTCCGTATCAATCACCAGTAGCTTCATTCCCATCGCCCGAATTCTACCCGCAATTTGCAATAATTCCGCCTTAATATCCGGCTTCTGCTCTTCCCACAGTTCCCCCAAAGATCGAGCCAACGGAATATTACCGCGACCATCCGTAATTGCCACGATGACCACCTGACCAATATCTCCCGATTGCTGGGCATTCAAACCCACACGCACCGCCGTAGTCAGCCCATGGGCAAAGGGAGAGCCACCTCCACAGGGCATGACTTCCAGCCTCCGCTTCGCTGAGGCGATCGACCGTGTGGGCGGTAACAGCACCTCTGCCTGCTCTCCTCGGAACGGAATCAGGGCCACTTGGTCGCGATTTTGATACGCCTCAGTCAGTAATTGCATCACTGCCCCCTTCGCCGATTGCATCCGATTGAGCGCCATCGAACCCGACGCATCCACCACAAAAATCACCAAAGCGCCCGACTTTCTCACTAACCGTTTCGAGCGAATATCCCCCGACTCTACAATCACACGGCGATCGGGTTGCCGAAGCCGTCGAGACTTCTGATAAGGAGCAGCCGCGCGTAAAGTAGCATCAACTGCAATGCGGCGGACTTTCCCTTTCGGGATCATCGGTTTCACATACCGTCCTCGATCGTCGGCAAAAATCACGGCGCGACTGCCGGATTTTCCTTGCCGTTTGGCCATTTGAGCAAAATAAAGCACACTCGGATCGAGCACTACCCCTTCTGGATCAAAGACAAACTCTTCCGGGACACTGGGTTGATCGGGTTCATTCTGCTCTGGCTCATCGTTCTCTCCCTCATCCTCATCCTGCTTCTCCGCTTGATCTTGGGGAGATTCTGGAGGTGGGGGAGGCGGCGGTGGTGCTGCTGGGGGAGGTGATTGAATCACCGTTGCTCTGGGTACAATCACTAATTGCACGGCGGTTCGCAAGTCTTCGGCAGTAACGGTGGTGCGTCCTTCTAAGGCAGCGGCGGCTTTAGCGACTTTGACGGCAAAGAGTTCGGCGCGATGACCTTGCACGGCTCCGCGAATGGCTTCTGTGACGAGATAGGCAATTTGTGCTGGAGTGATGGTTACGTCTTTGAGCCATTCGCGCGCGAGGAGAATTTGGGTTTTGAGGTTATCGATTTCCTCGGTATAGGTTTGGAGAAATTCTTGGGGCGATCGCGTATAAGCGATCGCTTGGTCTACCGCTTCTACCCGTTGATCGAGTCCTAGCATACCATCGGCTGAGAGGCTAATGGCGATCCGATCTAGCAAATGCTCTCGCAAGGTTCCTTCTTCGGGATTGTAGGTAGCAATCAGAATCGCTTGGCAGGGATGATCAATACTAATCCCTTCCCGTTCGATCTGATTGCGTCCTTCACTGAGAACCGTCAGGAGTTGGTTGCTGATTTGGTCATCGAGGAGGTTGATTTCATCGACGTAGAGCACACCTCGATGGGCTTGAGCTAGGAGTCCGGGTTGGAAGATAGTGGCTCCCTGTTTCACCGATTGTTCCACGTCTACGGAGCCAAGGAGCCGGTCTTCGGTGATACTGAGGGGAATTTGCACGAAGGGGGCGGGAATGATGTGCCCGGGTTCGTTGGGGTGGGGGGGTTCGTTGCAGAAGGAGTGTGGGCGGATTTCGATGGCAGGGAGTAAGTCATGAATCGCCCTGGCCATAACGGATTTGGCTGTACCGCGACGACCGGCGATCGCCACTCCTCCTAAACCGGGATCAATGGCAGCTAACAACAAGGCCATTTTGATTGCTTCTTGCCCCACAATAGCAGCTAAGGGGAAGTTTTGGATACGGTTGGGAGCAGGAGCGCTGAACTCAGTGACGGCCATGGTTGAGAGCGTATGATAGATACCTCTGTTTATTGTAGAGGCGGATGGACTTTAGCGATCGCCTCATAGGGGATTTGGGGAACGAAATTCCTCTAGAAAACCCCCTCACTATCCCTCCACTCCACTTGAGAACTCTGGGTGTGCACGAGCAGCTTACCTTGAGAAATCACATACTGAACCGATGCACGCCGACGAATAGCATCGTAAGGACTAGTCGCCTCAAGGATGATCAGATTCGCCGGTTTACCCACCGCTAAACCGTAGTCATTCAGGAGATGGAGGGTTTTTGCCCCTTGAGTAGTAATCATGTCATAACAGGCTGAGATTTCTGCCATACCCGTCATTTGACAGACATGAACCGCCATGTGCGCCACATCGAGCATATTGCCCGTACCCAAACTATACCAGGGGTCTTGAATACAGTCATGGCCGAGAGAAACATTTAAGCCATTTTGCCAGAGTTCTTTGACGCGGGTTACACCTCGTCGTTTGGGATAGGTGTCTGTGCGTCCTTGGAGAGTAATGTTGATTAAGGGATTGGCAATGAAGTTAATTTGAGCACGTTTGAGTAATCCCATCAGTTTGCCAGCATAGGCACTGTTGTAGGAAGCGAAGGCGCTGGTGTGGCTGGCGGTGACTTGGGCGGTGAGTCCACTGCGAAGGGCACAGGCAGCAACGACTTCTAAGAATCGAGATTGGTCATCGTCAATTTCGTCACAGTGAATGTCAATGAGTTTATGGTACTGTTGGGCGAGGGCAAAGAGGCGGTGAATGGAGTTTACACCGTCTTCGCGGGTAAATTCGTAGTGGGGAATGCCGCCGACGGCATCGGCTCCGAGTTGGAGGGCGGTTTCGAGGAGGGCTTCGTTGTGGGGATGGCTGTAAATGCCGTCTTGGGGGAAGGCGACGACTTGGAGGGTGAGCCAGGGTTTGACCCGATCGCGTAAATCGAGTAAGGCTTTTAAAGCGGTTAACTGGCTTTCACTGACATCGGCATGGGTACGAACCAAGAGGACTCCCTGAGCGGCTTGTTGTCGTAGGGCAGTGAGGGCCCGTTGTTGTATATCTTCATAGGTTAAGTGTTGCTTGCGATCGCCCCAAATCGCAATCCCTTCAAAGAGAGTTCCGCTTTCATTCCACCGCGGTTCCCCAGCGGTGAGGGCAGAATCGAGGTGAATGTGAGATTCGACGAAGGGAGGACTGATTAACTGCCCAGGAACGAAGAGTTCTTGACGGCAGGGGGCGTTGAGTTCAGGGGCCATAGCGACGATGCGATCGCCTACAATAGCCAGATCTTGGCGATCGCCATTCGGCAAGATACCCCCTTTAATCAGCCAATCATACATCGGTTAGGACTATCCTCTCTCCAACCATCCCGGCAGGGCACAGAGGATAGCCAACAAGCCAACCACTCCATAAAACACACCCACCACTTGAGTTTCTGACCAACCGGATAGTTCCAGATGATGGTGCAAAGGAGCCATCTTGAAGATCCGCTTTCCTACCCCATCTGGCCCCTTAGTAGCTTTATAGTAGCTCACTTGCAGCATCACCGAGAGGGCTTCGACAATAAACAAGCCACTGAGAACCACCAACGAACCGAGATTACCACTGATCATGGCGATCGCCGCCAAACCACCGCCCAACGCCAGAGAACCCGTATCCCCCATAAACACTTGAGCCGGATTGCGGTTATACACCAAAAAGCCCACACAACTACCACTGAGAGCAGCACACAAAACCATTAAGGGGGGATTCGTCGCTCCTACCAGAGCACCGAGGGCTAAAAAGGCGATCGCACAAGGGGGGGGGGGGGGGGGGGGGGGGGGGGGGGGGGGGGGGGGGGGGGGGGGGG
>CAZTRW010000261.1:0-3631 GCA_964616725.1 uncultured bacterium
GTATTGGAGGGCAAGTTTGAGGGAAATGACATCGTGGCCATGGTTGGAGCCTTCTAGTCCGGCAATGCCGGGACACATGGGGCGTTTGTTGATGACGGCTACGGGGCCGGGAGTGTTGATGGCTTCGCAGAGACGATGATAGAGATCGTCAATATCTTCGCCGTTGCCTTCGAGAATTTTGATACCGTGACCGCTGAGGGTTTGGGCAACGCTAAATCCGGGTAGGTATTTGGAGGGGTTTCCGGCGATCGTGACATCATTGTCGTCAATAATGAGCTTGACGTTGAGATATTGAGCGACGGCTAATCGTGCGGCTTCAGCGTCGTTGCCTTCTTGTTGAGAACCATCGGAGCCGAGGCAGAATACGGTTTTACCAGGATTGGCAAAAGCGACACCGTTGACGTAGGGCCACATATGACCTAGGCGACCGGAACTAAATTTTACTCCGGGGGTGAGACCGAGTTCGGGATGGCCGGGCAGATGATGATGGGCTTCGCGATAGTGGAGGAGCTTTTCGGCAGGCATATCGCCGTTGATGACGGACATGAGGTATTGGGTGCCGACTCGGTGTCCGGCTTCATCGAAGAAGATGGGGACGAATTTATCGGGCATTCCTCGGAAGAAGGCATCGAGGATCATGACTTCAGGTATGGTGTCGTAGGGGCCGCCGGTATGTCCGCCGACTCCTCTGGCTGCTCCTGTGGCGGTGAAGAAGATGAGGGCATCTCGACAAAGTTGAATATTGTTTTTGAGGGCGGCTCGTTGTTCATCGGTGAGGTGAGGTTGACTCGGATCAAGGCTAATCGCTTGATAGGCTGTGAGATCAATAGGAAAATTATTGCTGTTAATAGTCATTGTTTGTTAAGTTGCGGTAAGGTTTGGCGAACTTAGGTGGGTTAACAACAGCAGAAATGGTCTGCTGGTGACTAGAGTATCAGGAAAGGGTCACTGGTTGTAGGGGTGGGGAAAATAATTAAAAGATCCTAAAGGTTGGTGAGGTGGTAATTTGGGAAACATGGTTTTAGTTAAATTTCTGGTTTAATGGGGTGAAAAATTAGCTACCGATCGCATCTCCAGTTTGACGAGAACCTGATGCTCCCAGGGAGAGACTCTAATAGGACAAGCGGCTATAACTATGAAACCCTTACCTTATCTAGCTGCGATCGCCACATTTGCTGCTGTCATCACTACCGTTGCTGTGTTTGAACAGGCTGAAGGTGAACGGTTTCACCAAGAGCACCGAGCACGCACCCTAGCTCAAGTCAGTACGATCCGGGCTAAGTTAGAAGGATTTCTCAACAATCGACTGTTGCTCACCCGAGGACTAGCGGCTCTGATTGCGACTAACCCTGCGGTAGAAACGGAGGAGTTTAATCAAATTGCCCAGATTTTGATTAGCCAAAATCCAGGGGTTGATCGAATTTCGGCAGTAAAAGGAACGATTATTCGCTACACTTATCCCGATGCTCAACGCGATCGCATCCTCGGCTTCGATCTCCAGCAGATTCCCAGCCAACGGCAAGCCTTGGAAATGATTCACCACACAAAAAAAGCAGTGATTGCCGGGCCCGTAGAACTGGTAGAAGGGGGATTGGCGTTAATTAATTTTACCCCAGTCTTCATCGCCCATGGCTCCGCTAAGGGAGAGTTTTGGGGAGCGGTTACCCTGTTAATTCGGGATGAGGTGCTGTTTGAGTACGGAGGACTGACTCATCCCCAGGCTCCCCTCCAATACGCTCTTCGGGGTAGGGATGGGTTGGGAGCCTCAGGAGAAGTGTTTTTTGGCGATCCGAGTCTTTTTGACCAAAATCCGATTGTAGTGGAAATTACCTTGCCGAATGGCTATTGGCAGTTGGCAGCTATGCCTCAAGGGGGATGGGAAAAACTGCCCCCCAGTGCTCTGTGGCGGCGTTTGGGAGGGGTGCTGACGGCCATTTCTTGTGGGGTAATGGTGTTTATTTTAGTGCGAGAACCGACCCGTTTACGTGCGGCGATCGCCCAAGCCCAAGTGGCAAACGCCCAACTGCAAGCAGAAATTGAAGAACGAGAACATATTGAAGAGATCTTGCGAGAGTCAGAACACAGTCTCCAACTGGCAAAAGAAGAAGCCGATCGTGCCAATCAAGCCAAAAGCGAATTTCTAGCAAATATGAGCCATGAACTGCGCACTCCCCTCAATGGTATTCTTGGCTATGCCCAAATTATGTACCGTGCCCCAGATCTCAATCAATATCGCCAGGGAATTGCCGTCATTGAACAAGCCGGTTCTCATCTGCTGACCCTAATCAATGATATTCTCGACTTATCCAAAATTGAAGCCCGGAAAATGGAACTGTTACCCCAAGATTTTCATTTTCCTTCCTTTCTGACAGGCGTGGCTGAAATTGCGAAAGTGCGAGCAGAAAATAAAGGAATTGTCTTTGAGTTTTACTCCGAAGAAAATCTCCCGAATGCTATTGTTGCTGATGAAAAACGGTTGCGTCAAGTGCTGCTGAATTTATTGGGAAATGCCATTAAATTTACCGATCGGGGTAAAGTAGTATTTCGAGTTACTCAACCCCCTAGCGTGATCCTATCTACCCTCAGAATTCGGTTTGAAATTGAAGATACGGGGATTGGGATGAGTGCAGAACAATTGGGCAAAATTTTTCTGCCTTTTGAGCAAGTGGGATCGGCTTCTCGGCGAGGGGAGGGAACGGGCTTAGGATTGGCGATCAGTCGTCAAATTGTGCAAATGATGGGGAGTGATATTGAGGTGAAAAGTGTTTTGGGTGAAGGGAGTAATTTTGGGTTTACCATAGAGGTTCCCCGTTCCGATCAGTGGGTTAGTAAGGTGACTCTGAGTCAACAGGGGAAAATGATCGGCTATACAGGAGAGCGCAAGACGATTTTGATTGTTGATGATAATTCAGTTAATCGGTTAGTCGTGAGTGAAGTTTTAAAACCTCTCGGTTTTTTGGTAATTGAAGCTCAAAATGGGCGAGAAGGGTTGGAACAGTTGGATGAATATGCACCGGATTTGGTGATTACTGATATTGTGATGCCAGAGATGAATGGTTATGAGTTCACGCGCACGATTCGGGAGTTTTACTCGAAAAAATTACCGATTTTAGCGTCAAGTGCGAGTGTGTCGTTGTCAGATCAAAGTTTGGCGATCGCCGCTGGCTGTAATGATTTTCTGGAAAAACCGGTTGATCTCGAAAAGCTATTTTTAGCCTTGCAAAAATATCTCCACTTCGACTGGATTTGCGATTCCTATCCTGAAAGCAACCAAGAATCATCCCTTGATCCAGAAGAACAGGAGATGATTCTCCCCACACCTCAAGAGTTGCAACGGATCTATGAAGCAGCTAAAATTGGAGATATTGAAACGATAGAAGCAGAAGTCAAAACCTTAAGAGCGGTGAATAGAAAATACCATTTCTTTTGCGATCGCGTCTGTACTCTAGCCGCTGAATTTGAGGATCAGACGATCTTGCAGCTGATTGAATCTGCGGTTAACAACTCACCAGAATGACTATCTCGCTTTAATTTCAGCGATCGCACTTTTCGCCACGCCAGCAATGGCGCGATCGTTGGCTTGCGGCAAATGATAATAACTTCCCCCAGCCGTTTTTGCCAACTCCTTACC
>CAZTRW010000262.1:0-3609 GCA_964616725.1 uncultured bacterium
AACATTGTCTTTGGCATTGACAGTATCTAAGGTTGGGCGTTCAGAAGCTTGTACCATAATGAATACTCTCCTAGAGGACGGGCGAAAGTTTACCCCTAAGCTAAACATAACAATCTTGGGGTTGAGTGTCACCTGTTTTGGAGGGCCCGGTTAAGGTTGGAGAAAGATTCCCAGTGCATTATGGAGGCGAGCGGCACTTTGGGGAGAGCGATCAAGTAATTGCCCGCCGAGGTAAAGTCCTGTGGAACTACCGCCATCTAAGTTTAAGGCATCGACGGTGCCTAATTGTTGCATGATTTGGGCCATTTCCGCGAGGGTGGGGCCTTTACCGTAGGCGCGATGGTGTACTGCGACTAGGATGAGTTTACCATCGGGGGTAAGACCGATCGCACTGCGGGAAGCTTGTTCGCGGATAAAAGCGGCACTAAATCCTTCTGCTTCGGCATTTAGAACGATACGACCATTTTTGATCAACAGGGGGCCAGCCCCTAGGGTAAATGGATAAGTGGATGCTAAAGCAGGAAATGAGGTGGTTTGAATCTGAAGGTGACTCCCTGGAGAGAGAAATGCTGGAGAGGGTTGACCTCGATAGACTAACAGATATCCTGGATCGGGGATAGTCGTTGGGCCGACTCCGGCTTTGGTGCCTTGGGTTTGGCTGAGAACGCGATACTCCACGGAGTCACTGGCGCGAACGCCTTGTACAGTAATCATCAGTTCATTGTCGGTTAGAGGGGTATAGGTAGCTCCCCAGGCGCTGGTGTAACGAGATAATCCGGCTTTGACATAGCCACTATTGAGATGGAGAATGGGAAATTGTTGGCCAGTTTCTGTGATTAAGGTTTCTGTTAGAGTAAGGCGATCAATGAGAAATTGGCCTTGGTCATTCCAGGCGATCGCCCCTCGGTTTAGAATCGGCCCGGATATCCATTCTCCATCTTGGCGAATCACCCCCAAAGGTAATTGATTATTGCGGTTAAAAAATCCGGCATTGATCGCGGCGGCAACTTGGGATTGAGTAGCTAAGGTGATTAAGGGGGAGATTCCTGGTGCCCCTTGGGGGTTGCTGCGCAGAGGACGCAGGTTAATCTGGGGATTTTGCGGGTCAATTTCTAGCCAAAAGACGGGAAATTGGGATGATCCGAGGGTCAGGGTTTGTTGTCGCCATTGAATGCCTGGGGCCCATTGAATGCGCTTAGTAGGAATACTGGCATCTGCGTGTAAATCGATCACCACCCGATAGGGAGCCTTGAGAGTTACTAATTGCGGACGGATGGTATTATTTGCTAGGGTAATTTCTACTTGCGTGCGTTGTTGCTGGGATCTAAATTTAACCTCTGTAATCGTGTTTCCACGAGTGGAGTGAAAGGCATTGAGCAGTTGAGGAGAGGCGATCGCCTCTAGAAAAATCACTGCTTTTCCCGGAGAATAGGTGAGCCGGGCAGGAGTTTCCCGGTCTAGTTCGATGACAAGGCGATCGCCCCGCGACTCCGCAGGAGTATCGCCCCAAGGCTGTTTTTCCTGACGTATCCCCACCATCTGACTAGTCCCCGTCTCAATTACCAGTCCGTTTTGTTGCACCATCATTTGCCATCCCCACCGCTCCGCTAAATCAGTAATATCCACATATCTAATTGTCGCACTACGTACCACGGGCAAACCCTCCCGAACTCTGTCTCCCTCGGAATACCACTGAATCGGCTGTAAATTTGGATTAGAGGTATCCAGTAACTCCATCCCAAATCCAGACACCAATCCCAGATCACTAATCGCGATGCGCCTTCTTCCCCCCTCTTGCCAGTGTTTCCAAGGAATGGGGAGGGGTTGACCATTAAGGATAATTTGAGCAGTGATAGCATGGGGAAAGGGAGGAAGGGGCCAGTTAAAAGGAGGCGTAGAAGCATGGCGGAGGGGAGGTGTGGGAGAAGAGAGAGGGACAGATCCGAGAAGAAGAACAGAAAGTAAGGGCAACATCAATATAACTCCAGCTTAAATCAGTAATATCTCTTCAACCAGTGAGGGAAAAATCCCCATAGTCGCAAAAAATCGATACAATTCTTTTGCCCCAAGCTTTTCCCCTCATTGTACTATATGTATTGCCTGTAATTTGTGCTCTGTATGAACTGATAGGATCTAACTTAGAGGCTTAAATTATGCATAAAAATGAGATTCTTGAAGAAATTCATAAGTATCGTGAAGAATATGCTCGATCGTTTCAATATGATTTACGCGCAATATTCGATGACTTAAAACAAAAAGAACTAGCTCACAAAGATCGCCTGGTCAAACTGCCCATTAAACGCCACGTTTGTGTAAGTAAGTCAGAAGACTAACTGGGAGATCGCCATCAACCCAGTCAGTTTCGTTACAATAACGGGAAAGCCCATTGTCGGAACCGTGAATATGACTCCATTACTGGAAAAGGCGTTCCCGAAGGTATCGCGCAGCGAATCGCCCAACTGAAGCAGTTACCCGCAGATCAGCAGGAGGCGATCGCCGCTCGTTGGCTGGCTGAGATCCAAGATGAACTGAACTGGACAGCACGATTTGAAGCCACTACAGACGAGCAGTGGGAGGCGATCGCCCAGAGCGTCAGGAAAGAAATCACAGCAGGTGAGACGACACCTCTTGATGAAGTTTTTCCTCCTCACTTGACATGAAATCGAGTGTTACAAAAGCCTTTCGTCAGAAACTCGATGAACTTCCTGCTTCAGTTCAACAACAAGCTGCTAAAGCTTATGACCTTTGGTGATTAGATCCTTACCATAATAGTCTTCACTTCAAACAAGTTTGTCAAAATCCATCTATTTATTCGGCTCGTGTCAGTTTAAATTACCGAGTCCTTGGATTATTAGAAGACGATCACATTTACTGGTTTTGGATTGGTACACATACAGAATATGATGGGATACTTCGTCAGTTGTAGTTAGCCCCACTAAATTATTTCCAACGGGGAATTATGCCCCCTCTCCCACGGGAGAGGCAAATAGTGAGTATAACTCCATTACTGGAAAAGGCGTTCCCGAAGGTATCGCGCAGGGAATCGCCCAACTGAAGCAGTTACCCGCAGATCAGCAGGAGGCGTTCCCGAAGGTTTCGCGCAGCGACTCGCAGTAGAGAAGTGCCATCATGTTAAAGTGAAAGGCAATGTGATTTGCGTAGTGCATAGTCTGCCTATCCACTATCCACTATCAACTCTCAACTAACCTACTGGCTATGGATCGTGATGTTTACAAGCAGCACCAAGAGTCGGATGTAAACCATGGCTCTTCTCCCCTACCTTCTTGGTCAATGGAACAAGAAGTAAATGGGTTAATGGATGAATTATTTGGAGATATTGATCGGGTACTCGATCGCGGCGGCGCATTGCCCCAAGAAGTAGTACAGCCCGAAGCGGTTTCCGTAAAACCCCTAGATATCCCTTCAATGAAGTTACCTATGGCGATCGCCCAAAGTCTGGCCCAAATGTCTCTAGAGTTCGCTGATCAGCCACCGCCAGAAATGGAGCGACCTCCATTAAATACACCTCCACAAGAAAGTCTGCCCATCCCAGGAGCAGAAACTGTCCTCCAAACACCTCCCCCTTCCCCTGCCCTCGATCTCTACCCC
>CAZTRW010000263.1:0-3597 GCA_964616725.1 uncultured bacterium
TTCCCTGGGTGTTTAGCTGGACTCAAGCCCGGTATCTCCTCCCCAGTTGGTATGGAGTCGGCACAGCCCTCCAAGAGTTTATCGACGAACATCCAGAAGAACACCTCAGACTGCTACAATATTTCTATTACAAATGGCCATTCTTCAAAATGGTAGTTTCCAAAGTCGAGATGACCCTCTCGAAAGTGGATTTACAAATTTCCCGCCACTATCTGGAAAAACTAGCCCCTCCCGAAGAATTGCCCCGACTTGAACCCGTGTTTGAACAAATCAAGCAAGAGTTCCATCGCACCTGCCAGGTGATTCTCTCCATTACTCACCACGAACGACTGCTCGATGGTGATCCCACCCTCCAGCGATCAGTTCAACTCCGCAACGGTACAATCGTTCCCCTCGGAATGTTGCAAGTCTCCCTCCTCAGTCGGCTACGCCAGCACGACACCAATAACTCATCAGGAGTCATTTCTCGGTACAGTAAAGGAGAACTCCTCCGGGGAGCCTTGTTAACCATCAACGGAATTGCTGCCGGAATGCGAAATACAGGTTGATCGGTGAGTCAGGAAGTTGGGACACCTCTTCCCTACTGTCTATTCAGGGTAAATTCATGACTCAGAAACACCGGATTTTCGTCATTACACTGGTAGCTTGGGCTTCCAGTGTTTTCGGTTTAACCCTGGGCGGTGCTTTCCAAGCAAGGGTTAAAACTGCACATTGTCAGCGGTATAATTGGGGGTTGGATCAACTTTGTCAGGTTTGGGTAGGGCCAACAGCGTGGTTCCAGGGAAGTTTGACTGGAGCATGGGTGGGGATGGTTTTAGGAGCATTTTTAGCTGGGTTAGCGACGGCTGAGGCGTTAGAAACAGATGCAGATCAATGAATGGGGTTGAACCATGGCAATCAGGTATTCTGAAACCTGGGTAACATAAAATAGGAAGTTAAACCTGTTTTCCTTCCCTCGTTGACGATCTTGATTGTGTAATTTGGGATACCTATGACCTTACCTAACACTGGCAGTGTTCTGGCTACCCTAGCTCAAGTGAATATGATGGGGGCATTAACGGCGAGAGTGAAAGATCTCCCCGTTAAGGAGTTTATCTGTTTGTTGGACTTTATTACGGCGGAGTTCCAGCAGTTTTTAAGAGCGATCGAACTCATTAACAATGAAGCCCTAGAAGCGATGCTAGAGCAGATTTTAGAGGCTTTAACGCTAAAAATTGGCCAAATTCTGCAAGCCGATCGCACTTTAATTTTTTTAGTGAATGAGGATCAGGGACAACTGTGGTCAAAAATTACACAAGGAGGAACAGAAAAACCGATCGAGATTCGCTTTCCCATCCATGTGGGGATTGCGGGTCAAGTGGCCGTTACAGGTCAATGTTTGAATATTGAACATGCTCCTAGCCATCCCTTATTTCAACCGGAATTAGATAAGCAAACCAATTATCAAACTCGCAGCATTCTCTGTATGCCCATTATGAGTAGTAAAGGGCAGGTGGTTGCGGTGGTTCAACTCTCGAATAAAGCAGGAGGAATTCCTTTTTCTGATCAAGATGAGCAAACCTTTAAGGATTTTTCGGATTCGATTGGTATTATTCTAGAAACTTGTCAATCTTTTTATATGGCTGCTCGCAATCAACGGGGAGCGGAAGCTTTATTAAAAGCAACCCAAACTCTGGGGCAAAGTTTGGATGTGGAATTGACGTTAAAATCGGTGATGGAACAGGCTCGTGATTTGATGAAAGCAGATCGGAGTACGTTATTTTTGCTGAGTAAGGAAACTGAGGAATTATGGACAAAGATTGCTAAGGCAGATGGCAAAACCTTGATGGAAATTCGGATTCCAACGAATAAGGGAATTGCCGGTTATGTGGCTTCTACGGGAGAGTTGTTGAATATTCCTAATGCTTATGAAGATCCTCGGTTTGATCCGAGTACGGATCGGCGATCGGGATATCATACTCGCAATATTTTATGTATGCCTGTGTTTAATTCGGCGAAGAAGTTAATTGGGGTGACTCAATTGATTAATAAGGAGCAGGGGAGTTTTACCAGTTCCGATGAGGAGTTTATGCAGGCATTTAATATTCAAGCAGGAATGGCTTTAGAAAATGCCCAGCTTTTTGAAAGTGTGCTGGTGGAAAAGCAATATCAAAAAGATATCTTAGAAAGTTTATCAGATGCTGTGGTTTCAACAGATATGCAAGGTAGAATTGTGACTTTAAATGAGGCGGCATTGGAATTGTTAGGCTGTCCGTTTGGTGCAGAGGATAGTAAGGCTCAAGTCCATTTTTGGGAGTCTAAATTGATTGGTCGCAAGGTGTGGGAGGTGGTGCCGATTGATAACTTGCAGTTTCGGATAGAAGATAGTCTCAAAAATGGGACAAAGCAATATATTCCAGAACAAGAGTTGAGGGTGGCGGTGCATGGGGTGAATCAATCGATTGATCCGGCGTTGGCTCAGGAGAAGAAATGGTTGGAGTTGGTGATTAAAGATCGAGAAAATCCTGATTTTTTTATTCCCTGGAACAATGGTACTTTGGCAAAGGTATCGAGAGAAAATGTATCAGAAATCGAAAGAAGTATTAATTTAACCGTGAATCCTTTGACGAATCCGAAGGGTGAGGTGAGGGGAGGATTGGTGGTGTTGGAAGATATTAGTCAGGAAAAGCGGATGAAGACGACGATGTACCGCTATATGAATCCTGATGTGGTGGATCAGGTGATGGCGCTGGATAATGATTCTTTGATGATTGGAGAGCGGAAAGATGTGACGATTTTGTTTTCTGATATTCGTGGATATACGACATTAACTGAAAATTTAGGCGCGCAGGAAGTGGTGACGCTGTTGAATCAATATTTTGAGACGATGGTGGAGGCGGTGTTTAATCATAAGGGGACGCTGGATAAGTTTATTGGGGATGCGTTGATGGCGGTGTTTGGTGCGCCGTTGCCGCTGCCTAATCATGGTTGGATGGCGGTGAAGTCGGCTTTGGATATGCGGCGAAGGTTGGAGATTTTTAATGGGAGTCGATTTATGGAACATCAACCTAATATTCGGATTGGTATTGGGATTAGTTCGGGGGAGGTGGTTTCAGGAAATATTGGTTCTCGGAAGCGGATGGATTATACGGTGATTGGGGATGGGGTGAATTTAAGTGCTCGACTGGAGGGGGTGACGAAGGAGTATGGGTGCGATATTATTATTAGTGATAATACTTACCGATTGTGTGGCGATCGCCTGTGGGTGAGAGAATTAGATAAAATTCGTGTGAAAGGTAAAAATGATGCGGTGAGTATCTATGAAGTCCTGGGGGATAAGCAGGTGCCTTTAGACTCCAATTGTCGCGAATTGTTAGAACTGTATGATTTAGGACGAGAGTGTTATATTAATCGGCGTTTTACTGAGGCTCTCTATTATTTTGAAGCGGCACAACAGGTTAATCCTAATGATAGAGCGGTGATGATCCATGTTGAACGTGCTCAAGTGTATTTGCACAATCCTCCCCCAGAGAATTGGGATGGCGTGCATACGATGACGACTAAGTAGGGCTTGCTGAATCAGTGCCCGGAGGTGATGCAGTTTGGGTTATGCGATCG
>CAZTRW010000264.1:0-3590 GCA_964616725.1 uncultured bacterium
GGATATCGCAGACAGTTCCTTCAACGGTTTTTTTGGGGCTAATTTCTGACAAGCGGGTTTTGCCCCACCATTTCCCAAAGGCATAGGCTCCGATATCCGTTGCCCAAATACAGACAAATGTCAAGATAGTGAGCTTTAAGCCCATGGACAGATCTTGCCACAAGGGCCAGCGATCAGGAATCGATAAACTCCATTGTAGACTAGAGGGTTCTCCCATGGAGCGCAAGCGCACCCAATAGCTAGGAAGATAGCCACAATAGAAGAGACCAAATATGGAAGAGGCAATATCGGCGATCGTAGCTAATTTCGGTTGAAACAGCAAATAAAAACAAATGAGGGTTCCCGCAACAGGAACTACTGCATCGGCTAAAGAGGGAGAAATGGTACACATCACTAGCAAGATTTGGGTGACTACGATGGTGGTTTTTGCTGCTGGGGCAATGCCTTTCGCCCAAACCATTTGAAAGTATTCCAGTTGACCCAAATAAACGATAATTCCAAATCCGACGGTAAAGTACCATCCCCCTAGAAAAGTCACGGAGAGAGCCAGGGGAATGGCGACTAAACTACTGATGACACGAGTCCAGGGAAAAGAGGAGGAAGATAAGAAAGAGTTACCGGACATGGGCAAGGTTAAGAAGATTAAGAAATCTTTGTAGATATTGTACGTTGGCTAACAAAAGATTGTCCTTTGGGTTGATCTCACTAGGTTAAGTAGACAATAAGGGGACTTAATCTAAATTCTATTATCCAACAGAGCACAAAGAAAAAGGCATGAGTCGATGAAGACTATGAGTCAGTCCCTGATTTCGTATCATTGTGTTAAGGTCTGTTGCAGTTTGGTCACATTACGCCCTAACTAAGTCAGAAAATCACAAAGAAGTGATACGATGCGATCCGTATCGTGAGCAATTGTGGAGAAAACCTTTGGGCATAAGGGTTGCTGTCGTCGGATCGGGGCCAGCAGGTTCAAGCGCTGCTGAGACCCTCGCAAAAGCAGGGATTGAAACCTATTTGTTTGAGCGCAAGCTGGACAATGCGAAACCCTGTGGTGGGGCGATTCCTCTATGTATGGTCAGTGAATTTGACTTACCGCCTCATATTATTGATCGCCGAGTGAGAAAAATGAAAATGATCTCGCCGTCGAACAGAGAAGTGGATATTAATTTAGACCGGGAAGACGAGTACATTGGTATGTGTCGTCGGGAAGTGTTAGATGGGTTTATGCGCGATCGCGCCGCCAGCTTAGGTGCTAACCTGATTAACGGTACTGTCCATAAATTAGAACTGCCTACCAATCACACCGCACCCTATACCCTACACTACAACGATCATACGGATGGTAGTGCCGTTGGGGTAGCCAAAACTCTGCAAGTCGATGTAGTCATTGGTGCAGATGGTGCCAACTCTAGAGTGGCGAAAGCCATTGAAGCAGGAGATTATAATTATGCGATCGCCTTCCAAGAGCGCATCCGTCTTTCTGACGACCTGATGGCTTACTATGAAGATCTCGCCGAAATGTACGTCGGCAACGATGTATCTCCCGATTTCTACGCATGGGTCTTCCCCAAATACGACCATGTAGCCGTAGGAACCGGCACCATGAAAGTCAACCAAGCGCAAATCAAACAACTCCAAGCCGGAATTCGCGCTCGCGCCGCCAAGCGCTTAGTCGGCGGTAAAATTATCAAAGTAGAAGCCCACCCCATCCCCGAACATCCCCGTCCCCATCGGGTACGCGGTAGAGTCGCCCTCGTCGGTGATGCTGCTGGAACCGTCACCAAATCTTCTGGCGAAGGCATTTACTTTGCGGCTAAATCTGGGCGGATGTGCGCGGAGGCGATCATCGAATTTTCTAACAATGGTACTCGTATTCCCACGGAAGATAATCTCAAAGTCTATCTCAAACGCTGGGATAAAAAATACGGCATGACTTACAAAGTGCTCGACATTCTCCAACAAGTCTTCTATCGGACTGATGCGACTCGCGAAGCCTTTGTGGAAATGTGTGCGGACAAAGACGTACAACGGCTTACCTTTGACAGCTACTTGTACAAAACCGTCGTGCCTGCCAATCCCCTGATTCAGATGAAAATTACCGCCAAAACCATTGGTAGTCTTCTGCGCGGTAATGCTTTAGCTCCATAATTTTAACATAAACTCCCTTCTTTTCCCCGGAGAAAGAAGGGAGAGTCTCATCGATTCTCTTCAATTCCCTTGAGATTATCCCTACCAAACTTATCACTTATGCACCTATATTTTGGATGAGCGGTTAAGAGTACTGATTGCCCTCCCCTTTGGGAATGAACCGGAGCATCACGTTTCCCAAGTGATCTCTATTCTCTCACAAGTACCACCGATCGCCCCTCCTGTCATGGCTGCCATGCAAGCCCCGATTTTAGTAGTGCCTCGGATTTTTGAGGCTAAACTTTGTCAAGCTCTGATTGCTTATTACAATCAGCATGGAGGAGAAGAGTCAGGGTTTATGCGAGAGCAAGATGGACAGACTATTCCTGTCTACGATCATAATTTTAAGCGTCGTCGCGATCGCGAAATTGCTGATGAAGGCTTACGAAAAGCAGCCATGTTACAGCTAATCTGTCTACTCTTTACTCTCTACGAGCTATTGTACAAGTTGAAGTGGTTTTCAGGTGTGTAGGTAAAATGCAGCGATCGCCATTAGTTTTTGGGATACTCCTGATAGTTGGGTTATGGCCAATGAGGGTAGTGGGTATGAGTGCACCTCACGTTGATCGTACCATTGCCTGCGATCTCCTCGTTGTTGGGGGAGGACTGGCTGGCAGTGCTACTGCCTATGAAGCACTCCTGGCAGGTAAAACCGTTTGTTTAACCGAATTAACGGATTGGTTAGGGGGACAAATTTCTGCTCAAGGTACGTCTGCGCTAGATGAACGAACCACACAACGTGCTCAACTTTATTATCCTCGCGGTTATTTGGAGTTGCGCGATCGCCTAGCTCAGAAATACGGTAAACTTAATCCCGGAGACTGTTGGGTCAGTCAATCCTGCTTTCTTCCCAAAGATGGCCATGAAATTCTCACTGCCCTGCTCCAAGGTGCGGCTCGACGGGGGAAAGGTACTCTGCATTGGTATCCCCATACGGTGGTAAAAGAACTGGGCTACAATCAGACTGGGAACTGGATTCAAGAAGCGATCGCCATTCAACACCAACCGGCTCCCGGCGCACCTGCTCTCAACACCCGATTCCTCTCCCAAACCCTAGAAGATGCTTATCGCTACCCCCCCTCTGCTCAACTAAACAAAACCATTATTCGCTTTATTCCTCCCGCCCATACTCCCTGGTATGTCATCGATGCCACCGAAACCGGGGAACTGATCGGGATGAGTAATATTCCTTACCGTTTAGGGATCGATCCGCGATCGCCCCAAGAACCCTCTTCTGCCAGTGCTACCGGCGATCCCTATTGTACCCAAGGCTTCACCTACACCTTCGCCATGGAAGCAATGGCAGAACCCCAAACCCAGGTAATGCCAGACTTTTATCCCCAATATGCTCCCTACTATAGCTACGAATTGCCTCGCCTTGCCAGTTTTGATTTAGTCTTTAC
>CAZTRW010000265.1:0-3517 GCA_964616725.1 uncultured bacterium
AACAGCAAATCCTTGACCTGGGAACGATCCCCCCCCTAGACTATCACCGCGCCCTTGATCAAGCCATCGATCGCTTTCGTCCCCAATTGCTCGTTTTTTCTTGGCGAGACATTCAAATCTACGCACCAGTCGGGGGACGGGGTGGGAATCCCTTACAAAATGCCTTTGAATTTTATTACAGCGCCAATCCGCTCCTGAAACTCCGGGGAGCGATCGGGGGACTACGATTAGCCACCGCCTATTACGGTGAATTGTGGCGAAATCTGAGCTTAATTAAACGAGGCTTAAAACGGGCCCAACGCTATTGTCCCCAGACTCGGCTCGTGGTGGGCGGTGGCGCCGTCAGTGTGTTTTATGAACAGTTAGGCAACTCTTTGCCACCAGGAACCGTAATTTCCGTGGGAGAAGGGGAGATTTTACTAGAGAAAATACTGAATCATCAAGATATAACTGGTGAACGCTGTTACATTGTGGGAGAAACGCCACCGCGCGATCGCCTCATTCATGAACAACCCGCCCCCCTAGAAAAAACTGCCTGTGACTATACTTACATCAGTCAAATTTGGCCAGCCTTCACCTACTATCTCCAAGACCGAGACTTTTACATCGGAGTGCAAACCAAACGCGGTTGTCCCCACAATTGCTGCTACTGTATCTACACCGTCGTCGAAGGCAAACAAGTGCGGATCAACCCAGCCGATGAAGTCGTCGCCGAAATGCGCCAACTCTATAGTCGCGGAGTCCGTAACTTTTGGTTTACCGACGCTCAATTTATTCCCGCTCGCAAATTTATTCCCGATGCCATTAACCTGTTGCAAACCATCCTCAAGGCTGGTTTAACCGACATTCATTGGGCAGCCTATATCCGTGCCGATAATCTTACCCCAGAACTGTGCAATCTGATGGTGAAAACTGGCATGAATTACTTTGAAATCGGGATTACCAGTGGCTCACAACAACTGATTCGCAAAATGCGAATGGGATATAACCTGCGCGTAGTGCTCGAAAACTGCCGTGACTTAAAAGCCGCCGGATTTAATGACCTAGTTTCCGTTAACTATTCGTTCAATGTAATCGGAGAAACCTATGAAACTATCCGTCAAACTATCGCCTATCACCGTGCCCTCGAAGAGATTTTTGGAGCTGAAAAAGTGGAACCGGCAATTTTCTTTATTGGGTTGCAACCTCACACCCATTTAGAACAGTATGCCCTAGACGAAGGTATCCTCAAACCCGGTTACAATCCCATGAGCATGATGCCATGGACGGCTCGAAAATTATTGTGGAATCCGGAACCTTTAGGGTCATTTTTTGGCGAAGTTTGCTTAGAGGCATGGCAGCGGAAAGGCAATGACTTTGGTCGAGAAGTGATCAATATTTTAGAAGAACGTTTAGGGCGATCTAGTCTAGAAGCTGCTTTAACCGTAGAGACAGATGAGCCAAGAAGAACTCTGGTTTCGGCGATCGCCAATACCAAAACCTAACCAAACCCTACCCCATCATTACCCCTATTCCCCATCAAACACAACCATGTTACCCGGATCGATCCTTCAGCAACTTTACACCAATCATCAACACACCAAACGGCTCAACTTGGGAGTGTATTACAAAAACACCTTAGTTGCCCTCTGTCATGCCTTAGAAGACTTTATCCTCCACTGCGAGGATCAACCCATTCTCCTTGCTGCTTTCCAACGCGGCAAATGGTATCTTGAAGAAGCCCAAAGATACTACCAATTAGCCCAGCGCTCCTCTCAAGTAGCCATCCTAGCCACCGCAGACACAGGATTTACCGAACACCCCACCAGTCAACTTTCTAACGTAGAGCTAGTGCTCCTTGATGGCAACGACCCTGTGACTCAAGAATGGCACTTGATCATTTTATCCCCTCACTATACGGCAATGGTGCTATGCCAAGAACTCTCCGCCGCTGATTATGGAGCACAAGGATGGCCAGCCAATGATTGTGAGCGCAAATTCTATGGGTTTTGGACTTTTGAACCCGAATTGGTCAAAGAGACCGCAGCATTGATTATCCACCACATTGAATCCTACCATCCGAGTTTGGCAAAAAGATTGGGAGACTCCGTGAATTCCCTGAACCACCGTGTCTTAAAGCCAGAGAATTTAAATACCGTAGTTTCCTCCGTCGTCGATTACCTGCAAACTTGCCAAAATCAACTCTCTCCAGAGGGTAATTATTCCGCTTTTTATCAGTTTGAAGAGTTAACAGAAAATCTCCGCTCTAACAAAATTCAAGCCTTACTACGGATGGCTCAAGTGATCGATCAAGCGGATTTGAGTAATCCCTATGCAGCCATAGAAGTAGCCACCCTTTCAGAAGTGATGGCCCAACTGTTAGATTTACCCGCTTGGCAGGTGAAACGGTTACGGTTAGCAGCCTTGTTACATCGATTACCTCTACTGCAAGGATTACCGGCAGTGTTCGACCCTCGTCGGAGTAAGACCCAGCGGGATATACAAGAAAAGTCATTAGAGTTGCCCAAATCCTCTCTGATGCGAGTGATGCCCCAACTTCAGGCGATCGCCCAGATTATCAGTCATCAAACCGAACATTGGGATGGCTCAGGCACCCCCGCAGGACTGGCTTACGACCAAATTCCCCTAGAATCCCGCATCCTTGCCCTAGTGTCAAGCTTCCAATCCCAAACCCCTAACCGTTACACCACCCCCCAAGATCGCCTCTCCACCTCCTTAATCTCCGCCCTAGAACAGTGCCAATCCCAATCCGGTCACCAATTCGATCCCAAACTCGTAGAAACCCTAACCCTGCTCGTGCGAGGAATGCAACAAGGCTTGCAGATCCCCAGCCTCCCTCCTAAAATTGCTTCAGGGATTTGGCTGCTGGATGAGCAAGACACCCCCATTCCTTCCTTAAACTCTACTTACTAATTCATGTAATCCTCATAACTTCCTCATAACTATGGATTTAGATATTGCCGACATTTGCGCCGGTCGCATTAAACACCTTCCGGGAGTCAACTTAGACGATCAAGACCTCACCCATGGCCAATTAGAACAGGCTAATTTAGCAGGGGCAAATTTGGTCGGAACCACTCTATCCCACGCCAATCTCAAAGGAGCACGACTGGATGGAGCGAATTTGATTGGTGCCCAACTCATTGCGACTGATTTGCGCGGGAATTTACTCGGATCAAATTTGATGCAAGCAGATCTCAGTCAAGCAGACTTGCGAGGCAGCAATCTCAGAGGAGCTAATCTGATGAGTGCTAAACTAACCCAGGCTTCTTTAGCCGGGGCATTTCTCAGTGGCGCTAATCTGATGGGAGTCAATCTGATGGGTGTAGATTTACGAGGAGCCGATTTGCGAGGCGCTAACCTCAATAGTGCTAATCTGAAAGGGGCAGATTTAAGCTATGCTGATCTCCAAGGCGCTAGTTTAACTGAAGCTAATTTAGAAGAAGCTGATTTACGGGGGGCAAATCTAACCGGAGCTAATTTGATGGGGGCTCATTTACTCTGTGCAGAATTAGAC
>CAZTRW010000266.1:0-3450 GCA_964616725.1 uncultured bacterium
GTTTACCACCAGAGTGGCGAGGGCTTCTTTCTCAATATCTTCAGCGATAATTAACAGGGGTTTGCCGGAGCGAGCCACTTGCTCTAACACCGGTACCAGGTCTTGCACAAGGGTGATTTTTTTGTCAGTCAGCAATAGGTAAGGCTCATCCAGGACGGCTTCCATCCGCTCCGTATCCGTAGCGAAGTAAGGAGAAATATAACCTTTATCGAAGCGCATCCCTTCGGTAATTTCCAGTTCAGTGGTCATAGACTTCCCTTCTTCGAGGGAGATGACTCCTTCTTTGCCCACTTTATCCATGGCTTCGGCAATCATTCTACCGACTTCTTCGTCGTTTCCAGCGGAGATGGAACCAACTTGGGCGATCGCCTTAGAGTCTTCGATTTGACGAGCGTGTTCAGCAATTCTATCAACCAGAAAACCAGTAGCCTTTTCAATCCCTCGCTTCAGGGCAATGGGATTCGCCCCCGCCGCCACGTTGCGAAGACCCGCTTTCACCATCGCATGAGCCAATACGGTAGCAGTCGTGGTTCCGTCGCCAGCCGCGTCATTGGGTTTAGAAGCCGCTTGACGAATTAAGGAGACACCCGTATTTTCTACATGGTCTTCCAGTTCGATTTCTTTGGCGATGGTGACGCCATCATTCACAATTTGAGGAGCACCGAACTTCTTCTCTAGAACCACATTACGTCCTTTTGGACCGAGGGTTACTGCTACTGCTTCGGCTAAGATGTCCATGACTTTTTCCAGCGCACGGCGAGCATTTTCATTGTAGATGATGCGTTTTGCCATAATCTTGTCAATCCTTGAAGTACGAGAATGATCTAAATGAGGTAATCAGTAAATGGGGTTTGAGTCGTTGGGAATTAGCTCACCACAGCAAGGATGTCTTTTTCAGACAATAGAACGTAGTCATCACCACCCAGTTTGATGTCAGTTCCAGCATATTTCGAGTAGAGGACTCTATCGCCAATTTTAACTTCTGGCTCTTGGCGAGAACCATCTTCATTGCGTTTGCCAGGGCCAACTTGGACAATTTCACCCACTTGAGGTTTTTCTTTGGCATTATCGGGGAGAATGATACCACCGGCGGTCTTTTCTTCAGCTTCGCTGACTTTCACAAATACGCGATCGCCTAGGGGTTTAACCGTAGAAACACTCAGGGATACTGCTGCCATAGGAAATTTTTCTCCAATCTGATGGGTTTAAAGTTTATCCTGATGAGTCGCGAGTCAATTACTTAAATTAGCACTCTCAACTCTTGAGTGCTAATCTACCCTGACTCAACCGCCAATGGCAACGGGTTTCCAAGTACGGGTTACCGTACTGAGAGCGTGGGAATGGGGAACAGAGACACAGAAGACCCCCAGGCACATCCCCCAGGAAAACATCGATGAAAAATGGGGTAACATCCCGTGATAAGGTGAAAGATGGCATTCTTAATTTTTAAGTAAGAATCGCGCTCTTGAGCAGCAATCACAATAGGCGAAGCTATGGTAGCCACATCAGAGAAAACAAACGTCGGTAAAATTGTTCAAATCATTGGCCCGGTTATTGATGCCGAATTCCCCAGCGGTAAACTCCCCCAGGTCTACAACGCGATCAAAGTGGTCAAACAAGAGGCTGATGGAAAAGAAACCTCAGTCACCTGCGAAGTTCAACAACTCCTCGGCGGGAACCAAGTCCGAGCTGTTGCCATGAGTGCGACAGACGGGCTGAAACGGGGAATGGATATCGTTGATTTAGGGGGGCCAATCTCAGTTCCCGTAGGAAATGCTACTCTGGGACGGATCTTTAATGTCTTGGGAGAACCCGTCGATGAAAGAGGACCGGTGAGTGCCCAAGAAACCTCTCCTATTCACCGGGAAGCTCCTAAATTTACGGACTTAGAAACTAAGCCTTCGATCTTTGAAACGGGGATTAAAGTGGTAGACCTACTGGCTCCCTATCGCCGAGGCGGTAAAATTGGGTTATTCGGTGGAGCCGGTGTAGGCAAAACCGTTATTATCATGGAGCTGATCAATAATATTGCTAAGGCTCATGGTGGTGTGTCGGTGTTCGGTGGCGTGGGCGAGCGCACTCGTGAAGGGAATGACCTCTACAACGAAATGGTTGAATCTGGGGTAATTAATGCCGAAAACTTGAGTGAGTCAAAAGTGGCTCTGGTGTATGGTCAGATGAATGAACCCCCTGGAGCCAGAATGCGAGTAGGTCTTTCTGCTCTGACGATGGCGGAATATTTCCGGGATGTGAGTAAGCAAGATGTACTGCTGTTTATTGATAATATTTTCCGGTTTGTGCAAGCGGGTTCGGAAGTATCGGCGCTTTTAGGTCGGATGCCTTCAGCCGTAGGATATCAGCCTACGTTGGGGACGGAAATGGGAGAGTTGCAAGAGCGGATTACGTCTACCCGCGAAGGGTCGATTACTTCGATTCAAGCGGTGTATGTGCCCGCGGATGACTTGACTGATCCGGCTCCGGCAACGACGTTTGCTCACTTGGATGCGACTACGGTATTGTCTAGAGGTTTGGCTTCTAAGGGGATTTATCCGGCGGTTGATCCTCTCGGTTCTACGTCTACGATGCTGCAACCCACTGTGGTAGGGGCAGACCATTATCAGACAGCTCGTGCCGTGCAATCTACTTTGCAACGGTATAAAGAGTTGCAAGATATTATTGCCATTTTGGGCTTGGATGAACTCTCTGAAGATGACCGATTGACGGTGGCGCGTGCCCGTAAGATTGAGCGGTTCTTGTCGCAACCGTTTTTTGTGGCTGAGGTGTTTACGGGGTCTCCGGGTCAGTATGTGAAGCTGGATGATACGATCAAGGGCTTTAAGATGATTCTGTCTGGGGAGTTAGATCATTTACCGGAACAGGCGTTTTATATGGTGGGCGATATTAGTCAGGCGATCGCCAAGGGCGAGAAACTCGCTGCTAAAGGCTAATTGCTAGCCAGAAAAGAGGGGACTGCCTCGGTCTCCTCTGATAGGACAATCTCCTATAACTTTAGTGACTCTAAAGGTGGATTAACTTATGAGCTTAAAAGTGCGTGTCATTGCGTCTAATAAAACCGTCTGGGACCAGGAGGCGGATGAAGTGATTTTACCAAGTACAACGGGACAATTGGGTATCCTGACTGGCCACGCCCCTCTGTTATCGGCGTTGGATATTGGGGTGATGCAAGTGCGCTCTCGTGCTCAAAAAGACTGGTTACCCATTGCGCTGATGGGGGGATTTGTGGAAGTGGACAATAACGAAGTCACGATCCTTGTTAATAGTGGAGAACTGGGCCAAGAGATTAATCGGGAACAGGCGGAAGGAGCTTATCAAAAAGCCGAAGAACGCCTCAGACAAGTAAATCCAGAAAATCGCCAGGAACACTTCCAAGCTAACCAAGCCTTAAAGCGAGCAAGAGCAAGATTCCAAGCGGCAGGTGGGATGGTGAGG
>CAZTRW010000267.1:0-3449 GCA_964616725.1 uncultured bacterium
CTTGACACTGTATTGATGGACAGTAGGTGTTGATCTCCCTTTCATATCCGCTTGCGGAAATCCCCCTTAAAAAGGGGGGTTGGGGGGGGATCGAGATGTCCCTCTAGGGCATCAGGAAGCTTTTGGGGAAGTCTGCAAGGGTTTCCTCTCCCTGATGGTGAGGGATCATCCTGTTCTTGATATTTTTTAACGTAATGTTAATTTAAATCACACCCAAAGTTTATGGAGAACTGTCATGATAGATACAGAAATAAAAACCTGATTTCAAATTCCAGTTTGGTGGATCGTTTAAAATTTGCAACCGGAAAAGAAAATGAAACTCTCTTATCGTGGCGTTGAATATCACTATAGTCCCTTGCCTCTAGAATTAGAAGAGGGAGATTTAATCGGTAAGTATCGGGGTAGAGCTTATCGGGTTCATCGTTATCCTCGGCATCTTCCCATCCCTCAAGCTCCTCTGGATCTGAAGTATCGGGGAGTTGAGTATAAAACTCATCAGTGTGAAGAGCCAGTCTATCCTGGTATGACTCCTCCAGAAGTTAAGCCCAATGTGACACAGCGCCCCCTAGGGTTTGCTGCTACTCATTGCCAGAATTTACTGAAAAATGTGGAATATCGGCTACAGGTAGCGCAGATCAAGGGCGATCGCACTCTCATTCAACAACTGGAACGGGAACGCGATGAACTCTATCGGGGAGACTTTTGCTCCCTAGCCTAGAGGTCTATTTACCAAGGTTGCGGCCCATACTGAGATAGTCTGTGTTCTCGCTGCTTAACTCGTTCCAGGCGCGCTCGAATCGCTTGAGCGCGTCGTTGAGCTGGAGAGAGGTAAGTGGGATGAGGTTCTAGTTCTTCTAGTTCCGGTACTTTGGCTAAGGAATCACTCAAGGTTCCCAGGGCTGGATCTAAATCTACTAAGACTTCCTGGACAGAATGATATCGTTCTCTGAGATCAACCTCTAACATTTTGTCTAAAATCTGAGCAAATTGATCGCTCACCTCTAGATCGTCACTACGCCACCATTGGCGATCGCGAAAATGAGGTAATTCATCTTCAGCAGGCATTTTATGGGTGAGCATATAGACACAAGTCATCCCCAAGGCATAGAGATCGCTGGCATAGGTGGGGCGTAGTGCCAACTGTTCAGGAGGGGAAAATCCAAATGTACCTACAAAAGCGGTAGAAGCTGTAGCGGTAATGGTACGATCGCTTTCGGTTTGGCGAATTAACTCTTTCACTGCACCAAAATCAATCAGTACCAGTTGACCGTCGGGATTGCCGCGTCGCCGGATAATATTGGGTGGTTTAATGTCCCGATGAATCACCCCTTGCTGATGTACAAATCCTAACAAGGGTAGAATTTCCTGCAAAAACGATTTCACCAACGCTTCACTGTATCGACCTTGTTGTCGGATCTCACGGGAAAGGGTCTGTCCTTCAATATACTCTTGAACCAAATAAAATTCTCCTTCCTCCTCAAAGTAGTCAAACATTTGGGGAATACAGGGATGGTTACCCAGCAGGCTCAAAATTTTGGCTTCTCGACGAAAACATCGCCGAGCGCGTTCGAGTCCTTTAGCGTTTTTTGCTTTCGGGCAGAGTTGTTTAATCACACACCAAGGTCTTTCTCTCTTACTGAGATCTTTCGCTAAAAAAGTTACACCAAATCCGCCTCGTCCTAGTAATCTCTCCACTTGATAGCGATTGTGAAATAAACTGTCTTCTCCACATAGGCGAGTTAAGGGAGTTGTCTCCTTAATGGATTGCTCAAACTTGAGTACCTTGTTGGAGGCTTGCGGATCACCCATATCTTTTTTACCCTAGGGTTGATAAGTAGAATGCACTGTCTTTCTAGTGTAGCAATTTTATTTTTTTGGGGTCAGGAACCAGAAAGTTGCCACCATTGGGTAATGTCATATCCTAATTCATCTATCATAGACCGGAATAGGGGTAAACTCAGACCAATCACATTCATGTGACACCCTTCAATCCGATCGACAAATAATCCTCCTTTGCCTTCAATGGCAAAGGCTCCGGCACAGTGGAGGGGTTCTTGAGTGGCGATATAAGCTCGCAGAGCGCGATCGCCCACATGAGCAAAATATACCTTGGTTTCTGCAGCTTTGACTAAAGTGGTGCCTTGTTGGAGATCTAGGAGGGCATATCCGGTATACAAAGAACCTTGTTTGCCGCGCATTTCTTGCCAACGCAGGATGGCTTCGGCTGCGCTTGCTGGTTTACCGTAGATTTGATTGGCGATCGCCAAGACAGAATCGCACCCTAAGATCAGAGGCTGGGGATGGCTGTGCTGATAAGCCTGGGCGACTGTTTCTGCCTTGCGTTGAGCTAACCATTGGACTAATTCTTGTGGATCTGAACTTTGGATTTGGGATTCGTCAACATGACTGGGATGAACTTGAGGAAAAATGCCAGCCCCTTGTAGTAACCGCAACCGGGCGGCAGAGGCAGAAGCTAACACTAAAGGAGGAATGATCATGGTTAATAGACATGAAACGATTGAACCACTTGTTCAAAGAGGGTATGGAGTTTTTGCCAACGTTGTTGGCTGGTGGAGAGATTAAACGTGAGGAGTTTACCCCGACTAATGGCTACACTGGCGAAGTGGTGGCGTGGGGGTTGATTGGGCTGGGTGACGAGATATTCCAGGAGATAGTAGACTTTATCGCCTACGGTTTTGGAGTTGGCATTGACTAATTCGGCGGTGCGGGTGGAATGGGCAGGGGCGATCGCTCTTTGGGAAAGCTGATATCCTACTTCTGTGGGGGTTCCCAAATCTGTTAAGCTCTGTTTCCCGTCTACCGGGTTAATGACTACAGAAACATTTTCCGTGCGCTCTACTAAGTCATGCAATACAATATCTGGGCCACCACTGACTTTGACAGCTACCCAACCATTGGGATACAAAAATTCGTAGCCTTTGATGGCATCTACATATTGTTGTAGTCCACCCACACCGGAAATACAGCCAGTGAGTACAATGGTCAATCCAATCAGGGTCACCAGAGCTAGACGCTTGAACATGGGTTATTTTCCTCATTAAGCTAGAATTTAGGGTATCATAAAGGGTTAATGAATAATTGTTCGTTGTTAATTGTTAATTATTCATTCACCTGGGGAATGAATGGTTGCATCTGCTGACGGAATTTTTCTGGGTTTCTGAACAATTCTGCTTGATCTATGGCTTCTTGTTGTTGGGTTACCATCCATTTCCACTGGACTTTTCCCTGTTGGGCTTCTTCTTCGCCTAAAATTAGACAGGCGATCGCGCCCCTTTGATCAGCCCGTGCCAATTGCTTCTTAAAGGCTGCTCCGCTCAAATCCAATTCTACGGAAAATCCTGCGGCTCGTAACCTCTGGGCTAGTTGCAGGGACCGACGCTCTGCTTGCTCTCCTCTAGAAATCAAATAAACGTCCAGCACTTTTGACG
>CAZTRW010000268.1:0-3436 GCA_964616725.1 uncultured bacterium
ATGTACCTCATAGCAGCGCGAAGCGCTGTAAGAGAATATAGGTGATTTTATACCTCTTAACAAGGATATCCCAACAATGAGCAGTAAGAGCGATCGCGAAGCGACAACCCAGGCGTATCGCCAACCCCCCAGAAAAATCTTTCCTTGCCTACAGCGTCTCACCCATAGTAGGATCATCACCAAAGCTTGCACCTCCCTGGAGTAATCATGACCTTGCAACCCCCTCCTCCTCCTCCCATTACCCCTCGTCAAATGACTCTGTTGCGCGTTGTCACTGCCATGGCTTGGGCAGATGGAGAACTAGCCACAGAAGAAGTGGAAGTAATGCTTGATCGCTTTAGTCAGTTGTTTGCACCCGGCAATTCCGCCCCACAAGAACAACTCAAACAAGAGTTGCGAGACTACATGATGCAGAATTTGCCCCTGGATGAATTAATCCCTAAACTAGAAACCCTAGAAGAGCGCAAAATGGTCTTAAAATTGGGATATGAAGTGATTGCCTCTAGTGCCCGCACTCCCGATGAAGCATTGATTAATGCTGAAGAAGCAGAAGCCTACAAAAAGTTAGTACAATTAGTCAATTTACCGCCAGAAGAAGCCGCAGCGATCGCCCAAGAAGCCGCCGCAGAAATTGCCAAAGATCAAGGCATGGTAGAAACCCTCACCCATGAACTAGAAGCCTTTTTTAAGGCGTAGTCTATCCGAATTCTTGTCAGAAACCGATTGAGATTATGCGTAATGGGTATGTTGTCTCTTACCCGTTACCCTCAATTCAGATGGAAGTTAAATTACTAGAAAAGCGACCCTTGGGTTGGTTGAATGGATATTACTGTTTGTGGAAAGGCTCTCAAATAATGATTATACTCTAACTTAACTATTTTTTTTGTTTGAGTCCCGTTAAGGATAAATGATTATGACCTATTCTAATCCTCTCACTAAACCTGAAGATCGACCCGCCTCCTCTGCAAGTGAGTTAGCGATTATTGCAGAAAATGTGCATAAATGGTATGCCAGCAACAAGTTTCATGTGTTGCGAGGGGTGAGTTTACAGGTGAGAAAGGGGGAAGTGGTGGTGATTATGGGGCCAAGTGGTTCGGGAAAATCTACCTTTATTCGCACGTTTAATGCACTCGAAGAGTATCAAAAAGGCAGAATTATAATTGATGGGATTGAATTATCCCATGATTTGAAGCAGATTGATGCGGTCCGCCGGGAAGTGGGAATGGTATTTCAGCAGTTTAATTTATTTCCCCATTTGACGGTGTTGCAAAATGTGACGTTAGCGCCGATTTGGGTGAGACGTTGGCAGCAGGAAAAGGCGGAAGAGATTGCGCTGAAATTGTTGGAGAAAGTGGGGATTTTAGAGCAAGCAAAGAAATTCCCCGGACAGTTGTCGGGAGGACAACAGCAACGGGTGGCGATCGCCCGCGCTTTAGCGATGCAGCCTAAGATTATGCTATTTGATGAACCCACTTCTGCCCTCGATCCTGAAATGGTGCGGGAGGTACTGGATACCATGCGATCGCTTGCCCAAAGCGGGATCACCATGGTGTGTGTCACCCATGAAGTCGGCTTTGCCCGTGAAGTGGCAGATCGGGTTGTTTTAATGGCTGATGGCTTTTTGGTGGAAGAAGCCACCCCTGATGAATTTTTTACCAACCCCAAAGAAGAACGCACGCAAAAGTTTTTGTCACAAATTTTGTAACCTGACTGAGCCAGCGTTGGGGTTGGCAGCGTGAGGAGCAAACAATTAGAAACCCTATCGAGGGCAAACTAAGGTTCCCCTAGAATTTTGCACAATACTACCTTCCACACCATTGATATAGATGGTATTCCCCGTTAATACTCTCACGAGTTTGGGTTTTTCTTGCAAGCATTGACCGATCGCTTCTGCCCAGCGTACCAGTTCACTGGCATTTCTGGTCGTCCCGATCGCATCCGTGATCGGAGTATTGGTGGTAATTTTGGTATCTTGGAACATCACCGTTTCAATCGGTAAGCTAAACCGCAAAGGTAAAACCCTACCGGTAGGGGAAGTAGTCACATACTGCCGGGGCGCTAAATAGTTACCCCCAAAAAACTCTTGATAGGCTGTCTTCCCGTAGTAGTCTGCCTGAATCGAGGGAATGCGATCTTGAGCATTCGCCGATCCAGAGACAGCCACAGTAGCAAGAACCGAAGCGATCGCCGTTTTCACCAATTGTTTCATAGGATCTACCTTCAGGAAAATCATCTCATTTGAGGGACACTAAGAGCATATCCTATCTTATCCCAATTAAAAAAAGGTTGATCTGAAAACCTGAGATCAGCCCTTCTTTCAACTCAGTTTAAGATACTCTCGTGTTACCCATCCGTGGCAGAAAATTCCTGCCACTTCTACATCAAAGCACTAACCAATCAACCCTTTCACTTTCGCCATAATACTCACTGGGTCAAGTCCTTGATAGGGAAACTGTTCCCACAGCCCACCGCATCCTTCCTGATGAACCCCTAGATAGGCAAATTTAGGGGTTAATCCGCGCTCTAGCAACCAAGAACCAAAACGACTCCCCAAACCTGTCTTGCGATTAAACGATTCTACCACCAGTACAAAGGGAGAATGGCCAATTTTGGTCATCACGTCCTCATCAATCACATTCAAAGTGGACTTATTGATTAACCCCACCTCAATCCCTTCTTGTTTTAAGCGCTCCACCGCATCTAATGCCCGATAAAGACCATCCCCAAAACTGATGATATAACCGGCCGAACCTTCACGAATCACCTCATCTTTACCCGGTGTAAAGGTATAGCCCTCCCCATATAATTCTTGACCGTTAGTATCCAGCAACAGAGGCACTTTAGACCGGGTAGAGAAAATAAACCGCAAGCCAGGTTGATGGAAAACAGCTTCCACGCAAGCCTTCATCTGGCCAGCATCTGCCGGGAAATAGAGACGGGTTTCATAGCCATCCTCCAAGCCATTATCGGCAAACATATTGTTAATGCCAAAATGACAAGTATTATCAGCCATATCGTCAATCCCGGCATGGGAGAAATGACAAAGCAAGTTGGAATAATTTAAGCGAGCCATGGTAATTTCTGAGATACACATCTCTAGAAAAGCGCTAAAGGTGGCAAAAATCCCTTGCTTGCCTTTTTCCATACCAAATCCAGCGGCCGCTGAGAGATTACCGCGCTCCATAATGCCGCCGCTGATAAAGATTTCGGGGTGAGCGGCATGGATTTTGTTGAGTCCACAAGATCCTTCTAAATCGCTATCAATGCAGATGACGTTGCGTTTGCGTTCTTCTTCGCTCATGCGACTGAGGACGGCAACCACGGCTTCGCCAAATACGTTACGGTTAGATCCTTGTTGGTCGCTTGCGCCGAGGAAAGTGTAAGATTGTTTGGCAGGTGACAGGGATTTGAGGATGTCAATGGCGGCGGTATGACC
>CAZTRW010000269.1:0-3378 GCA_964616725.1 uncultured bacterium
GCGATCGCCCAAGGATACCCCCACTCTATCATCACCGGATCAACCCAAGATCCCACCACCCAAGCATGGACTTACGGAGGCTATCAACAACTCGGATGGTGGTATCCCCCCTTCAAATGTCGTCCCATCCCCCCCACCACCGCCCCCCAACTCTGCGATACCATGTGCGGCAACCTCGTCCTCATTCCCCAACCCGTCGCCACCCTAGTCGGCAACCTTGATCCCGCCCTTACCCATTATGCCGGAGACTGGGACTACGGCCTGCGCGCCAAACGCCAAAAATGCAAAATTTGGATTGCCCCAGGCTACTCCGGCACCTGCCCCAGAAACCCCAAACCCGATCCCGCCAACACCCCCAACCTTCAAGAAGGATTAAAAAATATTGACACACCCAAAGGATTAGCCCTCCAAAGTGTTACCCTCCAACCGTGGGAAGAATGGAAAATGCTCATGCAACGTCATGGCGGCATTCTCTGGCCCATTTTCTGGCTACTTCCCTACCGAAAATTACTCCTGCCCGCCCTATTTGATCACCCAAAAAATTGACCCCCATCAAACCTCATGGAAAACCCACGCATTGCCTGGTTAGTACCAGCCGTCAGAAGAGGAGCCTACTGGCAACCTATCTTAAGAGAATTCATCAAACATTATCCCCAAACCCAATTTTACACCAGCCAAACCTGGCCCGGATTCGATCCTCAAGCCCCTGGTGCCCAAGTCATTACCCTGGTAGGAAAATATAGATTTCAAGAAACCAAAACCGTAGAAACCGGCTATAACCGAGGCATCATTTTAATCTCCCCAGAAATTATTTTTCCCTTACTCAAATTCAAACCCGATATCATCTTTGTCAGTAGTTTTTCCCTGTGGACATTAATCGCCATTCTCTGCAAACCCCTAGGAAAATGGAAACTCATTCTCGTCTACGAAAGCAGCTCTCCCAACGTCGATTTCCGCGATAATGCCTTCCGCTCCCACTTACGGCGATGGATGACCAGATTTATGGATACTTTTATCTCTAATTCCCGTCGAGGAAAAGACTATCTGGTAGACGTTTTAGGCGTAAATTCTGACCGCATTGCTGCCCGTCCCTACATGGTTCCTGACACAACCACTTTGTTACAACTCCCATCAGGAACAGAAACCCCTTCCCTCGATCTCAAAAAACCAATATTCTTGTGTGTGGGGTTACTGGTTCCCCGTAAAGGAGTTAAAAATTTATTACAAGCCTGTCATCTTTTACAAAAACAAGGCTATTCTGAGTATAGCTTAGTCTTCGTAGGAGATGGAGAACAACGACAAGAATTAGAAACCTTTACTGCTGAAAATCACCTGCAAACACAAGTCACTTACACCGGCTGGTTAAACTATGGCCAACTGGGCGCTTATTTCCGTTATGCTGATGTCTTTATCTTTCCCACTCTAGAAGATACTTGGGGAGTGGTTTTACTAGAAGCGATGGCTTTTGGTAAAGCCATCATTGGTTCTCAATGGGCAGGTGCTTCCGAAATGGTGGTAGAAGGAGAAAATGGGTATATCATTGATCCCTATGATCCGGAACAATTGGCCGCAGCAATGAAAGACCTTATCGATCATCCCCATCTAATTGACAAAATGGGAAAAAAATCTCAGGAACTCATGGCTAATCATAATGCAGAACAAGCAGGATTGTTTTTAGCCGATCAAGTGAAATTAGTCATGGCAAAGGAGAGACAAAAATTATGAAAGTTCTCTTATCAGCGTTTGCCTGTGAACCGGGACAAGGATCGGAGGAAGGGGTAGGTTGGAATGCCGCTGTGGAGTCAGCTAAACATGATGAAGTTTGGGTGATTACCCGCAAATTTTGTCAACCGTCTATTGAGGCAGAATTAGCCCAAAATCCCTGTCCTTATCTCCATTTTTCCTATGTGGAACCATTCGGCTGGAAAGAGAATTTTAAGGGACGACAAGGAGGATTGCAACTCCATTATTATTTGTGGCAAATATTAGCTTATCTGGAAGCGCGGCGATTACATCAAGAGGTGAAGTTTGACGTGGTACGCCATGTCACTTATGTGAAATTTTGGTCGCCGAGTTTGGTGTGTCTCTTGCCTGTGCCCTTTATTTGGGGGCCAATTGGGGGTGGAGAAGCGGCTCCCAAACCCTTTTGGCGAGATTTTAACGTTAAGGCGAAGTTATACGAAACGGCGCGAGATATTGCTCAGAAAATTGGGGAACGAGATCCGTTTACTCGTCTCACGGCAAAACGCAGTATTCTCACTTTAGTGACGACTGAAGATACTGCCAATCGGGTAAAAAACCTGCCGGTTTCTCAGGTTCAACTCTACTCGGAAGCGGGACTCTCGAAAGCCGAAATGACTCGTTTAGCTGAATGTGGCCAACCGGAATCTACGCCGGTGCGCTTGATTAGTTTAGGACGATTGTTACACTGGAAAGGTTATCATTTATCTGTGCGTGCTTTTGCTGAGGCGAATTTGCCGGATGCGGAATATTGGCTACTGGGGGATGGGCCGGAGCGATCGCGCCTAGAAGCCTTAGCGAGTTCCCTGGGAGTTGGCTCTCGGATTAAGTTTTGGGGGAGACTACCTCGTGAGGAAAGCCTAGAAAAGCTTGGCCAATGTCATATTCTAGTACATCCAAGTTTACATGATTCTGGGGGATGGACTTGTCTGGAAGCGATGGCGGCTGGTCGTCCGGTGATCTGTTTGGCCTTGGGGGGGCCGAATACCCAGGTCACAGAAGATACGGGAATTAAGGTGCCGGCGATTTATCCCGCTCAGGCGATCGCTGACATGGCTTTGGCCATGCGACAACTGGCTGAAGATCCCCACAGGCGCAACCAGCTAGGGCAAGCTGGACAAAAACGGGTGCGAGAAGTCTATGATTGGGAGATTAAGGGGCAATTTTTTGCCCAACTCTACAGAACCATTGTCCAAAACCATTCACTATCATTCAAACTTTAAGCATGAGTATCGCCATTATCACAGGTTCCGCTGGTTTAATTGGCTCCGAAGCCTCTAAATTCTTTGCCGAAAAAGGATTAGAAATTATCGGCATTGATAATGATATGCGTCGTGTCTTTTTTGGCGATGAGGCTTCCACCACGTGGAACCGTCAGAGACTAGAAAGCGACTTGGGCAAACAGTACAAGCACTTAGATATTGATATTCGCAATCAAGAGGCGATCGCCAACCTCTTCCAACAGTACAACCAAAACATCGCCCTCGTCATCCACACCGCCGCCCAACCCTCCCACGACTGGGCAGCCCGTGATCCCCACATGGACTTCACCGTCAACGCCAACGGCACCCTCAACCTCCTCGAAGCCACCCGCCAACACGCCCCCACCGCCCCCTTCATCTTCACCTCCACCAACAA
>CAZTRW010000270.1:0-3352 GCA_964616725.1 uncultured bacterium
ACGAAGAAGAGTACGATGATGATGACGACGATGACGATGATGACGATGATGACGACGACGATGATGAATAGTTCTCGTTATTAGTGAGAGAATCAAGTGCGATCGCTATTGCCAATTCGGTGGCACTTGATTCATCTACCGGATCCCTATGTCCATCCTTTTATCTCTTTTTCTTTTGGGAATAACATTATTAGGAATCTGCCAATAGAGACAAGCTTGATCCATATTCCACCGTAAACATTCCCGATCCATTGTGGAAAGTTTACGAATCTCCAACTGCGATCGATCAACCTCTAGACAACTCATAATTTGTAAACCTAATGCCTTAGAAAATAGCGGCACCACTGCATTGCCAATCTCCCGAAAACCATGCCATATTGTTGTATGAAACTGAAACCAATCAGGAAAAGTATGCAATCTCGCCGCCTCGCGCACTGTCACACATCTCGGTAAGCAATAATGAATTGGACGAGGAGCGGTAAACGCTCCGCGATCGCGAGCCGTTCCCGCCCGCAGAGTATGGCACAATCGATCAGGAGAAAGCTTAAAAAAACGACTAATCTTTTCCACCGTTCCCGGTTCAGTCCCTAAAAATCTTTCACGGGAAACCTCCGTATGTTGAGAACCCAGATGTCCCCACACCAAATCACCCGTTGGGCGAAAATGGCACAGATGATATTCTCCCGCCGGAGTAATAGAAAAACTCTGTCTAAAGCCAGAATAATTCAAGTAGCAGCTATCAATTCCCTCATCTTTCCCAATCCAAGCAGGAACTTTGGCTAAATCAGAAATCGCCTCTCCCACCGTAGAAATTTTACCTTCACGCTCTCCTGGATAACCAGCTTTTTTTACATCCTGGCGACTCCCAATCAAAATTAACCGTTTTCTGTGCTGAGGTGCGCCAAAATCCGCAGCATCCAAAATCTTCCATGGGTAATTTACCCAATAACTAATCCCCTCAAATTCCGCAATTAACTCATCCAGTAATGCCCGATGGTTACCTGATGCAATTCCCGGCACATTTTCAAAGATAAAATATTTCGGCTGAAGCTCTTTAATAATCCGAAAATATTGAAAAACTAGCGAATTCCTGGGATCATCCAACTGTCGTTTTCCGATCATCGAAAACCCTTGACAAGGGGGACCTCCTGCAACTAAATCAATCTCCCTCTCAAACCCGTGATGCTTGAGTCTTGCCAGCAAATCGAGGGTACTTAAATTTCTAATATCTTGGCAAATACTAACGCTGTAGGGAAAATTAAAATGATGAACCAGCAAATGAACCGCGTCAAATTCTACCGAGGCAGCAATATCAAACCCAGCGGCTTCTAAACCGAGAGACATTCCTCCACAACCGGAGAACAAATCGATCGCGATCGGTCTTTGCATAGTTCATCTAAATCTAATCGATAGCAGATTCCATCAATCTACTATCGACACCCCCTACAACGTCACCGTACTCGCCTTGCGAATACCAGGAACCTTAAGAATTTCCTCCAAAATGCCCTCTGGCAGGGGATCATCAATCGTCAACACCATCACCGCATCCCCCCGCACAATTTGCCGTCCCACCTGCATACTGGCAATATTGACATTAAAACTCCCCAACAGAGAACCAATTTTACCAATAATCCCCGGCATATCCCGATGACGAGTAAAGAGCATATGCTGATTAGGCGGCACATTAATCGGAAACCCATCCACGGTTGTAATCCGAATTTCCCCATCACCTAACAGAGTTCCCGTTACCTCATGCTCCTCCGAAGGACTTTTGGCTTGCAGCAACAAAGATCCTTTGTAATCTCGAATACTGGCATCACGGGTTTCAATCACCCGAATGCCCCGCTCCTGAGCTTCAATCGAGGCATTAACATAGTTCACTCGCTCGCGCAAAGCATAAGAAAGCAAGCCTTTCAAAGCTGCCACCACAATCGGTTGACTTTGATTATTGGCTAACTCCCCTTGTAAATGGATATTGAGGCTTTCCACACGCCCGCCCACCAACTGACTCACCAATTTACCCAGAGTTTCTGCTAGTTGCAAATAGGGGCGCAACTGTTCCAGAGCATCAGGATGGAGTCCAGGGATATTCACCGCCGAGCGTGCGGGCAATCCGAGTAACACATCTCGAATCTGTTCCGCCACATCAATGGCCACATTCACTTGCGCTTCTGTAGTAGAAGCGCCTAGGTGAGGAGTTAAAATAACTTCTTTGCCCAAGGCTTTGAGGGGAGAGTCTCCGAGGGGTTCGCTGGCGTAGACATCGAGGGCGGCTCCGCCAATGCGTCCTGCTTGGAGGGCTTTGGCGAGGGCAGATTCATCGATGATGCCTCCTCTGGCACAGTTAATAATGCGGGCAGTAGGTTTCATTTTGCCTAACGCTTCGGCATTGATTAAATTGGTGGTTTCGGGGGTTTTGGGCAGATGGAGGGTGATATAATCTGCTTCTTGGAGGAGAATGTCTAGGTCTACGAGGCGACATCCGAGTTGTTCGGCTCGTTCAGCAGAGATAAAGGGGTCGTAGGCGAGGAGTTTCATCCCCATGGCTTTAGCGGCGTTGGCGACATGGGAACCAATTTTGCCTAAGCCAACGACTCCTAGGGTTTTTTTGTAGACTTCGGTGCCGATAAATTTTTTCCGTTCCCATTCTCCGTTTTTGACGGATTGGTTAGCGTCAGGAATATGACGAGAGAGGGCTAACATGAGGGCGAGGGTATGTTCGGCGGCAGCGATGGTGTTGCCTTCGGGAGAGTTAACGACGACGATGCCTTTGCGGGTGGCGGCGGGTACGTCTACGTTGTCTACGCCGACTCCGGCGCGCCCGATGATTTTAAGGTTGTCACCTGCTTCGATAATTGGTTGGGTGATTTGGGTTCCAGAGCGAATCATCAAGGCATCGTATTCGGAAACGATATTTACCAGTTCCTCTGGAGGGAGGCCGGTTTTGATGTCTACATGAGCGACTTGGGAGAGGATATCGATTCCAGCTTGATCGATGGGGTCGCAAACAAGAACTTTAGGCATGATAACGAAGAACTAACGGGATTTTTATTGTATCGTTAAAGGGGTGTGGGATGAAGTGTATGGCTTTACTTTGGGGTTTTGCCGCTGGGGAAGGGCGATCGCCATAATGGTTTGTTCTGGAGTAGAATTACATTTAAGGATTCCTCCGTGTTTTTCGACAATAATTTGATAACAAATGGCCATACCCATGCCTGTGCCTTTGCCGACAGCTTTGGTGGTAAAGAAGGGATCGAAGATGCGGGATTGTACTTGGGGAGGGATGCCAATACCGTTATCGATGATTTCAATCAGAGCGTGATTGTCGCTTTCGAGCCATTGGGTATGAATC
>CAZTRW010000271.1:0-3350 GCA_964616725.1 uncultured bacterium
CACTAATCCCGCATCGATGAGTTCGGGGTTGGCGGTTAAAATGGCTATTTCCTCGCCACTGGGACAGTCGAGCAAGGCTTGAATCACGTTGAAATAGGCGGCTAGTTGTTGTTCGTCCATGGGAACAGGTGGGTAGGAAAAGGATTATATTACCTCTATTTTGCCCTCATCTCCCAGTCCCTTCTCCCGTGGGAGATGAGGAGCCGGAAACGAAAGGAAAAGAATGGCTCAAATTCTGAGAGAATCTGAAGATGAGTTGATCGAGAGACGATCATGACTTTTTCTCCTGTTGTTACCCTTGAGTTAAAATTTATCGGAGTTAGCCTCTGGTTGGGATTGGTCTTTTTAGCGTCGGTGTGGTTGAGTCACCGGCCTGGAGCGAATGCGGAAGTAGTACGGAAGGTAGTACATATTGGTACAGGGAATGTAATTTTGTTGGCCTGGTGGCTGGACATTCCGGCTTGGGTGGGAATTGCGGCTGCGATTGTGTTTAGTGCGATCGCCCTCTTATCCTATTCTTTCCCCATCTTACCAGGCATCAACGGCATTGGTCGCCAAAGTTGGGGAACCTTTTTCTACGCCGTCAGCATCGGCTTACTAATTGCTCTGTTTTGGCCACTCCATCAACCCCATTATGCAGCCTTGGGTATTCTAATTATGACTTGGGGTGATGGACTAGCCGCCTTAATCGGTCAAAATTTTGGCGCTCATCCCTATTACCTGGGCGATATCCAAAAAAGCTGGGAAGGCACCGGGACAATGTTCATCGTTACCTATGGCATTTGTCAGGCAATTTTACTCCCGATTTATGGCAATACCGGCTTTATCTGGATCAGTTCTGCCATTGTGGCTTTAGCCGCTACGTTTTTAGAAGCCTTTTCTAAATTTGGCATCGATAATCTTACGGTTCCCCTTGGTAGCGCCTTACTCGCCTTTGGCTTAATGGAAGGTTTAACCCTGGGGGAGTTATACGCCCCGACTCGATGGTAAAACCTGTCGTAAATAGGCTCCGGTGTAAGAGAGCGGATGGCAGGCGATCGCTTCTGGAGTTCCAATTGCTACCACCTCCCCTCCGTGATTTCCCCCTTCTGGTCCTAAATCAATAATCCAATCAGAACAGCGAATCACATCTAAATTATGTTCGATTACAATCATGGAGTTGCCCTTATCCACTAACCGTTGTAAGGTATTGAGCAACTGATGAACATCATAAAAAGAAAGTCCTGTGGTGGGTTCATCAATCAGATATAAAGTTTTGCCCGTGGCTCGGCGGGAAAGTTCTGTCGCAAGTTTAACACGCTGGGCTTCTCCGCCCGAAAGGGTAGGAGCAGGTTGTCCGAGATGAATATATCCTAAGCCAACATCGACTAAGGTTTGCAGGCGACTAACAGCTTTAGGGATATTAGCAAAGATAGTTAAGGCTTCGGCGACAGTGAGGTTTAAAACATCTGCAATGGAATAGCCTTTAAATTTGACTTGCAAGGTTTCTCGGTTATATCTTGCTCCTTTACACACTTCGCATTGCACATAAACATCGGGGAGAAAATTCATTTCAATGATGTTTACGCCTTGTCCTCCACAGGCTTCACAGCGCCCTCCTTTGAGGTTAAAGGAAAATCTGCCGGGTTGATAGCCTCTGGCTTTGGCTTCGAGGGTTTCGGCAAAGATGGCGCGGAGGATCTCGAATACACCGGTATAGGTGGCAGGATTGGAGCGGGGAGTGCGCCCAATGGGGGATTGATCGATGACAATCACTTTGTCAATGGCATCGAGTCCAGTAATTGTATCTAAATTTTGGGGAAAGGCAAGGTGACGGGTTAGATGATGTTGTAATGCGGGATAGAGGAGTTCGTTAATGAGGGTAGATTTTCCCGATCCGGAGACTCCAGTAATGGTGACGAGTTTGCCAAGGGGGATTTCGAGGTTGATGTGTTTGAGGTTGTGGCGATGGGCGTTGTGGAGAAAGAGCGATCGCCCATTTCCTTCGCGCCGTTTTTCAGGTGTTTCTATCACCCGTTTTTTCCCCAAATAAGCTCCGGTTAAAGAAGCTTCTGTGGCTAATAAATTTTCTAAGGTTCCTTGGGCAACAATTTCACCACCCTGGGCTCCCGCACCTGGGCCAATATCGACCAAATAATCAGCAGCACGAATGGTTTCTTCATCATGTTCTACCACAATTAAGGTATTGCCTAAATCTCTTAATTTGGTCAAAGTTTTTAACAGACGACTATTATCCCGTTGATGTAAACCGATGCTGGGTTCATCGAGAACGTATAAAACTCCCGTTAATCCTGAGCCAATTTGAGTGGCTAATCGAATGCGCTGGGCTTCCCCGCCCGATAGAGTCATCGCTGCCCGATCTAGAGTGAGATATTCTAAGCCTACATCGATTAAAAATTGCAGGCGAGCTTGGATTTCTTGGCGGGCGAGTTCTCCAATTTGGGCTTGACGGGGGGTTAACTGAAGGTTGTCAATTTTGGCGCGACATTCTGTGATGGTTGCTGCGGTAAAATCCTGAATATGATATTGTCCTAACCGGACAGCTAAGGCGGCAGGTTTGAGGCGTTTTCCTTGACACGCGGGACAGATTTGGTCAATTAAATAGGGTTCGAGCTTTTGTTTTTGTAAGTCCGATCCAGTTTCGTGATAAACTTTAGTAAGGATAGGAATTACGCCTTTGTAGCGGCCGTGATCACCGGGGGGTTGAGCGTCTTCGGGACTACCGTGAAGGATGATGTGTTGTTGGCTTTGGGTGAGCAGATGCCAGGCGGTTTCTAGTTCAAATCCATAGGCTTGACCGAGGCTATGGAGTAGGGAAAGATAGTAGGTGTTGTCTTTGTCTGCCCAGGGGGCGATCGCCTCTTTGAGGGGAGCCTGGGGATCGGGAATCAGTAGACGAGGGGAAAATTGGCGATGACTGCCTAATCCATGGCATTCGGGGCAAGCTCCATGGGGAGAATTGAAGGAAAATAGGCGCGGTGATAATTCTTCCATCACTGCACCGTGTTCGGGACAGGCGAATTTTTCCGAAAAGATCAGAGGTTCTATTTCTGGATGATCTAAAATATCGACGATGGCGATTCCGTCTCCATGACGTAAAGCGGTGCTGAAGGAGTCTGCCAATCGTTCTTCTAAACCGGGTTTTTTAATGAGGCGATCAACGACTATTTCAATATCATGATAGTGATTTTTATCTAAGGAGATCCCATCGGTTAATTCTCGGATTTCACCATTAATGCGAACGCGGGAGAAGCCTTCAGCAATTAAACTGGACAGGAGTTTTTGATGAGTGCCTTTTTGGTGGCGGACTACGGGGGCGAGCAGATGAAAGCGCGTGCGATCAGGTAAGG
>CAZTRW010000272.1:0-3228 GCA_964616725.1 uncultured bacterium
CAACCTGTCCCGGCTCCCAGTCCTGCCCAACCGATCTTAGGCGCAGAAGCAGTGCAGGTTACAGGAGTAGCCGAACTTCCTGATGGGATGCGAGCAATTGTCAAAGCACCGGATGAACCGACTTCCCGATATGTGGTAGAAGGGGAATCTCTCTCTAACGGCACCATTCGGGTGAAACGAATTGAAATCGCTTCTAGTGGCCCTATTGTGGTGTTAGAAGAAAATGGCAAAGAAGTGATTAAAACGGTTAGCGATCGCCCCTAAGTTTTGGCAAAAATTTCCATGTCACATTCATTCTTGCCCCCCTTGACAGACGATCACGCTTATGGTTGTCCATTATGCCGGTATGGACAACTCTCGCCCCTCACCCTGATGGATGCCTTCACCTGCAACTTTTGCCGCCATATTTTTACCCCCAACTTACAGAATCAAACCCTACAACTGGCAGATAGCGATCGCCCCCTCACTTGGTATTGGACAGGAAAACATTGGCAACGGGTTGGCACCGATCAAGACAACCCCTCCACGGGACTACTGATCGTCTTCAGCGGGGCGATCGCCATTCTTCCCGGAAGCTTAATCGGATTAGCCTACTACATCTTTCCCCCCGATCCCCACAGCATCGGTGCCACCTTTCCCCTCTACTGGACAGGATTAACCTTTCTGGGGCATCTCATCCTAGTTGCTTGGCTCTGGATAGAATACACTCAATGGCCCCTATATCAAGCCTTAAAAATCCGCCTCCAAGAACTCCTCAGATCCTAAAACTATGGATGCTCGTCTCCTCCCTACTTGCCTACTCGCTCCCAGTCTCATCCTAACCCTTTCTGCCCCCACCTTCGCCAACCCCATCATTGACCGGATTGCCTCAGAAATCACCGTTCGCATTGAAGGTCCCCAAGGAGGAAGCGGCGTAATCCTAGAGCGACAAAACGACACCTATTACGTCATTACCAACGCCCACGTCGTTCGCTCAGAGGGCGAGTATCAGATCATCACCCCAGATGGTCAAACCTACCCGGCTAACCCCTCCCGTATAGTATTCATGCCCCAAGAAGACATTGCCATCCTCGCCTTCCGCAGCGCTCTTCAATATCGCACCGCCGATATTGGCGATCCAGAAGCCGTCGCCGTGGGCAATCCCATTTATGTCGCCGGTTGGCCCAAATCAGGAGGAACCCTCGGTCAACGGATTTTTGTCAATACCGAAGGCGCATTAACCCATCTGCTCTCTGGGGTAGACCAGACCCATTTACCCCTCAACTATACCAATGTTGTACGAGTGGGCATGAGCGGCGGCCCGGTGCTGAATCAACGGGGAGAGGTGATTGGTATTAATCGACTGGTTCAATTAGTTGAAAATACTGATCATATTGTTGCGGCTGGTATTAAAATCAATCGGATTGTCACCTGGTGGAAAACGGCCGCAAAACCCCTTGCGGTTGCACCTCCCCCCGTTCCTGCTCCTTCTAGGACGGCTCCCCGGCTGGCTGGAGGGGGATATGAGTTAGCCCAAACCTTGAAGATTCCCCAAGGGTTTTTAGGGGCAGTGGGCCTTTCCCCTAACTTACCCCAGGCGATCGCCACCGGCCATAGCGACGGTCAGATTATACTCTGGAATGTAACCACAGGAAAACCCTTTCAAACCCTCACCGGTCATACAAAAGCAATCAATAGCCTAGTGATTACGCCCGATGGCCAAACCCTGATTAGTGGCAGCGATGATCGCACGATTAAAATATGGGATTTACCTTCCGCAGCCCTCAAAACCACCCTAACCGGCCATCGAGATACCGTTTCCGCTTTAGCCGTCAGTCCTGATAGCCAGACTCTCATTTCTGGTAGTTGGGATAATCAAATTTACCTTTGGAATCTGCGTACCTACGAACGATTGCATAGCCTTTCAGGTCATGATGGGTTGATTAGTGCCTTAGCAATTACTCCTGATGGCAAAACCCTCATGAGTGGCTCTCAAGATACAACCATTCGTCTCTGGAATTTAAGAACCCATGAGTTAGTGAAAACCCTTAAAGGTCATCGTTTATCAGTATTATCCCTCGCCATCAGTGCTGATGGTCAAACCCTAGTCAGTGGCGGTGGAGAAGGAGTAATTCATCTTTGGGATTTAAAGACGGGAGAGTTAAAAAAAATCTTGAATGGTCATACAGATGGTGTGTGGTCTTTGGCCCTAACTCCTGATGGTAAGACATTAGCCAGTGGTAGTTGGGATAAGACGATTCGGTTTTGGGATCTGCCGACTACTCAATGGCGATCGACCTTAAAAGGACATTCTGATTATGTGATTGCTCTGATGTTTAGTGCTAATGGCCAAACCTTGGTGAGTGGCGGATTAAATAATGAAATTTTGATTTGGAAAAAACAGGAATAGACTCTCTCTTGTCAACGATCGCTTCACGAAAACTGACGTTATAATAGAAAAATCAAGATCAAATAAAGCACCAATCATCATGTTAGCTACCTCCCCCACTTACACCATTACCTGGGAAAAGTTGCCCGATGACTTCGTGTTGCCTGACGACCCAGTGGATAATATTAATCAACCGGCGATCGCCGCAGCTTTAACAGAAAGTTTGCAACTGGCGGGAAAACTCCCAAGCAGTGCCCTCACTGCCACCAACTATGGCATTTGTGCCACCATCAATGGTAAATTGGCAGTCAAAGCCCCCGATTGGGTATATATTGAGGAGATTACTGTAGATCGTGGAGAGGTTGAGCGCAGTTATACCCCCCAACTTCAGGGGAAAACTCCTACCGTGGTGTTAGAATTTTTATCGGAAACCGATGGGGGAGAATATTCGATTAAAGAAACCTATCCCCCAGGGAAATTTTTCTACTACGAGCAGATCTTGTCAGTGCCAAATTATGGCATTTTTGATCCAGAGTCAGGTAGCTTAGAATGGTATCGTCTGAGCGATACAAAACGGTATCGTCTAGAGGCTCCTAACGAGGAAGGGAAAATTTGGATTGCGGAAATGCAGCTATATTTGGGTGCATGGCGAGGAAGCCGGGAAAACCGTCAGGGCTATTGGTTGCGCTGGTGGGATGAGGAGGGAAATTTACTCCTGTGGGGAGCAGAGCGAATTGAGCAAGAGCGCCAACGGGCGGAAACTGAGCAGCAACGGGCGGAAGCGGAGCGCCAACGGGCGGAAGCGGAGCGCCAACGGGCGGAAGCGGAGCGCCAACGGGCGGAACGGTTAGCTGCTCAAC
>CAZTRW010000273.1:0-3182 GCA_964616725.1 uncultured bacterium
TTATACGAGCTATTCTCCTCAGAAGAAGAGTGGGCTAATGTCGAGGCACAGGGGGGTTTGGGGATCGGGTTGTCGGTGCTCAAATCAGGTAATACCCCGCATCTGAGGGAGAGACAACAGAAATAAAAATCAATGGTTGCTCTCCGTGGTTGTATACGCCATGAACGGATTCTCTGGGAGCGATGACTACATCTCCCGCTGTGATCACCTGCTTGGTGCGAACTAGATCGAGATAATATTCCCCTTGGCCGCTGAGGAGAGTCCAGGTATCCTGTCCGTGGGGATGAATGTGGGGGGCAATTTCCTGTCCTGGCTTGACATACCAAGCGCGGCTTCTGGGGAGTGAGTAATGACAGAGCGAATCGGCTGACGATCGCTAGGCTGTAAAAAGGCAGCACTGCAAAATATTCTAGCGATCGCCATCTTGTCCCTCCAGAGTAATGTTCGGCCAGCGATCACCTCACCCAATGGTTTTTCTGATCGCATTTTGGCCATTATCTCTACCCCCTGGCCCCAATGAAGTATCCTAAATGACGATCGCGATCATCCATCTCAGGTAACACTGTAGAACTGAACTGAACAGGTGAAAAGAAATTCATGACCGATTCATCCCCCCTAGCGAAACTCAACCCTAGCTCTAGTTTTAGCGTCAAATTGCGTATCCAATTGCCCAATCGTGCTGGGACTTTAGCCACCGTCACTGGCGCCATTGCCTCCGTGGGAGGTAGCTTAGGAGAAATCAGCCTCCTAGAGAGATCCCTAGAATTTACTTTACGAGAGATTACTGTAGATGCCGCCTCCATAGAGCAAGAGGAAGAAATTGTTCATGCCATTAAAGCCTTACCAGAGATTACTGTTCTGGCTGTGTCAGACCAAACCTTCGATTTACATCAAGGTGGTAAGATTACCGTAAACAGTAAACGGGCGATCAAAGGGCAATCCGATTTAGCTATGGCTTATACCCCTGGAGTGGGTCGGGTGTGTAAGGCGATCGCCGAAAATCCTGAAAAAGCCTTTGATTTAACGATCAAAAGTAACACCATCGCCATTGTCACCGATGGCAGCGCCGTCCTGGGTTTAGGCAACCTCGGCCCCTTAGCCGCCTTACCAGTAATGGAGGGAAAAGCCATGCTATTTAAGGAATTTGGAGGCTTAGATGCCTTTCCCGTCTGTCTGGCTACTCAAGATACAGAAGAAATTATTGCCACCGTCAAACGCATCGCGCCCGTATTTGGGGGGATCAACCTAGAAGATATTGGCGCTCCCCGGTGCTTTGAAATTGAGCGGCGGTTGAAAAAAGAACTGGATATTCCCGTATTTCACGACGATCAAAATGGCACGGCGATCGTTACCCAAGCGGCTCTCTACAATGCCTTGAAATTAGTCAATAAGCGCCTAGAAGCCGTGCGAATTGTGATTAATGGAGCCGGAGCGGCTGGAGTGGCGATCGCCCGTTTACTGCGAGAAGCAGGCGCTCAGAGCATTTTCCTGTGCGACTCCAAAGGCATTTTATCCACCCAACGCACCGATCTCGATCCCTCAAAACAAGAGTTTGCTGTGGCAGAAACGGGATTTTTAGCCGATGCGATCCACAACACAGACGTATTTATTGGAGTCAGTGTCCCAGGGGTGCTCACAGCAGAGATGGTTAGTACCATGGCCAAAGACCCCATTGTATTTGCCATGGCCAATCCCATTCCCGAAATTCAACCAGAATTAGTTACTGATCGCGTCGCCGTGATCGCCACAGGACGCAGTGACTATCCTAATCAAATTAACAACGTCCTAGCCTTTCCCGGCGTATTTCGAGGTGCACTCGACTGTCGAGCCACCGTCATCACCACCAAAATGTGTCTACAAGCCGCTGGGGCGATCGCCGCCTTAATCAGTCCCACAGACCTCAGTCCCACCCATATTGTCCCTTCTGTATTCGATCCTCGCGTCGCGGCTGCCGTCGCCGCTGCCGTCAAACAAGCCGCCCGCTTAGAAGGAGTAGCCCACAGCTAAACGCACTCATTCCCCTTAATCCCCTGGAACCAATCAGGAAATCATTGCTCAACAACAGTAAGTGATACCATATCGGCAATCCTTTACTTTTCTCACCCTTAAGCACAAGGAGGTTCCCTTGAGCCAAACCATCATTAAAGTCACTCTCCTAGGATTAACCTTACTGAATCTGGGGTTAACGATGTTCCCCAAGGCCGTGTTGGCGGGAACTCCCGTGGAGACTTCGATCACCACGGAGCGCCCCACCCTTTGGGTTAATCCCCAAACGGGCAATGACCAACGGGGCAATGGCTCCTTAGCCTCTCCCTATCGTACCCTCACCCATGCCTTGCGGATCGCTCCTGCTCATACGGTGATTCAACTGGCGGCAGGCACCTATTCTGAGGAAACAGGAGAAGTATTTCCTATTCGCCTAAAATCAGGGGCGATCGTGATCGGCGATCCCTCAACCAAGGGAAAAAACGTGATTATTCAAGGAGGGGGATGGTTTCTTAGCCCCACCTTTGCGCGACAGAATATTGCCCTACTAGGCGCTAATGATGCTGCCTTAGCCGGGGTGACGGTTACCAATCCCCACGGTCGCGGCTATGGATTGTGGATTGAATCGAGTTCCCTTGTGGTCGCTGATAATACATTTACGGGGAATGTCCATGATGGCATCTCTCTGACCGGAAAAAGTGGCTCAGTGATTCGTGGTAATTACTTTAGCCGTAATGGAGCCAATGGGATCACCATTTATGGGACTTCTAACCCAGAAGTGCGAGGTAATGTATTTGACAATACGGGATTTGGGATTAATGTGAATCAGCAGGCCACTCCTTTAATTGTCAATAATCAAATTATCAATAATCGGGATGGGGTGGTGGTGCAAGCGAAGGCGACTCCAACTTTGCGGGATAATCAAATTGAGAATAATCAGCGTAATGGGCTGGTGGCGATCGCCCAAGCTCAACCTAACCTGGGAACCGACCGTGCCCCTGGCAATAACCGCTTCCGCAATAATGGGGAATATGATATTAACGTCCAAGGCACTAGTCAGACTATTCCCGCCTATGGCAATCAGTTGTTGACCAATCGGACGGCAGGACGTTTAGACTTTCAAGGGAGAGTGGCGATCGCCCCAACTCCCCCCCCCAATCCTCGCCCCCTTCCCCCTCTCGCCTCTACCCCCACCC
>CAZTRW010000274.1:0-3049 GCA_964616725.1 uncultured bacterium
TGCGGTTAGCTACGCGATCGCGATTTTTCCTAACTTATTCAGCAAACCCTAAATAGAGAACGCTAGCACCGACGGACTCAATTGTACTGACAATGGAGGCGAGTTTATGAACCGCTAAATTATCCCTAACGACTACTGCACCTGGCCATAACTGGGGCAGGAGAAATTCCTTAACAAACACCTTAAATGCCTCTCGATCTAAGGAGCCATTAAGAGTCATTAAAGCTAAAACTTTTTGCTGGGTAATCGCTCCCACAAGGGTAATTTTCTTTCCTCGATAATACAGCGCAAAGCGCTGTAAACCTTGGCATGAAGATTTGCACTGGGATATGCCTTGATTTCTAATTTTCCAGACTGAATAAACTCAATGAATTTCTGCACGCTCAATTCCGTCTCATAGGAATCTTGAGCTGGCGCGATCTCCGTTGCAACTTGAGCCTTAATTTTCTCTTTAGTCTGTTTATGAGACTCAAAATCCAGACTCATTTGAGCCTGGGCAATTTCCATGAACTCCAACGCTTTTTGATCCACCGTGAGACCGACCAAAATCCGAACGCGATCAACGGTTTCCAAGGCATCATAAAGTTGATGAAACCCACCGAGTAGCGTTGCTCCTAGTTTATTGGTAAAAAACGTTAGATCCGTTGTCATATCAGCCAGCCAAAATGAATAGGCTTTTTCTTGGGATAGCCTAAGAAGCTTGGTACTCTAACACCAAATTCGACCGCGACGAAACGGCTTCTCACGGGGATCTCGTTGATACTTTTGAAACATCGCTTTCCAGCGCCCATAATCTTCCAACCCAGTAGCCAGAACATAAGAAACTGGTTCGTGAGTTGGCATCGATGCATTTACCGATGACTCTACCACGGGTTCTGGTGTTTTGCTGTCCACAGGGTCTGGGCTGCGCTTCTTACGCGGGGGTTTGGCTTCACTCATCTTTGGTTCCTCCATTTAACTGTTCTGATTCCAATCATCCAATCACAACATTTTTAGATCCGCATAGCTAGGATATTGAAACTGGCCTGGGTCATTATAATTAGCTCCATGCATCAAGTCCATACGGATACTTAATAAATCTTCTCCTTCCCCGTGAATCACATCCACACATTCATAGGTTCGGACAAAATGGGGGCGTTTCACCGGAGGAGATTGTTTGGGTAATTTCATCGCGACACACAGAGATTTGGTAATTGTGATTCCGATCAGTGATTTACTCAATGGAGAGAGATGCGGGGTTAATCCCTTACCTCTCTCCTATCCAGTGCAATTTAATAAGGGGATGACCAAGAGCGCACTTCACCCAAGGTAACTGGAATTAAATCACTGACATCAATTGTAAACCGGAAAATTTTCTTAGCTCGACGGCTATTTTCCGGGTCAAAGAATTTTAACTGCACATCCCAACAGTCGCTATCCATTCGACAAAAGGGGCTTTTCTGCACGTTAATGCTATCCAGTTCCATCCCAGCACCAACCGCTTCTGAGAAGGTTTGAGCTGCTTGAAAAGCATTGGTCGCCGCGAAGTTGAGTGCTCGATCTTGGGAAGTTTGCCCTAAGTTGCGTAAATCGTAGTAAATGCGGTTCAGGAAACTGCTGAGGGTGCGACGCATATGTTCTTCACGAGTGTCTTCCTGTTCAGCAGTCACTGCGGCGATCGCCGCATCAACCAAGGAGTTCACGTGCCAGCCATACATTCCTCGTGGGCTTTCCGTTTCAATTACCGGCACTATCTGACCAGAAAATAGGCGTACCGTGCGCCCACTAATGTGTCCTGGGATACTAATCCGCTCAATATAATGTTCGCTATCTTCCGCTTGGACTTCCCCAGAGAGAAATTCTTGTAAGAGGGCATAAACTTCACGCGCAAAAGAACCCACTGGCTCAATGGCATAAATGGGAGTCAGTTCTAGATTGAGAGTCCAGATTAAGGATTTAGCTTCTGAGAGGTTATCCGCCAGGTAATCCACCATCTGGCGGGCATCATAGGGGTTGGCAGGAATTTGGGTTCCGGCGATATTGACAGCAGGCATCATTTGCTTAAAAGTGTCGCGGCGAGCCTCTGTGCCGAAATCATAACCAAGGGTACCAATGGCATAAACCATGCCACTAGCCGGTTGAGCCGATTGGCTGGGGGTAATGGGTTCTGGCACAGTGACTCCTTGAGCAGTAATGGGGTGGACAGGGGATTCCTCTGGATGAGCCGGTAAGAGTTCAGGAGGATCGGGATCGGTGCTACAGGCACAATTAGAGGCGGTGATGAGGGATTGAGGTTCGAGAGGCTCGGACATAATTTCTCCTGTTAGGTGTTTGACTGCGCCAGGAATGTTCAGTAAGCCGACTAAACATTGGCGACTGTTTTCGGTGCCGGTGAATTCACAGGGGAGAGCGCTGGCGAGTAGGGCTTCGCGAATGGCTTGGGGGTTGGGGTTTTCTCCCCGTTGGAGTTGCAGGCTCAGGAGGAGGGCGGCGACTCCGGTGATAATGGGGGCGGCGAAACTGGTACCACTGAGGTGGATAGTGCCACCGCCTGGTTTGGCCCCTAGGATGTTTTCTCCAGGGGCGAGGATACCTTGATGTTGGTAGGTTTCTCCCCAGTTGCTAAAGGGGAGGGGATGACCTTGGGCATCGGTGGCTCCAACGGCTAGGACGGCGGGTAGGGCGGCAGGGACATGGAGGCAGTCACAACCGTCGTTGCCAGCGGCTGCGACGATGAGAATGTTCCGGTGTTGGCACAGTTTGACGGCTCGTTCTAGCCAGTCTTCGGCTTCTGGGCGATCGCTCAGTGAGCCACCACTTATATTAATCACTTTTGCGCCTTTTTCAGCAGCTTGTTCGATCGCACGGGCTAAATCGAGTTGGGAAAGGGTGCGGCGATCGTCTGAGAAAATGGGGATCAGCAGGCCTCGGCAATGGGGAGCTATGCCTGCCATCAGGGTTTGGGGCTGTCCGAAAATGAGGCTGGCAATATGAGTGCCATGGGTGGACATTTCTCCGCTACGGCTGGGGTTGTCTCGGATGAGGGTAGGGAGGCGCGTGAGGTTAGCTC
>CAZTRW010000275.1:0-3041 GCA_964616725.1 uncultured bacterium
CAACTGAATCGCCAAATCATTAGAAAGTTCAGCCGTAAAATTCCCCGTAATTTCTGCCCTACCGCCCAAAATACCCGTTTCCGCAAACTCCACCCCCACCGTTGGCGCACTAATTAATTGATTATCCAGAAAAATCCCAATCGTGCGTCCCGTGCCTGCCAAATTTTTCGTCAATTGAGCAAATTTTTCTCCACCCTCCGTATTAAACTCAATCACTACCCCCCAATTTGCCCCACCTTGGGGAGGACGAGGGAAAGAATCTTGCAATTGATCTCCTGTTAATCCCACCTTCTTAAATAAGGGAGCAATCTCCTCATTCACTTGATCAATTTGATCTTGAATTTCCTGAAATTTTTCTGCTTGTCTATCTGGCTCTTCTTGCAGTACACTTTTCTCAAACTCTAAGGTTCTCAAAATCTGATATTGGGCAGAAAACTCATCCTCACTTCCCTGAATTTGCTCGCGAAACTCCAACTGTGCCGTACCCCCCAGTACCCGCTCTGCTTGGGCGGGATCGCTCACACCAGGAAGTTGAATCGCAATTTGATCTTCACCTACTGTTTGAATTAAAGACTCAGATACCCCCAAGCCATTAATCCGATTTTCCAGCACTCTTTGCACACCTTCAAGTTTGTTCGGAGTAATTTCTGGAACTTCTGGAGTTGTCTTTACCTGAATGGTCAATTGTGCGCCTCCTTGTAAGTCTAACCCGAGACGAGTTTCGACTTTAACCAACACGGTAATCGCGGCAATTATGAGCACAAGAATGAGCGCTAAAATAGTTTGTTGTTTGCCCATCGGTTAATACTGGATAAGGGTTTTGGTCATTAGGTAGAGACACTCTAGGAGAACGTCATCTGGCATTTAAATTTTTAAGGTCATCAATTGTTTGACCGCCTCTACAATTTTCGCGGGTTGCACAATGGTTAAATTCTCTAAAGTGCCATTATAGGGGGTAGGAATATCTTGGGAAGATAAGCGCACTACCGGGGCATCGAGTTCATCAAATAATCGCTCATTAATGGAGGCTACCAGTTCAGCACCAATCCCGCCAGTTTTCATGCATTCTTCGACAATTACCACTCGATGGGTTTTGCGAATGGATGGGCCGATGGTTTCAAAGTCTAGGGGTTTGAGGGCAATCAGATCAATCACTTCTGGATCATATCCTTCTTGCTCTAGAGTTTTCGCGGCTTGCATGGCATGGTGACGCATTCGAGAGTAGGTGAGAATGGTAACGTCTTTACCTCGACGGACGATTTCAGCCCGATCTAAGGGGACAAGATATTCGGTTTCTGGTAAATTTTCTTTCAGGTTATACAACAAGACATGCTCAAAAAAGAGTACAGGATTCCCATCACGAATAGCAGATTTGAGTAATCCTTTAGCGTTGTAGGGCGTAGAGCAAGCCACAATTTTTAGTCCGGGAACTGCTTGGAAGTAGGCTTCCAGGCGTTGGGAATGTTCAGCGCCGAGTTGTTTGCCTACCCCTCCTGGGCCGCGAATGACGAGGGGAATGGTAAAGTTGCCTCCAGAGGTGTAGCGCAGCATTCCGGCGTTGTTGGCGATTTGGTTGAAGGCGAGGAGCAGAAATCCCATGTTCATTCCTTCGATGATGGGGCGCAATCCTGTCATGGCGGCTCCAACGGCTAGTCCGGTAAAACTATTTTCGGCGATCGGAGTGTCCAGGACACGGAGTTCGCCGTATTTTTCATAGAGTCCTTTGGTGACTTTGTACGAACCGCCATAGTGTCCCACATCTTCGCCGAGGACGAAAACCGAGGGATCGCGAGCCATTTCTTCGTCGATCGCCTCTCGAAGAGCATTGAAGAATAGTGTTTCTGCCATTTGCTACGATAGATGAGTGTGGGGTTATCCAGACTAGCAGTTTACCAAAAAAGCGTCATTCCGTCACTTTCACCTTGACTTTCCTACTAATCACTCTAGGTTACCCTGACTCCTCCTGTGACCTCTGGGAATTTCTGATCGCTCGCGGACATTATAATAGACTCGATAAAAAGTGTGCCAGTTGTGTAAGTTCGGATCTAGAATCTTGAGCGAAAATTCTCGAAATCTGCCGCTATATTCACCTTCTGCAAAAAAACGCGGGTATTTGCGGATATCCCTGGCCAATTTTGCGCGGTTATGAGGGAGGGAGGAAATAACTGGCTGGATAATCCTACAGCAACTGCACCGGCTTGGAGAAAGTCTACAGCATTTTCTAGGGTAATGCCTCCGGTGGGAATGAGGGGAATATGACCTAAAGGGCCTTGTAAGGCTTTGAGATAACTGACTCCACCGACGGCTTGAATAGGAAAGACTTTGACACAGTTTGCGCCTGCCTGCCAAGCAGTAATAATTTCTGTGGGGGTGAGAGCGCCGGGAATGATGGGAATTTGAGCGGCGATCGCCTGCTGAATTAGGGTAACCTCTGTATGGGGAGAAAACAGAAATTGTGCCCCAGCCGAGATCGCTTCTTGGACTTGCGCTGAGGTAAAGAGCGTACCTGCGCCAATCGTACAGTGGGGGAGTTTTTCCCGGAGTGCGCCTACGAGAGTAGCGGGAGAGTCACTATTCCAAGTAATCTCAATTAAATTCATCCCGCCGTTCGCGACCGCTTGAGCCAAGTGTATCCCCAAGGGTAAACTAGGAGTACGGATCACAGCGATCGCCCGATGCCCCCCTAACCAATCCAACCCTGGCTTAGAAGCCCCCCCAACCCTTTCCTGCTTGCCAAAACACATACACCGCTAACACTCCTAACAACAGGCGAAACCAAAAGGTAATCACCTCATCCTCTAGCTTCGGTAAAAACCGGGTACTCACCTGGGCCCCAATTAATCCCCCCAAGCCCAACAACACTCCCGCTAACCCTACCACATTACCCTGAAGGGCATGACCCATACAAGCCGATCCTCCCGTAATCACGATTACCCCTAAGCTAGTGCGAACTGCCTCTTTAATGGTTGCTCCCAGCCATAGAATCTGCAAAGGCACCATAATCACGCCTCCCCCTACGCCGAAGAAACCCGCCATAAACC
>CAZTRW010000276.1:0-3010 GCA_964616725.1 uncultured bacterium
CCCCATCACTGACTCAAAGCGCTCTCCCAAAACCTCTAGTGCCAGCCTCACCGACTCCGCCTTCGTCAAATCCATCAACGGCGTATGTATCCGATAAGCCCCTGGATCACCATACATCCCCTCACCCAACGCCACAGTCATCGCCTTAATAAACCCTTGGCGACAATCCCAATACCCCGCAAAATCCGTCTCACATACCCCCAACACCATCTCTCGAATCCCCAAACTCGCCGCCCGATTCGCCGCCAAAGTCAAAAACAAAATATTCCGTCCCGGAATAAACGTCTGTTCAACCCCTCCTGGAAGCTCTTCCGCACTCCCATACTCAGCCAAGGGCAAATCACTCACCAAAGGGCTGGTACTCTGCAAAATTGGGCCTATAGGAACTATCTCATGACTGGCTAACCCCAAGGCTTGAGCCACCGCCTGAGCACTTGCCAACTCAATGCGATGACGTTGCTGATAATCAAACGTCACCGCATGAACGCGATCAAACTGTGCGATCGCCCATGCTGCACAGGTTGTAGAATCCTGTCCCCCTGAAAGAATAACCAATGCTTGAGTTTCCGTCATTGATCGCAATAATGATTATCCACCACATAGCTATCTAAACTAAAACTCGGTTTCTCAGGATACCGAGGATCTTGGCTCACCCGTGATACTAACGCCTTACACACCAACTGCTCACTCCCCAAGCGTGCATACCCCCAAGCATAAGTCACCGCATCCATCGGAGGCGTTTGCCCTTGAACCGGAGCCAAAGCTATCCAGAGCACCAAACTAAAGACTCCCAAAGCTAGAATTACGAACTTTAGCATAGACCATCCTTTATATTAGGCAATGAGATCCTGTTAGCTCCATCATAAAATCTCTCCCCCGCCTTTGAAATGAGTTAAATCACAGAACTCTCCTTTCAAAAAGCATCACACAGATAATCCACCAGAGTAAACGGCAAAACCTGGTAAATCCCTAGAGATTCGGAAAACTCAGAATCGCCATGATAATACACTAATGCCACATCAAAGCGACAGACACAATCCCCCCATTGGGGAAACTGAGCCAGAAAAAACTCAGCACTGTCATGAAGCTTCTGCTGTTTTACTCCAGAGATCGCCAACAGTCCCTGTTGATCCCAATTCCCAGAAGATCGAGTTTTCACCTCCACAAACACCAACATTTCTTCCCGTTGCGCAATTAAATCTAGCTCTCCCCATCGACAACGCCAGCGATGATGCAGAATTGTCCAACCATCCTGCTGCAACCATTGAGCTACCAGCTTTTCACCACCGATGCCTCGATTGATCATGCCCTAGTTTTCGCCGTGTATCGGGCAACTATTCTCTAAGGCAATTGAGCTGCTTTCGCTCCTGCCGCGTTACTATTTTCTTGATAGCGTACTGTGCGGTCTTGAGCCACTTGATAGCGAGTATCTGAAGCTGACACCTGAGCCATCAGATTGCTGGCTTCTTGCCATTTCGCTGCCAATGCTTCCCATTGCTCTCTCGTTTGAGCCGTTTGTCCCTCCTTTGCGGCTGCTTCTGCGAGGCGTACCGCTGCTGCAAAAGGATCAATGGTGGGTGAGGTATTGGTTATAGGAGCACGCCCTGTTTCTATCGTAGGGGAGGGGGCGATCGCCGTCCTAGGAGTCACGGCGCGATCGGAATCGGCAGCATTTGGCCATAGAGTCCGAATCCCTAAACCCACTAAAAGTAGGATCGTACTTAATAAGGCTCCCCCAATAATCCCTCGCCGAAATTGGCGTTGCTCTCGTGTAGACTGGGAAGGAGTATAACTAGGTAAGGGAGTTTTGCGCTTGGAAGGGCTATAGCTTTGGCGATGATCAGACCATTGTTGCCAGAAACCCGGTTTTTTCAGAACCACTAATTCTGACCACAACAATTGTCCCTCTGGATCTTGCTGAATTTCTTCTAACCATAGCAACTGTTGCTCTCGCACAATGCGACTGTTAATATTAACGCGACGAATATTACGGGGGGCAATCCCTTCCAGGATCTCCGTGACTTTTTCTACCACTGGGGTTTGTTCCAGTTGACTTTCTCGCTCCGCTTCACACAATAACTGCAGAATTCCTCGGTCTAAAACGGCCCGAGTGCGAATGCCAACTTTGGCCAATGTCTCATTGAGCACTTGAATAATCGCCGCAACGCTCCCCTGGCGAGCTTGTTGGAAAATATCATCCATCGGATCGACCCTATGTCCTTTCCGTTGTGTAGTTAACCCTGGCGCAGCAAGATCAAAGAGATTATTTTTCATGGTGGTTGGTTGTGGACTGGTTTTCAAGTGATGGCAACTCGGCTCAGGATGATAATAGGGAAAAACCTAATCCCTCACTCGCTGTCATCATACTCCAATCCTAGAAAGAAGTCAGCCGTACATCGAATGGCCTTGGGTATGGCCAGTGAGGGGCGATCGCGTATTATTTGCTTACAAAGCTTAGAACAGTTACATATTTCTTAGTCAAGCTTAAAATTACCCTCAGTAAGGTAAGATTTTTATTACCATACCCTTTTTCGTGGTCTCTCCTCTTTTTAAGGAGAGATGGTCAACCGCCCACTTTACCAACCTACCTTAACGATGCCTCGGATACTGGTCATTGACGACGATCCCGCCATTTCAGAATTGGTTGCTGTTAACCTGGAAATGGCTGGCTATGATGTTAGCCAAGCGCCTGATGGCGTGAAAGGTCAAGCCTTGGCTATTCAACTGCTCCCAGATCTGATCGTGCTTGACCTGATGTTGCCTAAAGTGGATGGCTTTACCGTTTGCCAGCGATTACGCCGAGATGATCGTACCGCAGATATTCCAATTTTAATGTTGACAGCCTTGAGCCAAACTCAAGATAAGGTAGAAGGGTTTAATGCTGGTGCAGATGATTATTTGACTAAACCCTTTGAAATTGAGGAGATGCTGGCGCGAGTGCGCGCTCTGCTGCGGCGCACCGATCGCATCCCCCAGGCGACAACCGGTTGGCACGGGGTCATCATGAAAG
>CAZTRW010000277.1:0-2972 GCA_964616725.1 uncultured bacterium
CTCCTAGGATATCAATTTCCATGGGAATAATTCGCTTGGTTCGCACGCGGGGATGAACTTCTTTGATATCTACTCCCCGCTCCTGAAATAGTTTTACTACAGCAGGTTCGACTAGCTCTTCGACAAATCTTCCCCATCGGGTAGTGAGGTTACCGACTTCCTTGCTGGTTTGAGCTACAATTTTTTTCAATTCTTGCATACTCTGAGCAGCTTCAGCAGCACGGCGATCGGCTTCAGCAGCACGGCGATCGTATTCGGCTCTAGAGGCGGCTAATTCTGCTTGGGATTGTTGAAATAGTTGGTAAATATCTTCGATAGTAATTGAGTCACTCATATTGATGTCGGACGCAGTTTGAAATGTTTTTCCTGATACTGGTGAGGATTGATGCCTGAGATTGCCAAGAAAGGAGAGAAGAACTAGAGAGCGATCGCCGCTTGCTCGGGAGAACGAAGCTTACTGATAGCAGTACTCACAAAAGATTGGATCAATGCTGTGCGCTGGTTTTGCTGAAATACACTCTTAAGGATAGCCGTAAGTTTGTCTAAATTTAGCCCTTGTTCAGGATTAAATTCTTGATTTTGGAAGTATTCGATTAAACTTAATCCCGCGATGTGAGTGAGGTAGGCAGCACTAATTCCTTGGACAATACCACCAGCAGTATAGGTGATAGCGTTTGTTTTGAGAATCCCTGTAATAGTTTGGGTAGATAATTCGACTAAACCCAATTTTACGATCAGTTCTCCTAGGGTTCCGGCTGCTTTTTGAGTGTGTTGGAGGGTAAGGGTTTGGGTGGGTTGATAAATGGCAGCTAAGTCTAACATCAGTTGACCTGTAATTGCGCCTGTTGTCAACAAATCCAGGCTAGGAATGGGGTTGGCAAAGGCAGCAGCGGCAGCTATCCATTGGTATTGTTCGATCGCCGGTAAAGCCTGATTTCGTCTAATCTGGTTCCATACCCCTTGAACTTCCCGTTCTAAAGCTTCTGCTTGCCGCTGAATTGTCCCTAAGATAGGTACGGTTGCCGTTACCATCAGTTGTGCCAGACGGGTTTTCAGGGGTTCAATTTGGGGTGGGGGGGTTTCCATCCATTCCCGGAGGGTGCCATCGGGTTGATATTGGCGAACTTTAATCGGTTGGGGAGCCGCACTAATTGGGAGAATATTGGCGTTTCCCACGATTCCTGCCACGTGGTGACGCACTTGAGCGAGAATCTCTGGCTGTTCTTCTGGTGGGTAATGATCTTGCTTATTGACTACAACAATTACTGGATGACTTTGGTGCAATTTTTGCAATATTTGATATTCAGAATCGGTTAAATCTCCTGTTACCACCAATAAAACTACATCGTTGTGAAGCAACTGCTGTTGGATCTCCTTTTGCATTGCTTCTGTGGGGTTGGGGGTAAATAGAGCTGGGGTTTCCGTCCAATTCTCTGGGTCTGCGAATAGGGATAAAATGCTAGTTTTGCCAACTTGTTTGCCGCCAGTCACTAGAATTTTTAGGGTTTGACGATTGGTTTCTGCTCTGAGTTGATTGAGGCGATTTTGCCACTCAGAAATGTCTTGCTGTTCCTGGGCTAGGGTATTGATTGCTTGCTCTACTCGTGCGAAGGTTTGCTCTACCTGTGCTCGGTTGAGGGGTTGAGGAGGAGTCGGTTGGGATGGGGTGCGGAATTTTTGCTGCCACCACCAGAGACTACCACAGGCGATCGCCACCAGCGTGATCCACTCTCCCCACGCATCTGCGGAAGCTTCTAGATTAGTCCACAGCCACAAGAGGACACTTAACCCTACTCCACCCACTAACAGAGGACGACGTATTAGCGCTGTCATTTTAGTTCTCCCATTGATCCGACCTTGATCTAGCTTACCCTGATGAGGGGCGTTCGCGGAGCGACTCCACAAAAGTATCGCCACAGTTATATCCTAACGTTAGCGGGTCGTCTTTCAACCTTCAACCAGATCCGAAACTGTCGTATGGCGCAAACTCACAAACTGTTTTTCACGCTGTTTGTTGTGATAGAGTTCTTGGATAAAATAGCGATAGCCCTCTGGATCAAGTTCTGGGTCAATTTTAGTCAACTGCTCTGCCGCATAGCGACTTCTTTTTTTACATAAAATCTGCTCTAAAGTGAGGGTTGCCTTTTCCAGCGATAACAGCGGTTTTTGAATATCTGAAAAATGCTTTTCTTCCAAGTAAAACAAACTGTGTAGTTGAGTACTATACTCAGGAAGTTGACCAATCAGATTTTGTAATTTAGGCAGCAATTCAGCAGAATCTAAGGGTACACTGGCTTGCCAAATTTCAATCTGTGACCAGAGAAAACGATGGCTAGCGAGCTGAAAGCCTAAGTGACGGTCTTCCATCAGTTGCAAAAAAAACGATCGCACTTCTGGGCAATGAAGATAAAGACGCAAAATCAAAGCTTCAGTTTCTAATAATAATCGGTCTTCTGGAGTCAGGTTCATCGGCACAGCCATAGGCGGTTTCGGACTGCGTCTGACCTGAATAGGACTCCCTTGGGGTTGAGGCGTTCGTTCGCGGCGGCGGATATTTTGCAGCAAATGATCCGCCATGACTTTAACCTGATGACTTTGACCTTGGCTGAGAAGTTCAGCGCAGACATTCACATAATAGGCGCGGGTGGTGGGATCGTGAATTTTCTGGAGGAGACTAATCCATTTTTGAGCCACTTGTTGAAATTGATCGCTGCGATTGAGGTCTTGATCTTTCAAGGTTTGTTGAATTTGCCAATCTAACCATAAAGGCGCTTGCTCTAATAGCTGTTGATAGGCTTGGGCACTCCCCGATTGGCGGAGAAATTCGTCGGCATCTTTTCCGTGGGGAAGATTGAGAATTTTGAGTTGAATCTGTCCTTTATACACCAAATCAGCCACTTCAGCGATCGCCCTTTCCGTTGCCACCCCTCCTGCCCGATCCCCATCAAAATTCAGCACAATCGACTTAGAAG
>CAZTRW010000278.1:0-2955 GCA_964616725.1 uncultured bacterium
GATCGGGGCCGGGCGATCCCGATCGGCGTCGGCACCCGGCTCGGCCGGCGGTGCATCGACCAGCACCTTATCCGGCGCGATCCGCTCCCCCCCACTGGGCAACCTGAGACCCTAAAGCCAAATCCACTAACCCTTCAGTCTCTGGACGCGGGATCAAAACCTCAGAACTCACCTGTAACTCAAACTCTCGCCAACTTAACTTTCCCACCAAATACTGAAGAGGCACTCTCGCCCTTAAGCGTTGCTCCCACAGAGACTCAATTTCTGCCCAAGAACGAGAGAATTTAATTTCTGGTTCAGTTTTAAACAACTCCAAGCGCAAAGTTAGCCGATCGAGACTAGAAAAAGCTTGCAGCAGCCAATCCACCTCCAAAGGAGGCACTCCTGCCTCCCCTGCTGCCTCTACCGCTCCTTGTCGCCACCGAGCTAAATCCCCGCCAGAAATCATCAGCAACCAGTTAGCGTCCAGAAGGTTGGGGTTGCCCTTGTCCAGATTCTTGCCGCCGCCGCTCCTGTTCAATCAACATCCGTCCTTCTGGAGTCGGGACAAATTCCAGAATGCGTAACACGGGATCATCTTCTGTGATTAGGAAATCCATCAATCGCTCTAGACTGGTAATCCGAATCGATACCTCATTATTCGCGCTGTTGCTTTGTTTTTTGTATTCTGCCAAAGCATCTTGCAAATCCTGATAGTCAAAAAACGCTAAGACAGCTTCGTAATTCTGATTCTCAACCTCCACTTCCACTTTTAGATACCCCCCATCTTCCCCAGCCGTTGCCATAAAGATGGGCACACCTCCAAACTTCTCAGCATCTGCCTGTCCCTGTTGTCGCAATACAGAACGAGCTTGCTCAAGATCGGTAGCTTTAGGAGTAAACTTAAAAATCAAGGGTTCTTGATCCCCTTTGTGTTTCTGGTACAGCCGATACACTTCACTTAAAGGAATTGCATTGGTTTCGAGTCGGTGAGGAAAATCAGGGTTTTCTTGCTGAAAGCCCTGAAGAGACTCCTTCGCATCCTTTTCATCAATAAAAACCTCAGTGAAAAAGACCTTTTGTTCATTAGGCTGACCCTGATGGCGAACCGCAGGAACGGTTAGTAATACCTTATTCTCATTGTTAACTACGCTAATCACGTAGACAGGCACTCTAGATAACTTCTCCACCAAATCAGCTTCTGGGATCGCTACGGCTGGCAGGGGCATCAGGTTGATCCCCACGACAGGACTGAGCAGTAGTGTGGTCATTAAACTTAACTGAGTGCCCCATTGAACCAGTGATTTCATTAACTTTACTTCCCTTATTCTCAGTATTTTAGTGATGATGGTGCTGACTTCGGTATGCTGAAGGGAGTTCCGAACTTGAGTTCATCACTTAATCTTCCTTTGGGCCAAATACCATCTGAAGCACCATCGGTTTACTTCCTTCTTGATGATAGCGATCTGCCCAGGCTCTGATCACTTCATCGAGTTCTGTCATGGCTTGTTCATAGCGTTCTGGGGGAATATCTAATTCTTCCAAGATTCGCATGACGCGGGGTTGGTGCTCGGATGGGCTGTCGGCCCATTCTTGCATTAGTTGGAAATACCGGGCAGTATCTTCGACTAATACATATTTGCGCTCTTCTTTGTCAATGGGAGTGTAGGTAGAGCGGGTGAGGGCATAATAGGGCATTCCCCAGGGGACATCAATGCGGGTGACGGTTCCTGAATAGAGTAAACGGCGTTTGATGTGTTCGGCGAGGGCTTCGCTGAGGGGGAGTTGCCGATCTGCGGGGAGGTCTGAGTCTTGTTGCGATCGCGTGTGCAGATATTCAATTAAGTCCATAAACTGAAACGAAGGAATCACCTGAGCATCTGGCAGATGGGGAGGCAGTCTCTCTTCAATCTCTCGTTTTTCATCTGCCAGCAAGTTATTTCCCCAAATTCGGGGTTTTCCCGGTTGCCAAGGGTATTTTTCCAGCCACACATAGGGAAACTGAATTAAGTAGCGAGGTTCAGTTGACCCCAGCATTTTCAGCAGTTTTCCTTCTGTGAGGGCTTCCCGGACTTCTTCCACAATCACTTTCACCCGTTTAGGTTCAATGTGATGTAAGTGTCCTGTCATTCGCAGATTCTGCCCTTGTTCCATATAAGTGGTATAAATGGCACATTTAGCGGCAGTAGCGGCTGCATCTAAAAATGCACCGTGGCGATGACCACTATTTCTCATCGCAATGAAGGCGAGATACAACAGAATCTGATCCATCGCGCTGGGACTAAGACGTTTGATCAGATCGTTTTCGTTAGTCATATCAGTTACGCAATCGAGAAAGGTTAACCAGACGAAGAAGATGCAGGGAAAAGCTTACCATGGCAAGCAAGATTAGTTATATCCTAACTCATGATTGAGAAAGATAGAGATTTTAGGGATAATACTTATCTCCTAGCTGAGTCTTTATTAGTTACGGTTGATACCAGGCTGGGCCGGTAGGGGTAGCGCGTAACTCCCACATTACACCAGGATTGAGGTATTGGAGGGTTCCCTGATAGAGGGGTTGTTGGATCAGGGGAGAGTCTAAGACTGGCCAGGGTTGCTGGTTGATGGTGGTTCCGTTAATGATACTACGACCTTTGCCACTGTTGGGAGTGTAGATCAGAGATAGTTGGGGAGGCTTGGTGAGTTGTTCACTGGGTTTGGGTAATCCCTGATAGGTGAGATGATCTTCAGTGAGTTGGCTTTGGGTGGCGTGGAGGGCTTGGGTGAGTTGGCTGAAGTGGGGATAGTCTTTGAGGGAGACAACTTCTGTAATCCAAGCGGTGTGGTTCCCCTTGGCAACTAGGACTTGGTAGGGTGAGAATTTGGGTTGGGGGGAAAGGGAGGTGCGCCATTCAATGTGTTCTCCCCAAGGGCGAGCGCAGAGACAGGTGTTGTGGATTGGCCAGATATACCAGTTTTGATACTGTTGAGGGG
>CAZTRW010000279.1:0-2903 GCA_964616725.1 uncultured bacterium
GCCATATAAACGGTTCCTTCGATCAGTTCGGCTTTTTTGACATGGGGCATGGTGGCGTAGCGGTGCTCAAATTCGCTGCGCGTTAGGCGATCGCCGTTTTCTAGAGGTGGTAGACTTAGGGGCGAGGATGGGGTCATCAGCAATGAACAATGAACAATGAACAATTATGAGGCTATCCTTGACGGTTGATTTCTTCAAGGAGCCAAGTGTCTACAGGTTGACTATCTTGGCGCTGAAGTTTAATGGCGATCGCATAAATTTCTGATGAGCCTGGAGGCGCGGGAATTTTCTCAAATTCAATCTGATATTCCTGGGGATCTTGACCATGTTCTTTCAACCAATCTTGCACTTTCATCAGTGCAAAAAAAGATTGTCCTTCCTGAAACATCCGCGTAATTTGCATTTGCAATGTGAAAGGAGTAAAGCGTGCCATAAGAAAGAAGATAGGACTTTTTTAAAAATTATACTCTAAACAGGATTTGATTGGATCGATTGACTCGGATAAGAAATTTCCAAGATAATCACTTCTCCCTCAGCCATAAAAGGGCCGTGAATTTCTCCGGGCGGACGACTGGCATAATAGCCAGGATCTAGCCAAATCCCAAAGGCTTGATCGTATAATCGCCCTGAAACTACAAAGATTTCCTCTGGATAATCATGACTTTTGGCTCCCCAGGCTTGAGTTGAATAACCTGGCAAAAATTTGGTTAATCGGGTGTAATCCCCTGTCTCCGGATCTACAGCGATGGTGATTTGGAAAAGTTGACCATTCGATCCTTCAATTTCCTGCCATTGATTGCTAAAATCAGAAGATAAGGGATTCCAGTAGGTTGAGGTGGATTTCATCTTGAATTTCTGGTTATGCTTTGGTTTTCTCTACCGTTAAACCCACTTCCTGTCCATAGGAAAGCTCTCAGGTATGACCATCGGGATCTCGCAAGTATGTCCAATAGCCGATAGGATAGCCTGAATCTTGTGGTTCTTGAATTAAGATACCTTCTGTACGGGCTTTTTCACATCGTCTATCGAGTTCTTCTCGACTTTCACAGCCGACACCGAGATGAGCTAGGGGGGAAAGAATGGGATGAACCGTAGCTGTTTGAATCAAAACAATGACAAAGGGACGAGTGCCATCTGCCAGCCAGACAACGAGAATTCCTGATCCTTGATCGATCCGTTGATGGACGACGTTCATATTAGCATAGGTTTGGTAAAATTCGATGCTTTTCTGAATGTTAGAGACCGGTAAAGCGATGTGAGTAAGTCCGATATCGATCAGGGTAGGCGATCATCAATTGAGAATTGACTAAGAAGGGCGATTGTCTGTAACCTGAAGTCATCAAAACTAGGGACCTTGTTGCAAAATTAGGGGTAGTTTATCCTCTCCTCCTCCCATAATAATTATCTTGCTATTTTGGGATTCAGCTAACTTTTGAGTCGCTTCAATCGCCTTCATTTGTAGCACTGGCTTGGTCAAACTTTGAGCTAGTAATTTCTGAGAATCAGCAATTCCTTTGGCTTCAATGAGTTTTCGCTCGGCTTCTTTTTTCGCCTTTTCCAATTGAAACTCAATTTCTTGCCGTTCTTTTTCATTCACAAACTGTTGTCGTTCACTGTCCTGCTGGGCAGCTAATTTTTCTTGAATGGCAGACTGAACAGACTCCGGTAAGATCACATCTCGCAGCAGAGCTTGATCGACAGTAAATCCGAGAGGTGTTAATTGATTTTTCAGAGCCTCTTTGAGGGTTTGGGCAATTTCTTGGCGTTTTTCTCCATAGATATTGCGGGCTTCGTATTGGGCAGTAATTTCCCGGATCAGGGAGCGAAAGCGAGAAATGACAATTTCGGTTTCATCTGTGCCAATATTTTGGTAAACTAATCCTGCTTTTTGAGGATCAATTTGATATTGTAGACTGACATCAAGGCTCAAATTTAATCCTTCTTTAGAGGTAGCTGTGACGGTTTCTTTAATATCTTTTAATCGGGTGGAAAAGAAGGTGATTTTGGCGATAGGATTGACAAAATGCACTCCGGCTTGTAGGGGTTGAGGTTGAACGGTTCCTAAAACTTCTACTACTCCCACACTGCCAGTTCGCATGACGACTAAACATTGGCCTAAAGTGGCTAAAAAGGTAACGCCACTGATTAATAAACAGATACTACGGATTTGCCGTTGGCGTTGTACGGGAATGCCGTCAATGGTAGAGGTGCCGAGGGCGATCGCCAAGGATACTAGAGAAGCCAGTAGAGAAGTAATAAACATAAATTTTGGCTACATGACTACAATAACATGGTAACTCAAATTTTTGGCATCATCCTCATGACTTCCCCGTTGCCGAATTTATTAGTTCCAGAAAGAGCTGTTTCCGTGGGTGAGTTTACTGCCTATCTTCAAACCCGCCTAGAAACTGACGCACAATTGCATCAAATTTGGGTGACTGGTGAAGTATCCAGCGCTTACCAATATACTAGTGGCTTGTTTTTCACCCTGCAAGATCCAGATGTGAAAGCGTGCCTCAATTGTGTGGTGTGGAATCATGCCTTATCTCGGCTGATTACACTGCCTACCTCTGGCGAAAATCTTTTGGTGTTGGGAACGTTGCGCCTTTATGCCCCCAGAGGACAATATCAACTGATTGTAAACCAAACTCTTCCCGGAGGAGAAGGGTTACAAGCGCTACGTTTTCGCCAATTACGCGATCGCCTGGCGGCTCAGGGCTATTTCGATCCCCATCGCAAACAACCCCTTCCTCCCCATCCTCAAGTGGTGGCTGTGATTAGTTCTCCCCAAGGTGCTGCCTGGGGAGATATTCACCGCACCCTGAAACGACGTTATCCAGGACTGCATGTCTTATTTTGTCCCGCGCTGGTTCAAGGGGAACAGTCTCCGATTTCGATTGTAA
>CAZTRW010000280.1:0-2881 GCA_964616725.1 uncultured bacterium
TCTTTACGCACCCTTCATGCCTATCTAGGAACCGCAGCGCTGGCGTTGCTGTTTATTCATGCCTTTTTAGGGTTGAACTTGGGCTTATCGATCTAGAGTAGTTGCATCAGAGAGGCAATCGCCCGATCATCTCTCTGATGCCATCGTCTGCCTCTAGGCAGTCACCAATTGAGGGCGCTTGCTCTGGCGAATCCCGGCGATCGCCTCGGCATAATCCTTAGCCTTAAACACAGCCGAACCCGCCACAATCGCATTGGCCCCCACTTCCAGCACTTGCCAGGTATTATTTCCCTTCAAGCCTCCATCCACCTCAATCCAAGGATCGAGTCCGCGATCGTCACACATCTGTCGTAACTTCTGAATCTTAGGAACCACAGCCGGAATAAAACTCTGCCCCCCAAACCCAGGATTCACACTCATAATCAAGATCAAATCGCACAACTCCAACACATACTCAATCAACTCTAGGGGAGTCGAAGGATTTAAAACTACCCCCGCTTGCTTCCCTAACTCCCTAATTTGACCAAGAGTTCGGTGTAAATGGGGAGAAGCATTGTGTTCCGCATGAACCGAAATAATATCCGCTCCCGCTCTCGCAAAATCCTCCACATACTTTTCTGGCTCCACAATCATCAAATGGACATCCAAAGGCTTTTGAGTAACCGGGCGAATCGCCTCCACAATTAATGGGCCAATAGTAATATTTGGCACAAACCGACCATCCATAACATCCACGTGAATCCAGTCCGCACCGGCTTGATCCACGGCTTTAATTTCTTCTCCCAGGCGACTAAAATCGGCTGATAAGATAGAAGGGGCAATCACAATGGGTTTCTGGGTCATGGCTATCGGTATTCTCCAATCGGGTGAGTACATATGATTTTAACAAAATCTTTAACATTACCCTAGCCATTTGTAAACCCATCGTGTAGAACGTAACATTTTTTTGCAGATCCTCAGTCAACAGGAGTCATCATTCATGATCAACCCGCTGAAACTCATGACTTTAACCCTAGGAATAGTCACTTTAGGGATTCCTGTCTTAGCCTTTCCGCTGTTGCGCTCATCTGTAGGAGCAGTGGGAATTGATGCTGAACGTCTGCATCAGTCCCCCTATTATTTAACCGGAAAAAAGATTGCCATTGGTCAGGTAGAAATCGGTCGTCCCAGCGTGTTTGGGATTGATAAAAAAGTAGATTCTCATCGAACCATCTCCCCCAGGCGGGTGTTTTTCCGAGATACTAGGGCAGAAAGTAACAAGCACTTAGACACTCATGCTCATAATGTGGCGAGTGTGATGATTAGCAATAATAAACGGTTTCCTGGAGTTGCCCCAGATGCCCGTCTCTATTCTACTGCTGTCGGGACTCTAAGGCGTAGTGGCCAAAATGAGGAATGTCTGGCTTCTCAACACACAGCTATGCAAAATGGGGGGGATTTACGAGCGATTAATTTTAGTTTTGGGGAATCCCTCCGTCAAGATCCTCGGCCCAATGCTCGATTAGATGGTAATGCTCTGTTAACTCAATGTATTGATTGGTCAGCGCGGGTGCATAATGTGCTCTATGTGATTGCGGGCAATCAGGGAAAAGGCGGAATTTCTATCCCTACAGATAATTACAATGGTATTACGGTGGCTTTTTCTAAGCTTTACCAAGATCGCTATGCTAAGGTTGATTTTGCTAATATTGGCGATCCAGAGTTGGGTAATCTTCAGCAAATTATCGGCTATGAAACGAATACAGATGGCCGGCGCTCGATTGGGTTGGTGGCTCCTGGTCACCGTATTCCCATTGTGAATGCTGATGGGACGATGGGTCAATCGAGTGGGACGAGTTTTGCGGCTCCCCATGTGGTAGCGACGGTGGCGTTATTACAAGAATATGGCGATCGCCAACTCCTGGTTAGTCATTCGGCTCGCATAAAAGCCAAACCTCTGCCTACTCCCGAATGGACGAAAGATGCTCGCCAACAAGAAGTAATGAAAGCTGTGTTATTAAATTCAGCGGATAAAGTTCAAGACTTGGGCAATGGCTTGAACCTCAACATGAGTCGCACCCTCTTCAATCAAAGCCATATCTCCTGGTTAAACTCCCAAGCCTATAGAGAGGCTCGCATTCCCTTAGATATTCAAATGGGAGCTGGCCATCTTAATGCCAGTCGCGCCTATGAGCAATTTAGTGCTGGACAATGGAGTTATCATCATCCGATTCCAGCGATCGGCTGGAATTATGATCGCCTCAATACTCCGGGAAGTTATCAAGAGTATCTGCTGGAAAAACCCCTCAAACAAGGAAGCTTGGTGAGCTTAACCTTAGCGTGGAATCGTTGGGTAGAATTGCAAGATACTAATGGCAATGACCAATACGATCTCGGAGAAACCTTTACTAACCGAGGTTTAAATAATCTTGATATCTATCTGATGCCTGCGGCAGCCACAGATCTTCGGGAAAGCGTAGCCGCTTCTATTAGTGATGTTGATAGTATCGAGCATATTTTATACCGCGTTCCCCAAACTCAGCCGTATAAGATCCGAGTCTATTATCGCCATCAGGTTCATCCAGCCGAACAAGCTTATGCGATCGCCTGGTGGACTATACCCAGTTCCCCTTGAAACAGAATCGGGGAGGCAGGATCACTTTTGGCTAAACTACTTCCAGTACTCTGAGTTACCTAATTACCATGATACCCATTCCTTCCTCTCCCCGTTCTGCATGGATCAATCGCCTCCACAATACCTTCATTGCCTTGGGGATCGCTTTAACAATGGTCTCCTGTACAGTTCCCCCTCCTCCCCCCTCAGACAATACCGTCACCCCAACGCCTCCTTCCTCTTCTCCAAGTCCTGAAGCCACTAACTTTGCCGGAGTCACCCTTACAG
>CAZTRW010000281.1:0-2873 GCA_964616725.1 uncultured bacterium
ATAGGAATTGAGCAAGGAATGCAGCAAGGAATGCAGCAAGGAATGCAGCAAGGACGAGAACAGGAGAAACGGGAGATTGCACGAAATCTATTGGATCGACTGGATGATGAGACGATCGCCTCTATTACTGGATTAACGATTCAAGTCATTCAGGCACTACGGGAATAAGCAGCATAAACTCCTTGTACGTTATACCAATTGAGGAAAATACGCGCGATTTCTAAGGCTAATTGGGGTTTGCCTTGATCGATTAACCATTGTAAAAAAGGAGCCATAGTTCGTTCATTGAGTCTTCCTCCCAGTGATAGGGTTCCCCACAAAATGCGGTGCAACCAAGTCATTTGGATCATGAAACGAACTTCCCAGGTGGGATGTTTTTGGTAAAATAAAACACCCATCCGTCCTCGCTGAATTTCTCGGTCGATCATGAGGGGGATTTGGTCTAAACTGAAGGGAGGATGCCAGTGATAGCCGACCGCTTGAGGACATTTAATCAGTTTGAGTCCGAGTTGTTTGAGGCGCACGCCGAGTTCTAAGTCTTCCCAACCATAGAGTTGAAATTGAGTATCAAATAATCCTGCCGTTTCTAGCCAGTGACGAGCGATCGCCACGTTTCCTGTCGCAAAATAAGCTGCTGAAAAGTCCGTTACTTTATAAGGTTCAGTGGTAGGATCATTGAAGTTACAAGTATTAATTACTGCACCGTAAGTAAAGAGGCGATCGCTACCTAACCTTTGCTCCCCTTGTCTTAACGCCTGCCCATGACAATGCAAAAACGTTTCCGTCACCACCAAATCACTATCAATAAAAACGATGATATTTCCCTTCGCCTCATTCACCCCGAAATTCCGCGCGGCGGCTGCTCCCTGATGCTCCTGTTCAAACCAGCGAACATGAGGCAATTGCTCGCGATTTTGCGCCAACCACGCCAAAGTTCCATCCGTAGAACCATCATCAACCACCACCACCTCATAGCCCTCAATCCCCTCCTCTTGCCACTGCTGATTTTCCAGTGCTCTCAAGCACTTTTGTAGAATCGGCAATCGATTGTAGGTGGGAATGACAACACTGAAAAACATAGAGGAAGGAAGAAATAGATACACCATCAACTGTTCGCTGTTTCCGGTTCTGCCAAGCCAAAGACACGACAGAAAACCTTTTGGACTTGATACCCGGAATCAATCGATTCTAGGGGATCTTTCCGTAAGCGGTGACGCAAACACAGGGTAACCACGTCGCGAATATCCTCAACCGTCACTTCTGTGCGACCCTCAAAAGCAGCTAAGGCTTTAGCGGCACGGTTAGTGACAATATCGCCGCGCAACCCATCCACATCCAGTTCAGAGCAAACTTGAGATATTTGTATCCGTAGTTCATAATCAATGTTGACTGAAGCAAGGCGCTGTTGAGCCTGTACGAGCTTTTGCTGTAAGGCTTCTTGCTCTGCTTGGTGGTGAGTTAAAAACTCCCTAGGATTACTGTCAAAAGCAGATCTTTCTTCTACAATTTTGACGCGGAGGGTTGGGTCTTTCACGGTACGAATCTCCGCGTGCATCCCAAAACGATCTAGGAGTTGGGGTCTGAGTTCTCCTTCTTCGGGGTTACCCGATCCTACCAGTACGAACCGGGCGGGGTGACGGATCGAGATGCCTTCGCGCTCGACGGTATTCCACCCACTGGCGGCAGAGTCGAGGAGAACGTCTACTAAATGGTCATCAAGGAGATTGACTTCATCCACATAGAGAATACCGCGATTAGCTTTGGCGAGTAATCCAGGTTCAAAGGCTTTTACGCCTTCAGAGAGGGCTTTTTCGATGTCGATGGTGCCGCATACGCGGTCTTCTGTGGCACCGAGGGGGAGGTCTACCATCATGACTTTGCGGCGGGTGGTGGGGATGGTTTCTTGGCGATCGCGGCGTTGTTTCACTTCATCACTCATTAATTCTGAATCATAAGGATCGCTGTTAAAAGGATCATCCGCCACTACTTCGATTTCGGGTAATAAATCAGCCAGAGCGCGGATTGTGGTTGACTTCCCGGTACCGCGATCGCCCATAATCATCACGCCGCCAATTTTTGGATCAATTACATTTAAAAGTAGAGCCAGTTTCATCTCTGCCTGCCCCACAATCGCTGTAAATGGAAAAACAGGACGACGTTGTAGCACCTCAGACAAGGCGGTAGAAACTATTGTAGGGGATTGAGGTGCGAGGGCTGAGTTCATAGGGGTACAGAAAACAGTAATCAAGTGACTAAGACGGTAATTATACCTTATTTACGCAAGTAATAGGAGCGTTATGATGGATTTTATCGCGTAATTAGTTACTCCCATCACCATGCCCGATCCGATCCTACGCCAGCGCTGCCGTCAACTATGGCAAGAGCAACGACGGCTGATCAAAGTTTTTCTGGGTTTTATCGTATTTATTTTTATGGTCAGATTGACACCCTACTTAATTCCGATCCGCGCTCAAGACATTGCTCAAACTGAGGGTGCCATTACGTTTCAAGATCGCCATGGGCTACCCTTGGGAACCCTACTTACCCGCGATCAAAATCACACGATGGTAGTTTCTCTGGATCGGATTTCCCCTGATTTCATCCAAGGCATCATCGCAGCGGAAGATAAACGCTACTATCAACACGGAGCCGTGGATCTGATCGCGCTCTGTCGTGCTGGCTTGGAGGCGATGCAAGCGAGAGAGATTGTCAGTGGTGCCTCTACGATTACAATGCAATTGGCGCGGATGCTCTATCCTACGCCTCGTACCCTACCCCATAAGGTGGGGGAAATCTGGAGAGCTTGGCGGTTAAGTGCGGGAATGGATAAGAAGACGCTGCTGGAGGCTTATGTGAATCGGTTGCCGATGGGC
>CAZTRW010000282.1:0-2844 GCA_964616725.1 uncultured bacterium
CATTAAACTACGGTAATGCTCTGAGCGCTACTTTTCCTGACTTAGGCGGTGGTTTACCTTGGATTTTAGGATTAATTGCCGCTATACTCCTATTTTCTTCTGTATTGGCCCATGAATTGGGTCACAGCCTGGTGGCACTGCGCCAGGGGATTGGGGTAAACTCCATTACCCTGTTTCTGTTTGGCGGACTAGCCAGTTTAGAGAAAGAGTCAAAATCCCCTGCGGAAGCCTTTTGGGTGGCGATCGCCGGCCCCGCTGTGAGTATCTGCTTATTCGGTCTCTTTACCGCTCTCACCCTCTATACCCCCCTCAGTGGTCCCCTAGCCGCCATTATTGAACTTCTCGCTTCTCTTAACCTAGTATTAGCCCTCTTTAACCTCATTCCTGGCTTACCCCTCGATGGCGGCAATATTCTCAAAGCGATCGTCTGGAAAATTACCGGGAACCCTAACCGAGGCGTAGTCTTTGCCAGTCGTACAGGACAACTCATCGGTTGGATCGGCATCCTGATTGGAGGACTCTCCTTAGTCAATATCCAATTAGTCATTTTGGGAGTCCCCATTGTAGGCAGCATTTGGACACTCTTAATTGGTTGGTTTCTACTCCAAAATGCCGGACGATCTGCACAATCAGCCACCCTGCAAGATATCCTCACCCAACTCAAAGCCGAAGATGCCGTCAACCCCAAAAGTCCCATTGTCTCCTCTGACTTATCCTTACGAGAGTTTGCCAATGATTACGTCATTGGTCAAAAAGAATGGCAAAAATTTCTCGTTATCGATCAGGAAGGTCGTCTCTTAGGAAGTATTAGTGTCGATGATATGCGTCACATTTCCACCTCAGAATGGCCCATCACTACGGTAGCCTCCTTAGTGAAACCTACCCCAACTTCAGAAGTGGTACGCTCTGACCAAACCCTATTAGAAGTAGTGCAAATTTTGGAGCAAACCCAATTAGCCCAACTTCCCGTCGTTCGCGATAATGGCATTTTAGTCGGATTGCTTGAAAGAACAGAAATCGCCCGTTTGCTGCAACAGCAAGCGTAATTTTCCCTTTACCATGGAGCACCAATCAAGGTAAATGCAGACCAGAAATAGGGGTGATTCATCACCTCATCTTCTACATCTTGGAGACTTTCTGGTAACGGAATCGGGGCGGCTAAACTGGGCACAATTAACTGTCCATTTTCAATCTTAATCTGCCCTCGAATCATTTGAATTTGCGCTTTTTGTAAGGCTTGGGCTTTGGTGGTTGAGGTTTTCAGTTGAGCATAAAACTCGCTCATTAATCCCAAGGTTCCCTCATCACTGACATACCATAAACTGCCCAAGGCGGACTTGACTCCAGCTTGGACTGCTAGTCCAGTAAAGCCTAATTCTGCGTCTGGGTTGCCCAAGGCAGTACGACAAGCACTCAAGACTAATAATTCTACTATGGGATCTTGGAGATTGAGTTGTTGGAGTTGATCGAGTTTTAACTGGCTATCCCATAGCTGAATATAGGAATGATTGGGACTGCCGGGCAGAAATTCTCCATGGGTAGCTAGGTGAATAATTCCATAATTATCCTGTTGGCGAGTAGCGCGTAGGTTATTTAAGGTGAATCTTTGATTGAGAAATTCTTCTCCTGTCCAACTTTCGACAATGGTTCTAATTTCAATTGGTACGGCTGGCAGGGGTGAAAGGTCAGCAAATTCAGAGGCTCCCATGGCTAAAACTTGGGTATTTTGGAGATGGGAGCGTTCTTTGTGGGTCAAGGTGAAACTGGGCATTATCCCTAAACTATATTGTTCAATTAAGAACTGCTGACCGTCGTGGAGGGCGGCGATCGGTAGCGATCGCAAACCTTGAGTGAGAATAAATCCCAGATGATCAATTCCTTGGGCCTCTAGTTCTGCTTCCAGGGGAGCAATGATCCACTGATACAATTGTTGAGCTGCTGGCAGATAGGTGGTGGTATATCGTCTTCTCGGATTAATGATTTCTCGATTGAATTGCGCAATTAACTCTAATACTTTTTGCTCGGTTACCCCTGGAATCACTCGCCGGAAGGGTTTACCTTCAGGAGTCACCATCATAATTTCTAGGGGTTGATTGGTTAACTTGAGAATCTTGCGATTCTCTTCTTTGCCTTGGGCGGCGATCGCCTCTAACGCATTGAATCCTACATATACAATCGCCGTCCTCACTCCCGTTCGTTCTGCCATCTGTGCCAACATTTTCTGGCTGGCGGGCACATCATAGGTGGGCAGATTTTGGGCATCTAATCCCAAATAGCTCATATATTCCTGACTGATCTGTTCCTCTCGTTGCTGCACCATTCCATTAAAGGCAGCTTGAGAAAGCACGGGCAGGAGATTTTGTACTTCCTCAGAGTTGCTTTCTTGCTCTTCCGATTCCCTGCTCTCTGGTGGCTCCATCGAGCCAGAAAACTCAGGATACCATGATGTCAAAGCATCTTCTCTGGCCATAATGGCAGTGGGTATGGATCTCTCTAGGGAAAGTCTGATGGTTCTGTCTGAAGCCCAGACTGACTCTGGTTCAGTTTCTGGTAAAAAATTGAGAACAGTGGCGATCGGCACTTCAGAGATCGGCTGTACAGGAGTAAGCCTTTCCTCAGATCGAGGAGACGATTCTGTGGATGGATTTCTCGGTGTAGAAGTTGTTCTTTCTTCTCTTTCCCGATCTGATTGACTCGCCCTTGAGTCTGGTGCATTCGATGGGGTACGACTGGAAGGAGATTGTCCCTCTGATGGCGGATTTATTCTGGGACTTGGCGTTGATACTGGTACGGGAGCTGGACTGGGAGAGGCAACAGATCTTAGTACAGGAGTTGGGTTCGGGG
>CAZTRW010000283.1:0-2763 GCA_964616725.1 uncultured bacterium
TGTTTTTTGCGATAAGTTTGAAAAATAGGGATTTATTTAAGCCTGAGTAGTTACCAATGAACAATTATTAATTGCTCATTGGTTCTTTACCCCTAACTCTTCGGGGGTAACCGCCGCTCAATCAAACGAATGGCCCGCGACACGCTTTCTGGCAAAATCACTACTAAACTGCCTTTGGGCGCAGAATCTAATGCTGTATTAATGGCATCGGTTTCATCTAAAATTGTTTCGGAGCGGCAATTGCGGCCAGACTGTTGAATGCCTTTGTTGATGAAATGGGCAGCATCGCCACGGGGCCGACCTCTGGTATCATCATCTTCTTTAACGATGATGCGGTCAAAGATCTCTGCGGAAAGTTCTCCGAGGGTGATAAAATCTTCGTCACGGCGATCGCCTGGCCCTCCGACTACTCCTATGCGATCGCCCTGCCAATTCCGAATAAATTCTCCCAGGGCCTTATAACTATGGGGATTATGAGCATAATCAATCAGGGCACTATAATCGCCCAAATCAAATAAATTCATCCGTCCTGGTGTTTGACTGGATGAAGCTTTAAACGTCTGCAATGCTGCCCGGATTTGCTCCAGATTCACCCCTTGCACAAATGCCGCCAAACTTGCCGCCAACGCATTGGCAATCATAAACGGAGCCATTCCCTTCATCGTCATCGGGATATCCACCGCCCGATCGATCCTCATCTTCCACTCGCCTTTGAGGATGAACAGCTCACCGCGATCGTAAACGGCAGCGATTCCCCCTTTTCCTGTATGACGTTTGACCACTTGATTATCTAGTTCCATGGAAAAATAGGCTACATGGCATTTGAGCCGATCTGCGATCGCACACACCAGAGGATCATCCGCATTCAGCACCGCATAACCATCCGGTTTCACTGTTTCCGCCACCACCGCCTTCACCTGAGCCATTTGTTCAATGGTATTGATATCTGCCAAGCCCAAATGATCAGCCGCCACATTTAGCACCACACCCACATCCGACTGATCGAACGCCAACCCACTGCGAAGAATACCACCTCTGGCCGTTTCCAGTACCGCAATCTCCACCGTCGGATCTTTGAGAATCAATTCCGCACTTTGGGGGCCCGTATTATCACCAGCCTCCACCAAATACTCTCCAATATACGTCCCGTCCGTCGTCGTATAACCGACTACTTTCCCCGTTTGCTTCATCATATGAGCCGTCAACCGGGTGGTTGTCGTCTTACCATTCGTCCCCGTCAGAGCAATAATCGGAATCCGGCAACGACTCCCTGGGGGAAATAGCATATCCATTACCGGCGCAGCAATATTCCGGGCCAACCCATGACTGGGGCGAGCGTGCATTCTAAACCCAGGAGCCGCATTCACCTCCACAATCACCCCATCCACTTCTCGCAGAGGACGACGAATATCGGGAGAAACAATATCGATCCCAGCAATATCGAGACCAATGATTTTTACCACCCGTTCGGCTAACCAAATATTTTCGGGATGGATTTCATCTGTGCGGTCGATCGCGATCCCGCCCGTACTCAAGTTCGCGGTTGCCTTCAGCATACATCGCTCTCCCTTAGCGGGTATACTTTCCAGGGTATAGCCTTGACGTTCCAACACACTGATGCTATTGCGGTCAACTTCAATCCGTGTCAACACGTTATCATGACCTTGGCCCCGGTTGGGATCGCGGTTTGTTTCTGCCACCAGTTCGGCGATCGTCGATCGCCCATCACCAATCACATGAGCCGGAACCCGTTCTGCCACCGCCACCACTTTCCCATTGACCACCAACACCCGATGATCATTCCCTTCATAGTAGCGCTCCACAATCACCCGGCGAGTTTTCGAGGCAGCACTAGCATCATCATAAGCCACTTCTGCCTCTTCATAGGACTTAATATTAATCGTAATCCCTCGCCCATGATTCCCATCTAAAGGTTTAATCACCAGAGGATAACCACCCACCTCATCGATCGCCTCTTCTAGCTCATCGAGATACTCAATCACCGTCCCTTTGGGCACAGGAATCCCCGCATCTCTGAGAATTTTCTTCGTTCCTTCCTTATCACAGGCTAACTCTACACCCAAGATACCCGTATGATTACTTAACGTTGCCTGAATCCGCTTCTGATAAACCCCATAGCCCAACTGGATCATAAATCGGGCGCTCAGTTGCATCCAGGGGATATGTCGAGATTCTGCCTCCTTCACCAACACCTCAGTAGACGGGCCTAAAGACGCATCAGCCCACAATTCTCGTAAATCCTGTAAATCCTGTTCCAACTCTTGAGCCGGATAAGTTCCCGTTTCTACAATACTTTGGCACAGCCGTACCGCCGCCCGTCCTGCATAGCGTCCCGCTTTTTCATCCAAATACTCATAGACCACTTGATATACACCCGGATCAGCCGTTTCACGAGTGCGTCCAAACCCTACGCTCATCCCGGCGAGGGTTTGTAGTTCTAGAGCCACGTGCTCCACAATATGGCCCATATAGGTTCCTTCTTGAATTCTTTGGAGGAATCCTCCCCGATATCCTGGGGCGCAATAGTGCTCTACTAAACTTGGTAAAACTTGGGTAATGCCTTCATAGAAACCAGGGAGGGTATTTGAGGGTCGCTCCGCTAGGTCTTCTAAGTCTAAACGTAGGATAGCCAGTTTGGTGCGACGAATACTCCAGTAGTTGGGGCCACGTAAGGTTAAAGTTCTCAGGATTTTCATGGGGTAGATTGTATCGGGGAATACTAGGGATGCTGGGGGAGGAAGG
>CAZTRW010000284.1:0-2759 GCA_964616725.1 uncultured bacterium
TTTCTAAACGCTGCCAACTCTCCTCCTCTCCCAGGATTCCCCAAAGCAGACTCTACGGGGGCAAAATCTCCGTTAAAAAGGCTTGATCTCGGTTTGCCACTGCCTGACGAAAAGCCCGCCGAAATATATCGAACTCACTTCCCGGTTGCACTTCATCCACATCCAACAAATTTAGCGGGCGATGTTCTAAAGAGATATCTGTTTCCTCCACCTTCACAGTTGGAAAATCAGAGACAGGAGAAAACAGCACCGGCTTAGGGGGAGCCAAGGTGTGATGCCAGAGAAGAGCGAAGGTTGCCCCCCCAAAAGTAGCCGTGATTATTGTGGCGATCAATAGCCCATAAGCGCTGTTCATCAGTAAAGTCTCCCTGTGTCATTTTTGAGGAGAAGTTGGCTCTGAAGGCTGTTTGGGAGGCTTTTCTGAGGCAGTTTCTAGAGAGGGGGTATCACTATTAGTTTGGGGCGTGCCTCCGGCTGGGGGAGGTTGGGGAGCAGTAGAGTTGAGGGGAGCGCTGGCAGGAGTGCCAGGAAGTTGACAAAAGTCTAAGTCTAGATATCTGCCGCTCAGATAGACAAAACAGGTAGAATGCTCTTGGGCGATCGCACGGTGACTCTCCAGGAGTATCGCTGGTAAGGGAAGTAGCAGAAGGAGCAGAGCGAAAGAAACATGCATAGGAGATGAAAAATAAGGGACTCAGGATGATTGTGGCAAAAGCGCCCTCCCCACCGCAAGGGGGAAAGGGAGAATCAACCCATCTTCTTTTTACTCCCAACACGGTAACGCTCTCCTATTGACTCTAGAATTAGAATCAGATCCGGCGATCGCCCGGTGACAGTTTTATGGACTTACGTTTAAGCACTTTGATCCCCAAAGGGATTATTTCTCCACTGTAGTTAATTGTTGGTCATTTCCTGCCGTAAAGCAGCGATCGCCTCTAAACTTAATCCGGTTGCTTGGGCGATCGCCTCATCATCGAGTTGACCTAGCAAGTTGCGAGCCACGTCAAGTTTTCCTTGTTGTCGTCCTTGTTGTCGTCCTTGTTCAAGTCCTTCTTCTCGTCCCAGTGCGATCGCCCCCTGTTGGTCATCAATAAACATTTCGCGCCGTTCTAAATTTTCTAATTCTTCTAGGGTTAATCCAGCTTGATTGGCAATTTCAAAGGCTTGATGGAGTTCCATGATATCCTCCATATTTTCAGGAATAGAGGTGAGCGATCGCGCATACTTCATAAAATAAATCCATTTGTCCGTCAGGGTTTCCAGCTCATTCAGTTCCTTAGTAAACTTCGGCAATTCCACAAAGATTAACTCCATCTCATTCTCTGGGTAGTGCCAGCCTTGAGACTTCTCTCCATAGACAAAACGGGAAATGACTGCATTTTGCCCCGGAAACATCTCAAAGTCAGTTAAGGTTAAAGCAATTACGGGTTTTAGGTATCGATACCCTTGTCCCCGTTGCAGTTGAAACGCATAGGTTTTCGCTGCATTAAACAAAACCCGCTTCCCAAAAGATTGCACATTTAAAACCTGTATTTCAACAATTACGAATGTGCCGTCATTAAGCTGGGCTTTAACATCCAGATAGGTATCTTTTAGCCCTTCGAGTTGAGGGGGCAAATTGGGATTGATGATTTCTAAGTCTTGAATAGTCGAACTGCCATCATAGATCAAAGCATTGAGAAAACTAATTAAAATGTTCTTGCTTTGTGATGATCCAAAGATCTTTTTAAAAGCGTAGTCGGTTTTGGGGTTAATAAATCTCATAGCCAGCCTACCCAACTTTTTAGAATTTATCCTAGCATAGGTTGAGTCTAGTTTCTGGAGGTAGAGTTGATTTGAATAGGGATTTCTCCCTGGAGAGTACCCAGATCGCAGAAACCGGATTTCTGCAAAGAAACCCGGTTTCTGGAGAATTATAGACTGGGATTAATAGTCGAAATCACCGCCCATACCAGCACCAGCAGCAGGTGCATTTTCCTTGGGTTCAGGCTTGTCTACGACAATACATTCGGTAGTTAGTACCATTCCGGCAATAGAAGCGGCATTTTGTAGCGCCGAACGAGTTACTTTTGCTGGGTCAACAATACCGGCTTCAAACAGATCTACAAAGGTGTTGTCAGCAGCATTGTAGCCCACGTTGAAGTCTTTTTCCTTCACCCGTTCGGCAATAACGGCTCCATTTTGACCGGCATTTTCAGCAATTCGCATTAGAGGCGCGAGCAGAGCCTGGCTAACAATCAAGGCACCGGTGAGTTCTTCGTTGCTGAGGTTAGTGTTCGCCCATTCTTCGAGATGGGGAGCTAAGTGAGCGAGGGTGGTTCCGCCTCCGGGAACGATACCTTCTTCAACGGCGGCTTTGGTGGCGTTGATGGCATCTTCAAGACGGAGTTTGCGATCTTTCATTTCCGTTTCGGTGGCTGCACCGACTTTGATGACGGCGACACCACCGGCGAGTTTGGCGAGACGTTCTTGCAGTTTTTCCTTGTCATAGGAGGAGTCGGTTTCGTCCATTTGACGGCGGATTTGCTCGCAACGGGCTTTGACTTGTTTTTCGTTGCCTTCGGCGACGATAGTGGTGTTGTCTTTGGTGATGGTGACGCGACGAGCCTTACCGAGTTGGTCTAGTTTGGCGTTGTCTAGTTTGAAACCAGCGTCTTCAGTGATGACTTGACCACCGGTGAGGACGGCGATGTCTTCGAGCATGGCCTTGCGGCGATCGCCAAAACCAGGGGCTTTTACTGCCGCTACATTCTGTACAC
>CAZTRW010000285.1:0-2722 GCA_964616725.1 uncultured bacterium
AACGGGCTAGAGAATCTGCGGCCCATCTGGATATCCCCCTCATCGAACAAGACACCCGATGGGAAATTGACCCCCAACATACCTACTATCGAGGCATTCGGGAAGATATGTCCATTGACCAAACCACCCACAGCCTCTTTGGAGCCTCCAAAGTCGCCGCCGATGTCCTCGTCCAAGAATATGGGCGCTATTTCCAAATGCCCACTGCCTGCTTTCGCGGCGGATGTCTCACTGGACCGAACCATTCCGGCACCCAACTTCACGGCTTCCTCGCCTACCTAATGAAATGCAACGTCACGAGCACACCCTACACCATCTTCGGCTACAAAGGTAAACAAGTCCGCGATAATATCCACAGCGCCGACTTAATCAACGCCTTTGATGAATTTTTCCAAGCGCCCAGAGTAGCAGAAGTCTACAACACCGGAGGCGGGCGCTATAGCAACTGCTCCATGCTCGAAGCCATCAACATTTGCCAAGAAATTACTAGCAAAGAACTGCAATGGAGCTACTCCGAAACCAACCGTATTGGCGATCATATTTGGTGGATTAGTGACAACACCAAATTTGCCAATCACTACCCGAATTGGAAACATCAATATAATGTCCCGCAAATTTTGCGAGAAATTTATGAATTTAATCAAGAACGTTGGGAAAAGGAGACTCTCTCATGATTGATGCGGGCAAGCAAAATATCCTAGGTGTTTTGGTCAATGTCATTGACTATGAAGGGGCAGTTTCCCGCATTATCCAAGCGGCCAAAGAGAGAAAAGGATTATCGGTTTCTGCTTTGGCAGTGCATGGAGTCATGACGGGGGTTCTGGATGATACTCACCGTTTTCGTCTTAATCATTTTGATTTAATTTGCCCGGACGGCCAACCAGTGCGCTGGGCATTAAATCTAATTTACCAAGCCGGTTTATCCGATCGCGTGTATGGGCCAAATTTAACCTTGAGAGTCTGCGAACGAGCAGCTCACGAGGGGCTACCGATTTACCTGTATGGCTCTCGACAAGAGGTATTAGATGCCTTTGCTCGAAATTTGGGCGATCGCTATCCTCAACTGAAAATCGCCGGATCTCAACCCTCCCGGTTTCGCCAAACCACCGCTGCAGAAAAACAAGAAATTGCTGCAACCATTAAAAACAGTGGCGCAACCATTACTTTAGTCGGTTTGGGATGTCCCCGCCAAGAAGTTTGGGCCTATGAATACCGCGATAGTTTATCCATGCCGCTGCTGGCAGTAGGAGCAGCCTTTGATTTCCATGCCGGACTGTTACCTCAAGCGCCCCCTGCCTTACAAAAAGTAGGCTTAGAATGGCTCTATCGCCTGATTCAAGAGCCAAAACGACTATGGAAACGCTATGTTTTTCTCAATCCTTATTATGTCTGGCTCCTCAGTTTACAGATTTTAGGATTTCGCAAATTTGATCCCCAGAGTACCCTTCCTCCCCACGAGGAAATTCGTTATGGTTAACTGCATTAGGAGGGGATAACTCTCCCTGCTCCCTTTTTGGGAGCAGGGAAAATCCTGAATCAAACTCGCATTAGTGAGCTAAAACCTGCTCTGCAATTTTCTCTGGAACCGGTTGCAAATGATCGTATTTCCAATCAAAGAACCCGACTCCCAAAGTCAGCGATCGCAATTCCACAATAAAATCATGCATCTGAGCTTGAGGAAGATAAGCAGAAACCCGATCCCAACCTTTCCAAGAAGGAATCTGTTCATAGCCAAGAATTTGACCACGACGACCTGTAAGCAATTGTAAAACTTTCGAGGTAAATTCCCCCGGAGCCGAAACCGTAATTGCAGTAACAGGTTCCAATAAAACTGGATTTCCTTGAGGCATTCCCGTCATCATTGCCAACCGCGCCGCTTGCTTAAACGCTTGCTCCGAACTATCAACACTATGATAACTACCATTGGTCAAAGTCACGGCCACATCAACCACAGGAAAACCCAAAGGCCCTTGGGATAAATATTCGCGCACCCCCATTTCTACACCAGGAATATACTGTTTAGGCACTACCCCCCCAACAATAGTTTCCTCAAAGGTAAACCCTTCTCCCCGCTCTAAAGGTCGAATATCGAGATAAACATCCCCAAATTGACCATGGCCCCCACTTTGATGCTTATAGCGTCCATGCACGCCAGGAACAGATTTACGGATCGTTTCCTTATAGGCAATTTGAGGTAAATGAGTTGTCATCGGGAGATTGTACTTACGATTGAGGCGTTCCAAGCTCACTTGCAGGTGAATCTCACCTTGTCCCCAGAGAATCACTTCGTGAGTGTCTCCATGTTGTTCCCAGTAGAGGGAGGGATCTTCTTCCAGGAGTTTGTTGAGCGCAGAAGTGAGTTTGACTTCATCTTTGCGGTTTTGAGCAGTAATCGCCATAGCATAAACCGGCTGTAAAACACCCGCCTTGGGTAGTGCTTTTACCTCTCGCGTCATAGATAAGGTGTCTCCGGTAGAAACCCCATCCATGCGTCCGAGGGCAACGATTTCTCCGACACTGGCTTTTGGTAAAGCCTGTTGTTGTTGACCGTGCAACCGATAAATACCACCAATCCTTACTCCATTGAGTACCATGCCGTCTGTGAGTTCTCCTTGCCAGACGCGGACGAGGGAGAGTTTACCGCCTTGGGGCGTGTAGAAGGTTTTTAAGACCTGAGCGATGGGAACGTCGCTTCGTGGCTCAATACCGCGTCGTTCTGAGG
>CAZTRW010000286.1:0-2690 GCA_964616725.1 uncultured bacterium
AATAGGGTAGGGAGCAACCCCTCTGTGCGGGATAGGGCGATCGCCGCCATAATTACCATCAGCAGCAACCCCAACCCCAGCCATACACTTCTCCCCCAACCGGGTGATGACGATGCCTTCGCAACCGGTGGAGCCGGGATAGGGGTATCTCGGAGGGCTTCTGGAATATCGTCTGTGACGATTTCCCGTTCCTCGGTAGTCAAAAAAGGGGGTAGATTTTCAGTCATGGGCGACTTACTCCAACTGGGGATCACTCTCCTTAACCTTACAGGAATTAACGAGAGTGGGAAACCCCACCGTAGGCAATCTTGGATCGGACGAGAGGGGGGGGTTGGGTCGAGAAACGAGAAAACGCGCTAAAATCGCGATCGCAACCTAACTCTGTTCTGCTGCTCACTATGTTTGACCAATTCACTCCTCTCTTTCAGGAATTTACCCAACAACCCATCGCCTTTTTGGGAGGATTCTGCTCCGGGATATTGCGGCTTAATTTATCGGAAGATCCCATTAAAAGCTGGCTGGATCGGCAACTGGATGGGAATTCTCTAGAGAATACCAAGACTGGCCCTCAATCGATCGAAATTGATTAGCAGAGCACTCGTGCCTAGTTAAGAACCCAGTGAAGTTGGGCGAGGATTCAGCCCCACCCAACTTTCTCGGAAAATCATTAGGGGTAAAATGCTAACTGCGGCAACCCCAAGGTTTCGTCCCAACCCTTCATTAAATTCAAACATTGAATCGCTTGTCCCGCTTGACCTTTAATTAAGTTATCGGTCACTGACATGACAATGACACGATTGGTGCGAGCATCCACTTCTAGTCCGATATAGCATAAGTTAGTGCCACAAGCCCATTTGGTTTGGGGATAAATGCCATTAGGTAAGACTCGTACCCAGGGACAATTTTGATAGAAAACACTGTAAATGGTGCGTATATCTTCGCGCACTAAACCGGGATCTCGCAGGGTAGCATAGACGGTAGCCAGGATGCCTCGAACCATGGGAATAAGGTGAGGGGTAAATTGGACTTTCACTTCATGACCGGCCAGATCGCTACATACTTGTTCTAATTCTGGGATATGGCGGTGACGAGTGACTCCATAGGCAGCCAGGGAGCTATCTGCTTCTGCCAGGAGGAGGTTGATTTTCCCTTGTCTGCCTCCTCCCGATGTGCCAGATTTAGCATCAACGATCAGGGTATCGGGCTCGATTAATCCTTGTTTGAGTAGGGGAGCGATCGCCAATAAACTGGTGGTAGTATAACACCCAGGACAAGCAATCAGGTTAGCGTAGAGGATGCGATCGCGGTAGAGTTCTGGTAAGCCATAGACGGCTTTTGAGAGCACTTCATCATCGTCGCGATCGTCACCGCCATACCAATCCCGATACACTGCCATATCAGTTAACCGATAATCTGCCGATAAATCTAACACTTGACATCCTCGCTCTAAGAGTTGCGGAGCCATTTTATACGCTAATCCATTGGGTAAACCCAAGAAAACCACTTCACAGCGAGCCGCAATTTGATCGAGATCAATTGCCTCTACTGCCAGGTGAACCTGGTGAGCTAAATGAGGATAGATATCGCCATAAGTTTTTCCGGCGCTACTTTCTCCCCCTAAATAGACCAAATCTACTTTAGGGTGTTCGCACAGCATACGAACCAGTTGGACTCCTCCATACCCCGAAGCGCCAACAATACCAACGGCTATCCGCCCATTATTTGCCATGATGCAGTGACCTTTACTTGAATGTTAATCAGTAGTTTACGCGATCAATTGTTGATCGTCATTAAGGAAAGCCTAAGAGATAGGTTAGTTTTGGCTCACTCGCTCCGTTTCCGTTAGCCATAGAAATGCTTTAGAAACCACACCCAATGGCTATTAGTTAAACAAGCGTCGATTATTCGATAGGCACTAATAAAAAAATCAGGAGGTACTCCGTACTTGCGTCGATGCTCTCTTTCTTGAGGCGTGAGTTGTTCCCATGTTCTTAAAAACAATCTGACATAGGCATTCCCTTGGGCCAAATCTGACCACAGTTCAGCTTCCCATCCCCCATCATACTCAATCATCGCTTCGATATCTTGGTACAATCCTAGGGTTGCGGCTAATGCTTCCCCTGGGATCTCAAGGTGGTCGAGTTCTCTTGGATCAATCCGATAGGTGAGGTCAACAATACCATATCGACGGATGGTTTTTTCGCGATCGCTTTGGTTTGGTTGGTAAAACTTGGTAGACTTTGGTAAAGCCTGCCCACATTGTGCCAAGACTTCTTCTGGTGCAGTTTCTGCACTCGATAGGTGTAAAGAGCGCCCTATCAGTTCTGGCAGTTCCTGATACTTCAAGGTGGCTAGGGTTTCACGAATCATCCGTTCCACGTCTATTTGATCCATAGATAGGCTCTTATCCCCTCTCCCTCAACCAACGGTCTAAATCTTCTAAACTCGTCCAATCGAGGATTGTAATCCCCAACTCATCTAAATCATCTAAAGATAACCGTTGCATTTGGGTGATGGTTGCTTCATGAATCTCTCCAAACCGACGCTGAAGTTGACGCAAAATTAATGCTAATGCTGCTTCAATCCGCCCTTCTTGACGACCTTGTTCTAGTCCTTGTTCTAGTCCTTGTTCTAGTCCTTGTTCTAGTCCTTGTTCTAGTCCTTCTATCCTCGCTTGCACCACGTAACCC
>CAZTRW010000287.1:0-2656 GCA_964616725.1 uncultured bacterium
GTCTAGAGCAAGGAGCCAGACTCGCACAACCGGGAGAGTTTACCCTGAGAGCTTTTTTACAGGGACGGATTGATTTAACCCAAGCAGAAAGTATTGCTGATTTGGTAGGCGCAAAATCTCCGCAAGCAGCACAAACAGCTTTAGCGGGAATTCAAGGAAAATTAGCAGTTCCTCTGCGTAAATTGAGGCAAACTTGCGTGAATTTGCTGGCAGAAATTGAAGCACGAATTGATTTTGAAGAGGATCTGCCGCCGCTGCCAGAAGAAGCAATTACCACGGAAATTGAGCAAATTTTAAGCCAACTGAAAGAGATTTTAGCTACGGCGAATCAGGGGGAATTACTCCGTAGGGGACTCAAAGTAGCTATTGTGGGTCGCCCAAATGTGGGAAAATCTAGTTTACTGAATGCGTGGAGTCAGAGCGATCGCGCGATCGTTACCGATCTTCCGGGCACTACTCGTGATATCGTGGAAACCCAATTAGTCGTGCACGGTATCCCGGTTCAAGTCCTAGATACAGCGGGAATTCGGGAAACTACCAACAGGGTCGAAAAAATCGGTGTAGAGCGATCGCGCCAAGCCACCCAACACGCCGATCTGATCCTCTTTACCCTCGATGCCTCTGTCGGATGGACGGCTGAAGACCAAGCCATTTACGATCAACTCCCCACTGATCAGGTAATTCTCATTCTCAATAAAATCGACTTGCTTGACCATACTTCCGGCTCATCACCACACGATTCAGATCCCGGAGAGATACAGCCCTCTTTGCCAATTCCCAAGGATATTCTGGCCACCGTGTATACCGCCGCCGCTCACCAGCAAGGCATTGCCCAGTTAGAAGAGGCCATTCTCCAAGCGGTTCAACCTGGGAATCTCCAAGCCGCTCATCTTGACATCGCCATCAATGAGCGACAAACCGCTGCTCTCACTCGTGCTCAAGTAGCTTTACAGCAAGTGCAAATGACAATTAATCAGAGACTTCCCCTGGATTTTTGGACAATTGACTTGCGCGGTGCGATCGCCGCCCTCGGGGAAGTAACCGGTGAAGACGTAACCGAATCTGTTTTAGATCAGATCTTCAGTCGCTTTTGTATTGGTAAATAGGAGTTTTTTCGGACTGCGTCCAACATGAATGCGATCACGCCTTTCCTGCAGACATGAAAGTTTACCAATTCCCAGAATTTTTTGCCTAAAATGACAAAGGGCCACCCGCTGATTCGACTCCCTACTTCCGAGAACCCCTTGTTCATGAAAGCCTTTAGTTTTGCCAAGGTTCCTCCTATCTATTTTGGTGCCGGTCAACTGCAACAATTATCCCGTTTAGTCGCTCAGTTTCCCTTACGGGACATGTGCATGTCGGACTGCGTCCGACATGAGGGTCAACGGGTATTGCTGATTACGGGACGGAAGTCTTTTGAGTAATCGCGAAAATTGGCCCAAGTAAAGGCAAGATTAGCAGAAGCAGGTTTAACAGTTTATCAGACTCTTTGCGATCGCGAACCAACAGATTCCCTGATTGATGGCATCTGTGCAGAAATTCGTCCCCTCGACATCGATCTCATCGTCAGTATCGGCGGAGGCAGTACCATCGACGTAGGAAAGGCAATCTCCACACGCATCCCCCCAAACCTATCCGTCATCAACCATCTCCAAACCCTCAGCACTTATCCCCAGACTCCCTACCCAAAAACACCTTTAATTGCCATTCCCACTACCTCCGGCTCAGGCAATGAAGTCACCCCCAAAATTGTCATTAACCAGGGTGGAGTTCCAGGCACTAAAACCATTTTCTCCCACTCCCTCTTTACCCCAGATGCCGTAATCCTCGATCCAGAACTGTCTATCTCCTGCCCTTCGGAACTCACGGCGACTTGTGGATTAGTTACCCTCGCACACCTGATAGAAGCAGAATTTTCCTCGAGTGTTTCTCCTTTAACTGAAGCAATTATCTGGAGTGGCTTAGAAGCTCTCAAAGATAACTTACTACTTGCTTGTGCTGTGGGAGCGCATAGTCAAGCAGTACGGGGAAAAATGGTTTACGCTGCCTGTATTTCTGGACTAGCTCAAGCCAATACTCCCCTAGGCGTACTTCAGACATTGGCTCTCACCTTAAGTAGTATCTGTCCTATTCCCTATCGCATTGCCTGTAGCACTCTAGCGGGAGCAGCCATGCGAGTGAAGTTGAGGGCGCTGCGAACCCGCCATACTCAAAGTCCCATTCTGCTGAAAATTGCTAAAGTGGGAGAGCTTTTTGATGGCAGAACTAAGCAAAGTCCGAATTATTACTGCGATGCTTTAGTGAATATTGTGGAGGCTTGGATTCAAATTCTCCCTATCCCTCGGTTGAGTAAGTACGGCATCCGCCCAGAACATTTACGCTCTGTAGTAGAAAAAACCCTACAGTGCTGTTCTGATACTGATTTGGGACGAGATGAGATTCATACGATTTTGCAAGAACGATTGTAAGAGTAAGGGAGAATCAATTTTTCTTGCCTATGAACTTGTTTTTGATAATTCATTAAAGACTGTGATAATTACCAAGATAAAAATTACAGCGCTTTGCGGTGTTATGAGGGACAGTGTTGAATCCTCCAAGCTATGTAGGGTTTGCTGAATAAGTTAGGAAAAATCGCGATCGCGTAGCTAACCGCAGA
>CAZTRW010000288.1:0-2584 GCA_964616725.1 uncultured bacterium
TCCACCCCAATCTCCCGAATAATCTTAATCGAAGCATCCCGCAACCGCTGATACTCCTTATCCGTCAACGTTTGCGCCGGAGCCACCGTAATCGAATCCCCCGTATGCACCCCCATCGGATCAAGATTCTCAATCGAACAGATAATCACTACATTATCCGCCAGATCTCGCATCACCTCCAACTCATACTCCTTCCAGCCAATCAACGACTGTTCAACCAGAATTTGGGATACCGGAGAGCAATCAATCCCATAAGCCGCCATAGATTCAAACTCTTCCTGATTGTAGGCAATCCCGCCACCCGTACCACCAAGAGTAAACGCGGGACGGATAATCAAAGGATAGGAACCAATCTGATGAGCAATATCCCTAGCCTTCTCTAAAGTATTGGCAATCCCTGATGGACAAACTTTTACACCAATCCGATTCATCGCTTCTTTGAACAAAAGCCGATCTTCCGCTTTCTCAATCGCTTCTAGTTTCGCACCAATCAGTTCTACCCCATATCGATCCAGCACGCCATTTTTCGCCAGGGTAACCGCCAGATTAAGAGCCGTTTGTCCCCCCATCGTAGGCAACAAAGCATCCGGGCGTTCTTTAGCAATCACTTTTGCCACGATTTCCGGAACCAGGGGTTCGATGTAGGTGCGTTCCGCTGTTTCTGGATCGGTCATAATCGTAGCAGGATTGGAGTTAATCAGCACCACTTCATACCCTTCCGAGCGCAGGGCTTTGCAGGCTTGTACCCCACTATAATCAAACTCACAGGCTTGACCAATGACAATAGGCCCAGAACCGAGGAGAAGAATTTTTTTGAGATCGTTGCGACGGGGCATAGTTGTAGATTTCCAATTGCGAAGAGAAGAGCCATGATACTGTTGCCGCCTACCCACAGAGCAAGAAGCAACCACCAATGGCCAACAGCCATTGTACGGGTTTGGGGTGACGGTGCTGTATTGCGTTTAGCTAAATTTTGGGATTCGATCCGTTAAGAAAGAGCGTCCGCTATTCCCATGAGCCGATTGATTTTGCTGGATTCTGGACTATTGGGGATGGTAACAAATCCCAAAGCTGGAGGTCTTCCTTTAGGGTGTCAGCGCAATAACTGGTCATACTCTGCATGGGTTCCGATCCAAAACCAGGCAATATCATCATTGCTTACCTCTCTCATGATAACTCAGATCTTGCACCTACCGGGTAAACATGGAGAAAACCAATAAAGTTTGCAAAAAAGTCACAATAGATGAGAGTTGTACTGATGCGTTATACAGTCACTAATATTACTAATAAAGATCGTAATATACTGATTTAAGGTCAAGGAAATATCACGATGAAGATCACCAGTGAACGGAACTGAAGAGTGCAATGAAGATCGTTTCAAGTCAAAAAAGTGGCTCAGAGCGAAAATCAAGGCTCAAAATATGAGAAAAAGGGCGTGAGAAGTAATTTTATAGTACGGCAACCAGAATGGTCACCCACGCCCAAGAGCTGATCTCCAATTTAACCGATTTAATGCCGACGCAGTACCAAAAAGATAACCTAGAAGCGATACTGGGATTATTTTTAGAAGCGCAGGGGCATCCTTTACCCGCTCATTGTCAAACCAAATCTGCCAGTGCATTAAGCCGATTTTTAAACCTCAATCCCTGGTCAACAAGGAAAATGATTGGTATGGTTCGTCGCCATATACTCAAACAAGTTTTATCTGATTGCCCCAAGGGACGTAGGCCGTTTTTACAGGTAATTATTGACTTAACTACCCTGGAAAAAACGGGGAAATTCCCATAATTTGAGCATTTAATTTCAGTTTATAATGGTCAGAGAGGATTATATTTAGTAGTACTCTATTTAGTGATTGGGCGATGGCGAATACCTTGGAATTTTCGGGTGTGGAGAGGTAAAGGGACTCGAACACAAGCTCAGTTAGGACTCTCAATGGTTCAGCATTTACCGAAAACTTTAACTTCTCGATTTCAGGTGATCATCGAAGCTGATACGGCTTTTGGTAGCCTAGAATTTCTGCACGGTATTCGTCAGCTTAAATATCACGCCATTACAGGTATACCTGTGACTCGTAAATTAGTTGATGGCCGAGTTTTAAAGCATCTACATAAACAGGGACAACAAGTACGATTAGTTGGCTTAAAGTTTCCCGTCTCTGTTGCTTGGTACTATCTCAAACGTGATAATGGTCAGCGAGAAAAACGTTTTGTTTTATCTACTAAACCCCTGAAAGCTAGCACGATTAAATGGTGGGGTAAGAGGAGATGGCAGATCGAAGGATGGTTTAAAACGGCCAAACACCGTTTTGGTTTACATCGTTTCGGTCAGGGTTCATTGCTGGGAATGTATCGTTGGTTGATCCTCTCTTTGATTGCTTATCTGATCGCTCACTGGACTTATTTATTAACTCAACGATCCGATTTACCGGATTGGGGTGAGGCTGCACAGACTGCCCTTGAATGTTTGTTCCCTCAAATACTCGTGTCTCTTTTTTTACTTGAACTTCAACGATTGATCCTCTGATACGTAGGGCTTGCTGAATCAGTGCCCGGAGGTGATGCAGTTTGGGTTATGCGATCGC
>CAZTRW010000289.1:0-2546 GCA_964616725.1 uncultured bacterium
TTTACGGCTCGCTCGGAAATTAATGAAGTCTTACTGCGAGATCTCGATATTGCCACCGATCCCTGGGGCGTGAAGGTGACACGGGTGGAATTGCGGGATATTATTCCCTCCAAAGCTGTTCAAGAGTCGATGGAATTGCAAATGTCGGCAGAGCGGAAAAAACGAGCGGCTATTTTAACTTCAGAAGGGGAAAGAGATTCTGCCATTAATAGCGCTAAAGGACGGGCGGAAGCACAAGTGTTAGATGCCGAAGCTCGCCAAAAAGCAGCCATTCTTGATGCCGAAGCCCAACAAAAAGCCACCGTTTTGAAGGCCCAAGCGGAACGGCAACAAGCGGTTTTAAGGGCACAGGGAACGGCGGAGGCGATGCAAATTGTGACGAAGATGCTGAAATCCGATCCGATCGCCAAAGAGGCTTTGCAATTTTTAATTGCCCAAAACTATATGGAAATGGGCATGAAAATTGGCAGTAGCGAGAGCAGTAAAGTCATGTTTATGGACCCCCGGAGTATTCCTTCGGCTTTAGAGGGAATGCGAGCCATTGTTGGTCAGCCTTCACCCTCTATGCCCGAAGGACTTTTGAGTGGTATTCCTCCAGAATTGCCAAAAGAAGTCTAACATCTAGTTCTTAGTTCCACCGTCAGGGGAGATGCACACTCCCCATTACTTGCTATCACCAATATTCATTTCTTCAGGCATTTTCGGAACAGCGGCGGTTAATACTTCATGTCCCGTTTCTGTCACTAAAATATCATCTTCAATGCGAATCCCAATGCCATGCCATTGGGGTAAAATTTGGGGTTGACCTTCGGCGGGTTGGGCGTGGGAACTGATATACATTCCGGGTTCTACGGTTAGGACTTGACCGGGTTGAAGAATTTGCCATTCTTCGGCATTTTGTTTGTATCCTCCGGCATCATGGACATCTAGACCAAGCCAGTGACTGGTACGATGCATATAATAAGGTTTGTATTTTTCTTCTTTGATGAGTTCTTCAAATTCGCCGACGAGAAAGCCTAATTCCATCATGCCTTCGACGAGAACGTGAACGGCGGTATCATGAATCAGGTTGAAGGGATTACCGGGTTTAACTTGGGCGATCGCCTGTCGTTGTGCTTCTAAGACTATTTCGTAAATCACTCGCTGTTCTAAGCTAAATTTTCCTCCCACAGGATAAGTACGGGTAATGTCACCGTTGTAATAGCCATAGCAACATCCGGCATCAATCAGTAATAAATCTCCTGACTCTAACTGACGAGAGTTCTCGACATAATGGAGAATACAACTATTGGGGCCAGAAGCTACAATGGAAGGATAAGCAGGGCCAACGCCTCCTTTTTGGCGAAATACTCGTTCCATTTCCGCTTGAATTTCATACTCATAGTATCCGGGTTGGGCCATTTCTCTGGCTAAGTGATGACCTTCAACGGAAATGGCGATCGCCTGACGCATCAGGGCTAATTCTGTCTCACTTTTAATCAACCGTAAAGAGGGCAAAATTGTAATCGGATCTTCGATCGCAGTTGGTCCCGTGCCATTTTTGGGATATTGTCTCAGCAGAGCACGCCATTGATTAATAATAGTCTGATTAAAGGATTCATCTCGTCCAAACCGATAATAGATTCGATCTGCTTTAGCCAAATATTGGGGTAATTTTTCGGGCAATTCCTGAATAGAATACGCTTCATCCGCACCATACAAACTCTTCGCTGCCTCGATGCCAACCCGATATCCTGTCCAGACTTCTTTTTCCCACTCTTTGGGTTGGACAAATAAGATGAAACGATGTTCTTCGTGGTGAGGCGCTAAAACCGCGACTGCATTTGCCTCATTAAAACCAGTAAGATAGAAAAAATCACTGTCCTGGCGAAAAGTGTACTCTACATCATGGTGCATCATCGCTACGGAAGCACTCCGAAAAATAGCCGTTCCCTGGCCAATTTTCGCCATTACTTTTTCCCGTCGTTGCTGATATTCATCAGGGAATTGCAGAGTTACAGTTGGGGATACTGACAAAACCACGCTAGAACTACCTCTCGATCAATGGGGGAGTATTAAAAGTTATAACTGAGAATTTGAATTTCTGAGCCAGTGGTCGGCAAATTCTGGGGTTCCAGAGTGAGGCGATCGCCACCAATTCTCCGTACCGGCGTGCCATTCATCACCGTCAAAAACGCCTCTACACTGGTCAACTCACAAGCCGAAGGGTCTGCCGCCAGGGTTTGATAATGGGTAGGAATCACCATCCGGGGATTCAACATCTCTAGAGCATTTTTTGCTTCTTCTGCGCTATAGGCTTTGGGCCCGCCGCCCACAGGAATAAAGACCACATCTGGTCTCCCCATGAGGATTTTATGTTCTACGGTCACGGGTGAAGCCATCCCTCCGAGATGTAATATTTTAATTCCTGCTTGTTTCCACACCCAAGTGACATTCTTGGGAAATTGACTACCGGGTTTCTTCTGCAAGCGTTGTACCTCAATCCCCCGCACTTGTAAACCTTCCAGTTGATAATCTCCCGGTTCAAACAGGAGTCGGGGTTGACC
>CAZTRW010000290.1:0-2495 GCA_964616725.1 uncultured bacterium
CCCCTTCTCCGCGCACATACCCATCCGCATCTTTGTCAAAAGTCTTACATTGACCCGTGGGCGAGAGCATTCCCAATTGACTCATTTGAATATAGCGCGTCGGAGTCCAACACACACTCACTCCCCCCACTAACGCACTATCACACTCTCCCGCCGCCATTGCCCGAATCGCCTGATGTACTGCCACCAAAGAACTAGAGCACGCTGCATCCACCGGTATACTTGGCCCATGAAAATTAAAAAAGGAAGAAATTCGATTCGGCAGCATACACACCCACGTGCCTGTGCCACTATGACCATTCACATTATCCTCTTGTTGATGCTGTATCTGATCGTAGTCGTAGTTACATACCCCAATAAAAACTCCCACTTCAGTTCCTGAGAGTTCCCAGGGCGAATATCCCGCATCTTCTAAACAAGACCAACTCAATTCCAGCATAATTCTATGCTGAGGATCGATCCTTTCTGCTTCCCTCGGAGAAATACCAAAAAACTGCGCGTCAAACTTGTCAGCACCGTCGATAAAACCACCCCATTTACTAATAGTTTTTTGAGGGGTTTGAGCACCACTAGCATAATAACGATCTATCTGCCATCTTGCTTCAGGAATTTCGGTAATGCTATTGATTCCATTTTCTAGATTCTGCCAAAACTGGTGGTAGTCCTTTGCCCCTGGAAATCGACAGCTTATTCCTACTACAGCAATTTCCAAGTACTTCTGATTTTTCCTACGTTCCATGTCAGTTACGATCAATATATGATTACAAAATGGCTGGTTTTCCTGATTCTCCTGTCAATTTTAATCACAGGACTCCCTCACTTTCCTGCTTTAACTGCATTACTACTGTATAGATGAAACATAGCATAGATTTTCCCTGATATAAAGTATCAAGACCCGATCTAGACATCACATCAGCAAAACTGAAACTTGGTCAAAAATTAGATTAGCCCAGTTTATTCTTCGATCAGATTTTTCATGGCTATCCAGCAGGATTTAGTGTACCATCTTAGAGCAAGGATGGTGTAGAACAAACTTATACAATCAGCTTGGTTTACTCCTCTTTACTCTTTTGACTTTCACTATCTCTTTTTGGAGGGAACTGTGATTAAGTCCTGATTTTAAGCCGTAATCTATCATGAACCCTATTATTTGGCAAGATCATGAAAATTGTATTAGTTTGTACAGAAAAGTTACCGGTTCCTTGCGTGCGGGGTGGGGCAATTCAAACCTACATTGATGGGATCTTGCCTTACTTAAGTAAAGAACATGACATTACTGTGTTCTCCGTGACTGACCCCACTTTGCCAGAGCAGGAAATCCGCCAGGGGATTCGTTATCAGCGGGCAACCCCAGAGAATTCTGAGGCGTATTACCAAGCTGTGGCAGAGTTTGTGGCTCAGGAGTCTTTTGATTGGGTCATTTTTTACAATCGCCCCAAATATCTGCCCCTAGTAGCGGCAGCAGCTCCCCACAGTCGTTTCTTACTGAGTATGCACAATGAGATGTTTCATGATAAAAAAATCACCCCTGATTTGGCCCACCAATGTTTGAGTCGAGTGGAGAAGGTAGTGACAGTGAGCCAATTTATTGCGGATGGGATTGCCGAATTGTTTCCTGGTTACCAGGATAAATTAAAACCGGTTTATGCGGGGGTTGATTTGGAGCGTTTTCAACCGCGATGGGAGCCAGGAGTCTTAGAGCGTCGCCAGAGTTTATTGGCAGAGCATGGTTTAGAAGATCGTAAAGTGGTACTGTATGTGGGACGCTTAACGGATAAGAAGGGACCAGATGTGCTGCTGCGTGCTTTTCCCCAAGTGCTTCAGCGCCATCCAACGGCGATATTGCTGATGGTGGGAAGTAAATGGTATGGAGGAAATGAAGAGAATGAGTATGTGCGTACCTTGAAGGAAGAGGCTAAAAAGCTGGGGGATGGGGTACAATTAACAGGGTTTATTGCGCCAGATCGAGTCCAGGATTATTTTCTGTTAGGGGATATTTTTGTGTGTGCCTCTCAATGGCAAGAGCCGTTAGCGCGGGTTCACTATGAGGCAATGGCAACGGGGTTGGGGATTATCACGACGGTGCGAGGGGGGAATCCAGAGGTGGTGATTCCAGGGAAGAATGGTTTGCTGGTGAGTGATTATGCCAATCCGGATGCTTTTGCTGAAGCGATTAATTATTTGTTGTCTAATTTGGATGTGGCGGAGGAGATGGGACGTAATGGGCGACAGTTAAGTGAGTTGAATTATAATTGGTCTAGGGTGGCTTCAGAGATTATGAAGATTATGGAAGGGGGTTGTGCGTAGAGAGCCAACTCTAGAGTTTGGAGAGAATGTTGGCGAAGTCGTTGTATAGGGTGCGAAACCATTGGATGGTTTTCTTTCGCTCTGATTTTTTCTTTTTTTTGCTGTCTTTTTGACGGTAAAGGATTTCGGGGTTGCCGCCAAATTCGGTTTCACTACGCAGAAGGATGATTTCGGTGATACCTTTGGGG
>CAZTRW010000291.1:0-2479 GCA_964616725.1 uncultured bacterium
GATAGCCGCATCGGCGGTCGATGCTTGTAACATCGGAATGAGACCATCAAAGGGTAGACTCATCATCTCAATATTGAATGAGGCTGTTTCCGCGATCGCCGCCATTAATTCTAGATCAAATCCAATCAGTTTTCCCGTTTCCCCATCTTGCATCTCAAAAGGAGGAAAGGTAGGTTCTGTCGCTACTTTTAACGTGGGGGTTCCTTGCGCAAAACTGGATAAGCTAGTCATGAATATCACTAAAAAACAACTAGCGATCGCCAGAAATCCCTGAAATTTGCGGATTAGTTTTAAACTTATTTTCATCCCGATCCTTTTCCTCCACAGGAGCCAGATGTTTAGTATTCACGGTTCAGTTCCGAATAAAAGTAGTTGAGAATACATTTTGTCCAGACATAGTAAGCTATGCTGACAACGCCTTAAATCCAGTCTCCCCCTCCACCATGGCTAACTCCCCTGCTCCCATTATTCAATGCGAAGACCTCCACAAGAAGTTTAAAGACTTAGAAGTGCTCAAAGGAATTACAACCAGTTTCTACGAAGGGGATGTGGTATCCGTCATTGGGCCCTCTGGCTGTGGAAAAACCACATTTTTGCGCTGCTTAAACCGTTTAGAAACCATTAACCAAGGACGCTTAGAAGTAATGGGAATTGATATTTCCCATCCCCAATTAAGTCAAAAGGTATTGCGGGAACTGCGAAGTCGGGTAGGGATGGTGTTCCAGCACTTTAATCTGTTTCCCCATTTAACCGTATTACAAAATTTAATGCTCGCTCCTCTCAAGGTATTAAAGCACTCAGAATCAGAATGTCGCGATCGCGCCTTACAGTATTTGGAAAAAGTTGGATTAGGCAATAAAGCAGAAGTATATCCAGAACAACTGTCTGGAGGACAAAAACAACGAGTGGCGATCGCCCGCAGCCTCTGCATGAAACCCACTGTACTCCTTTTCGATGAACCCACCAGCGCCCTCGATCCCGAATTAGTCGGAGAAGTGCTCACCGTCATGAAACAACTAGCGCAAGAAGGCATGACGATGGTAGTCGTCACCCATGAAATGCAGTTTGCGCGAGAAGTCTCCAACCAAGTTCTCTTCTTTCACCAAGGCATTATCGAAGAAGTCGGTAATCCCCAAGATCTATTTTCCCAGCCCAAAAGCGATCGCCTCAAAAGTTTCCTCAGTCGCCTGAGCTAACCCACCCAACCCCGTGCTATGGCTAATCCTTGTCGCAGTGCATCAGCCGAGCTATGTAACGCCTCCCTCTCTGCCTCAGTCAAAGGCAACTCCAAAATTCGTTCAATCCCACGGCAACCCAACTGACAAGGTACCCCCAGATAGATATCGTGCAAACCATATTCTCCCTGGAGATAAGCCGCCACCGGCAAAAAGCGAGACTGGTTTTGCAAAATCGCCTGCACCATCACACAAATTGCAGAAGCAGGGGCATAGTAAGCTCCCCCAGTTTTCATTAATTGTACAATTTCCGCACCCCCATTCCGGGTGCGCTCCACTAACCGCGCGATCGTTGCCCCATCCATCAACTCAGCGATCGGAATCCCTCGAACCGTAGCCAATCGAGGCAAAGGCACCATCAAATCCCCATGTCCCCCTAAAACCAAGGTACTGATATCAGTAATAGAGCAACCTAACTCTAGAGCAATAAAGGTTTGAAAGCGAGAAGAATCTAAAATCCCTGCCATTCCCATCACCCGGTGTGGATCGAGACCACTCGCTTGCCAAGCCAGATAAGTCATAATATCCAGAGGATTAGTCACGACAATAAAAATAGCAGATGGACAAGTGGCGATCGCCTGTTTGACAGCATCGATCACAATTTTGGCGTTAGTCTCAATCAAATCATCTCGACTCATCCCTGGAGTACGGGGTTTTCCCGCCGTAATCACCACAATATCCGCACCCGCCAAATCCGCATAATTATTCGTTCCCACCAACCGGCGATCATGATGCTCTACCCCCCGTGCTTCCGTCAAATCTAGGGCGATCGCTTGCGGCATTCCCTCAATAGTATCCAGCAAAACCACATCCGCCAAATTCTTCTCCACAATCCGCTGCGCCAGGGTACTCCCCACCTTTCCCGCACCAATGATGGCGACACGGGAAAATATACACCTCTGTCCTTTGAGGGTTGATATCATGCTGATTCCTTTAGACAAACAATTCTAGTTGATCTACCCGTAACCAAATATTAGGGGTGGGAACCTGACCAAATTTAATCAAAGCATAGTCTCCCTTAATATCCATCACCTCACCTTGAGTCGTAAAAATGTAGGGAGGAAATCGGGAATCACTGGCAGAAGCCTCTAGAGAATTCGCTAGTTTCTCTGCAACTGCCCGTACCATGGACCCTTTCTTAATTGCTGCTGTCATAATCGACTGACTTATTAAGCATCTAACTTATCCATCATACCAAGAATCGCCCCACCCACTTGACCAAGTGCCGATCAGAATCAAAAGAG
>CAZTRW010000292.1:0-2399 GCA_964616725.1 uncultured bacterium
CATTCACTCTGGGGAAAACAGGTGTATCTTAATGTCTTGATTACCCCCTATTAACCTCATGGCCAAACCGAAAAAGTCTTCCGCAACTGACCCAGAAATTGAGGCGATCGATCTCACCGATCCCCAATACTACTTCAATCGCGAACTGAGTTGGCTGGAATTCAACAAACGAGTCTTGCAGGAAGCCTTAGACGATCGCACTCCCCTCCTAGAGCAATTAAAGTTTCTGGCCATTTTTAGCAGCAATCTCGATGAATTTTTCATGGTACGAATTGCGGCTCTGAAAAAACAAGTAGAAGCACAAGTTCACAAACTCACCCCCGATGGACGGACCCCCGAACAACAGCTCATCGAAATCAGTCAAAAACTACATCCCACCATTCAACAACAACATCAACATTTTCATCAAACCCTCAAACCAAAACTACTCAAAGAAGGGATTCATCTTCTTGATTATATCGACTTAAATCAAGAACAACGCCTCTATTATCAAAACTATTTTGAAAAACAAATCTTTCCCATTCTCACTCCCCTAGCCGTCGATCCTAGCCATCCTTTTCCTCACATTTCTAACCGCAGCCTGAATTTAGCAGTTTTAGTCAAAGATCCAGAAACAGGTGAAGACCGCTTTGCCAGAGTCAAAGTCCCCAAAACCTTACCTCGGTTCTTACCTTTACCCTCAGAACTCCAAAGCACCTCAGCCGATCAAACCCCCATTCGTTGGATGGGAGTTCCTGTAGAGCAGATTATTGCTCATAACCTAGAACCCCTATTTCCAGGGATGAATATTCAAGAATATTATCCCTTTCGCATTACCCGCAATGCTGACCTCTCCGTGCAAGAAGATGAAGCTGATGACTTGCTTTTAGCCATTGAACAAGAACTGCGGAAACGTCGTCTAGGCGGATCGGTCGTTCGATTGGAAATTATGCAGAATACTCCTGCCAAAATTCGCGAAATGTTAATCCGAGAAATGGAGCTACAGGAACAAGATATTTATGAGGTAGAAGGCTTAGTTGGTTTAGGAGATCTCATGAGTTTTATGGGCCTCCCTTTACCCCATTTGAAAGATTCGGAATGGTCTCCCCGCATTCCCCATGTTCTCCAAGGCTTAAAAGAGATTCGGTTTGATCCGTTTTTGCCAGAGCAGGAAGAAGGGCAAAGTATTTTTGATCTGATTCGAGAACAGGATTTATTTTTTCATCATCCCTATGATTCTTTTAGTGCAACAGTACAGCGATTTATCACGGAAGCTGCCTATGATGCCAAAGTAGTGGCGATTAAGATGACTCTGTATCGTACTTCTGGAGATTCGCCGATTGTGAAGTCCTTAATTGCGGCAGCAGAAAATGGTAAGCAGGTGGTGGCTTTGGTGGAACTCAAGGCCCGATTTGATGAGGAAAATAATATTCAATGGGCAAGAACTCTAGAAAGTGCTGGGGTTCATGTGGTGTATGGATTGGTGGGCTTAAAAACTCATACCAAGGTGGTCTTAGTGGTGCGTCGAGATGGGGATCAAATGCGCCGTTATGTTCATATTGGGACGGGGAATTATAATCCCAAAACGGCGAAGTTGTATACGGATTTGGGGATTTTATCTTGTCGGGAAGAGTTGGGAGCCGATCTGACGGATTTGTTTAATTTTTTGACGGGATATTCTCGACAACGATCTTATCGGAAGTTGTTGGTGGCTCCGGTGAGTTTGCGATCGCGCATGATGGAGCTAATCCACCGCGAAATCGCTCACGCTCGCCAAGGGCACCATGCTCGTATTGTCGCCAAAATGAATTCCTTGGTCGATCCTCAAATTATCCACGCTTTGTATGAAGCCTCTCAAGCCGGAGTGGAAATCGATTTGATTGTCCGGGGAATGTGCGCTTTGCGACCGGGACTGCCGGGAGTGAGCGATCGCATTCGCGTTATCAGTATCGTCGGCCGTTTCCTAGAACACGCTCGCATCTTTTACTTCCACAATCACGGCGCAGAAGAATCCTACATTGGCAGCGCTGACTGGATGCCTCGTAATTTAGATCGACGAGTAGAAGCCGTTACCCCCATTGAAGACCCCAAAATCAAAAAAGACTTACAAGAAATTTTAGGGGTGATGTTAGGCGATAACCGTCATGCTTGGGATCTACAATCAGATGGCACCTATATCCAACGCCGTCCCCCGGAACAGTCAGAGCCTCAAAGTTCTCAGCATATCTTTATGCGCGGAAATATCTAGCAAGTTGCTCTGGTCTATTATTGACATCCTTACTGCTGCTGTAGGAGCGGGTTTCAAACCCGCCTCCTAGGGTTTTGGGGAATAGAAAATTGAATGTGTTTAGTAAGGTTGATCGCCTAATTAGGGCTTGCTGAATCAGTGCCCGGAGGTGATGCAGTTTGGGTTATGCGAT
>CAZTRW010000293.1:0-2395 GCA_964616725.1 uncultured bacterium
CCTTTACCTTGCTCCATCCCAAGCTACAACTGCTGTTTCATCGCTGTTTTGAGGAAGGATTTGATAACCCCCATGTGCGACCGGATGCTAAAACTTGGCAAATTGCGCTCCAAGAAGCCGAGTCTGCCTTGGTGGTTTGCGATAAAAACGAACAACATCGATACGGTAATCATTTGGATCGTTGTCCTTGGTGCGATCGCACCCATCTGCTCAAGGGTCGCGATCCCTTTCCCTCCCAAAAAGCAGTCCAACAGGGACAACACCTCAAACCCCTCCACCGTAAGAAAATCCCCATTCAACCCGCTTTTAACAATGACCAGGATTATTTTTTCCTTACCAGGGGACAGTCTGCCGCCTCTTTCTCACCCTCATCCGCCCTACCTGTCTCTGGGAAAGACCCCCGTCGCCCCTCTTGGCATCCCCTATTAGCTGGACTGTTTATACTTGCTTTGACCGTGGGAGGAGTTTGGTACGGAAGTAACAATCCTCTAGAAAAACTGCCATTCTCCTCGCCGAAAAAAATTGCGCTCCATACAGCTAAAGTAAAAATTGATTTAGTAAAAACCCTAGAACCCCTAGGAGAACCCGTCAGCGCCTTACTGATTAGTCCCAATGGACAAATCTTAGTCAGTAACGGCAAGGAAGGAACTGTCAAGTTATGGGAGTTACCCACAGGAAGCCCAACGCGCACCCTTCAGGGTCATCAGGATAGTCGTGGTACCTACTCGGTAAGTGCTTTGGCTATGAGTAGGGATGGGAAAATTTTAGCCAGTGCTAGTCGTAGCGATAATGGCTTAAAACTGTGGAATTTTCAGGCTTCGTCTGACCGGAAAGAGAGTCAGGAGCAGTGGGAACTGAAACCGAAGGAAGGGTTGCAAGGGGTAGTGACGGTGGGAATTAGCGATCGCCATCAGATTTTAGCGACAGGAAGCCGCGATCGCACCGTCAAACTCTGGGACTTGCAGAACGGATTTCGCCGCCTCACTTTTTCCTGGGAAACGGGCTGGGTAAATCGTTTAGCCATTAGTCCCGATCAAAATACCGTGGTCGCGGGTACAGATGCCGGTCATTTATATCAAATCAACCTCCTCAATTTCCAAGATAAACCTTTACCGAAAATTACGAATGCTCCTGTGCAAGCCTTGGCGTTTATGCCCGGAAATCAACGTTTGGTTGCCAGCCAAGGAAGTCAGATTTTTATCTACCATTTACCCTCAGCCCAAGTCGAATCCACCTTAACCCATTCTGGAGAAGTCAAAGCCTTAGCGATTAGCCCAGATGGGCAATGGCTGGCGAGTGGAGGACGTGACCAAACTATTAAACTCTGGAATCTCCAAACTCAGGAACTTTTAGGATTTCTCAAAGACCATGAGGGCGAAATCTTATCTTTAGCGTTTAGCCCGAAAGGAGATATTTTGGTGAGTGGTGGTGCCGATGGCCGAATTAAACTTTGGGAAGTGCGACAGTAGGGATAAGAGGGGCGGCTCGTCTCTACTGTCTGGACTGTGGCGTGATATCACCGCAATTCAAGAATGCAACCTTTGCAATTTGGGTGAGAATACTAAGAAATCTTGCTAATAAGAGCGGACAAATTCCGATCATTTTATTAAGAAAATGGCGATCGCCTCACTTTACCGGCAAAATCAATCCAATAAACAGTAGACAGTAGACAGTTTCGACTGTCGCCGACCGGCAAGACAGTAGAAGGTGGCAAGTTGACCGGGCGATCTTCACCCCCCATTACCCATTACCGACTAGCAAAGCAATGAACTCACCGCAAAAACAGGGCTTATACGATCCTCAATATGAACATGATGCTTGTGGCGTTGGCTTCATCGTCCACATGAAAGGAGAAAAATCCCATGCGATCGTACAACAAGCATTGACTATTCTCGTCAACTTAGAACACCGGGGAGCCGTTGGAGCCGAACCCAACACAGGAGACGGCGCGGGGATTTTAATCCAGATGCCTCACAAGTTTATGGCTAAAGTAGCCCAAAAGGAAGGGATAACTCTACCCGAACCCGGACAATACGCCGTCGGCATGATCTTCTCCTCACCCGATCCTACCGCCAGAGCCAAAGGCCGAGCAATCTTTGAGCAAATCGTTGCTGAAGAAGGGCAACAAGTGCTAGGTTGGCGCGATGTCCCCACAGACAACAGCACCCTTGGAGAAACCGCCAAAGCCAGCGAACCCTTCATGGAGCAGGTATTTATTGCCCGAAATCCCCACCTCCCTGACGATCTCGCTTTCGAGCGCAAACTCTACGTCATTCGCAAACGCTCCCACACCGCCATCCGCGTACCTGGAATTGACGAATACTGGTATCCCACCAGCCTTTCCGCCCGCACCCTCGTGTACAAAGGGATGCTGATGCCCCCCCAAGTGCAAGCC
>CAZTRW010000294.1:0-2386 GCA_964616725.1 uncultured bacterium
TGCGGTTAGCTACGCGATCGCGATTTTTCCTAACTTATTCAGCAAACCCTAATTATCCAAGGAAAATCTCGATCAAAAAATGATGAACATTTCAACAGTTTTCTCTGTGAAAAAACTGATTTTATCCATGATACTTTTCCTTGATATTCTCTCTTGATTATCTCATTAATTTACGCTATCGTCAATTAATAGAAGTGCCCATAATTGTTGATTCAAGTATGGTAAATCATACAGCGTTAAGTCAGATTCTCTATCGCTTAGAGGGTCAAGGGTATAAAGCCTATCAAGAGATTCGTGGCAGATATACCTTTCCTGATTTTACCCTGAGGGTCGATCGCGTACAAGGAGACCCTTTTGCGACACCCAGTCAGATGCGGGTGCTGGTTCCCCATGGGGTGGCGAAGTTTCCCCCGTCAACCTATGCTCATTCTAGTCGGGCGATCGCCCTATGCGATTTTCTCACGCGCACCTTCGGAGAAAAGGCACGGGATCTCAGCGAGCGTCGCGGCACGGGAAATAGTGGTTTAATTGAGATCATCAACGTGGGACAACAGGTATTGCGTCGCAGTGCGATGATGATTACTCCAGAAGGGATAGAAGCTCGCTTTACCGTCGGGTTACCGGCTCAAGGAAGGCGAATTTTAGGCAGACAGGCAGCAGCGCTGCTCTGTGAAGATATCCCCATCCTGGTAGACAAGGCGCTGAAGTATGCACACTTACCCGCAGATAGTCTGCAACGCCATATCGAAACGGTGGAAGATGCAGAGATGTTGCGATCGCAATTATCCTCTCACGGTTTAGTGGCTTTTGTCGCTAATGGCGCTATTTTACCCCGCCGTAGTGGAGCCGATGACCGCGGATTAACCGAAAAAGCTATTCCTTTTCAGTCTCCCCCCTCCCTGCAAGTTACCCTAGATACCCCAAATCAGGGCGCGATTACGGGTATGGGTATTCCCCAAGGCGTAACGTTGATTGTGGGAGGAGGCTATCATGGCAAGTCTACGCTCCTGAAAGCGATTGAGTTGGGAATTTATAACCATATTCCTGGAGATGGCCGAGAAAAGGTAGTGAGCGATCGCACAGCGGTTAAAATTCGCGCCGAAGATGGGCGCGCTGTCACCGGCGTAGATATTTCTCCCTTCATTAACCATCTTCCCCAAGGTTTGGATACCCGCCGATTTTCTACCACTAACGCCAGTGGCAGTACCTCCCAAGCGGCAAATATGATGGAGGCACTGGAAGTAGGCACACGGTTATTTTTAGTGGATGAAGATACGGCGGCTACTAATTTTATGATTCGCGATCGCCGGATGCAAGCCCTCATCGCCAAAAACTTAGAACCCATTACTCCCCTGATCGACAAAATCCGTTCCCTCTATACCGATTATGGCGTATCTACCCTACTGGTGATTGGTGGTAGTGGAGACTATTTTGAAGTCGCTGATACGGTGATTGCCATGCATCATTTTATTCCTGAAGATGTAACGGTGGCGGCGAGAAGAATTGCGGCTCAATACCCCACAGAGCGGCAAATCGAAGGCGGAGATCATTTTGGGCAAATTTCCCCTCGCATCCCCCTAGGAGCAAGTTTAGACCCCAGTCGTGGGCATAAATCCATACAGATCAAGGTCAGGAATTTAGCTGAATTGGTATTCGGAGAAGCAGTGATTGATTTATCTCACATAGAACAATTGGTGGAAGTGGGACAATTGCAGGCGATCGCCGCCGCCCTGATTTATGCTAAAGATCGTTATCTTAATGGCAAAAGAACCCTCTCCGAAACCATCAATTACATTCATGCTGATTGGGAAACAGACGGATTAGACATCCTCACTCCCTTTCCCGACGGCAACCTAGTCGAATTTCGTCCCTTAGAATTAGCCGCCGCTCTCAATCGACTTCGCTCCCTCTCTGTCAAGTGAATCAACCCATCCCGAATCCCTTGGAAAACCCCTCTGCTGCTGACGAATCTCCCTCTCAATTGAGGATAACTTATCCTGCCACCGAAGGCGCTCTGAATTTTGATGGCGTGGATGACTATATCGACTGTGGCAACCCGCCGCACTTAAATCTGACTGAACCGATGGTAATAGAAGTGTGGATCAAACTGACTCAATCTCAACCTGGCGATCGCTACTATATCCTAGGCAAAGGTACCCGCCAATACAACTACAACTATGGCTTAGGATACCTCCAACTGCGCAACTCCCAAGAACAAATCAAGCTCCTCTATCCCCAATCCTCACTGCTCTGGATACCCACCCTTAATCTTAGCGATGGCAACTATCATCATCTAGCCCTAATCATCCACAATCATCACGCCGAATTGTACCTCGATCAACACTCCCAAGGAATTCAACCCCTCCCGCAACCCCTCCCTCAACCC
>CAZTRW010000295.1:0-2311 GCA_964616725.1 uncultured bacterium
TTTCTGCCCGGTATTGATGGAGCCCCCCATTGGCTTGTTCGGCGGCTTGGCGAGCTAGTTTTTTGGCACGACTTAAGCTAAAAATTTCTTGGATATTTACTGATGGGGGGGTGGGAGCGGTCGAAGATTGGGCGATCGCACAGCGACTCCCCAGGAGGATCGCGCCTACGGACACAACTACCAGAGAGCCGAATGTAATCAGGGGAATAAATGGTTTAGACATGCGGATAACCTTGGTTAAAGTTTCTGACTTCGTCAGACATGAACAAGTAGACTTTGCTAGATTTTGAGATGGTAATCAGGATAAAAAGTTTCTTTTAGTCAGTAATTTTAATCTATGGGTGTTGCTTTTTGAAAAGAATTTACCTTCATGATGGGGGATCAGTGAAAAAATAGGGTAGCCCAGACTAAACCCAGGCTCTCTGTCCATTCTACAACTGCGCCATAGGTATCTCCCGTATGTCCTCCTAACTGGCGATGAAACCAAAATCCACTGATTAAGGCGATCGCTCCCCATCCTAGTGTCAAACAGGCGTTCGCACCGAGACTCCCTGCTGGTGTGTACCAAAGGTGTCCCCCACTGAGTATTAAAAGTAACCCTAAAGTGGGAAGGACATCGCCATAGGATTGAATCGCCTCTTTGTGAAACGCTCCTTTTCCCGTGGGTTTGAGATAAGGATAACGCCAGATTGCCCAGAGTTGCCCCCAACGTCCCCATCCGGCTACAGCGGTAATTACCCAAATTCGATGTGCTGTCAAAGAAGCTAAGGCCGTAGTTTTGAGTAAAAGAATGAGGATACCGGCGATCGCCCCAAAAGCTCCAGTAGCACTATCACTCATCACTTCTAACCGACGTTCGGGGTTCGTTACCCCGAACCCATCGGCTGTATCCATTGCGCCATCTAAGTGCAATCCTCCAGTAATCCCCACCCACAGAGCAACAACTACCGCACTACGCACTAGAATCGGCATACCTAAAGCAGACAATCCCCAGTCTATCAGACCTAAGATCAGGCCAATCAGTATACCGATCGCCGGAGCCAGGCGTGCTATCCCTGTAAATTCTAACCCTCCTAAAGAGGAAATCGGGATACTGGTGTAAAAGGCGATCGCTCCACCGATGACGGCTATCCATTTCATTGCCATTCCCCCCATAGGTTATGTTAATCTGCGAATAGACATTCCCCCCGCTACCCTTTTATGTCGGATGCAGTCCGATTCATGTCGGACGAAGTCCGAAACTGGCAAGCAATACCCCTAATTTTGTCAAAAATTCCGTAGAATCTGGCAAGTATCGGGAAAAGACTTGGGATACAATTGTCTCATAGACTACTTGACAGGCGATTTTATCCTAGGGTGCAGTCTTGGGATGTCAAATCCTCAGTAGTCTTGTCGTCCTCTTTTAAAATTCAGAGAGTTTTTCCCATGAGTTACGATCAATTGCCTGGCAATACCCGGTTACCTGCTCCTTGCATTCTCAACACAGGAATCGTGGTGAATCCACAGGATATCCAGAAAGTGATTGGGGATCTCCATCGGGTTCGTTACATAGAATTTTGTGACGATCAAGCTCAAGCAAATGGAGAAGTTTATATTCAGGAAGTGTTTGCCGATCCGCTCCGCGCTACCTTGATCGCTAACCATACTTTATATTTGAATATCCAAAGCTTTGATTATTTAGAACTCAAACAATCTGCCGAACAGGAAACCTATTTTGATTTGGTGCGAGATCACCATATTTTACGACTAATTCCTCTGTCTAATCCTCTGCAAAATCAACCAGTTCATACCCTCAATACGGCAGCGTTGGAAGTGATGATGGCAGAAGTATTAGCCGCAAACTTGGATGTGCAAATGGATGATGAAGATAGTTTTTCTATCTGACGAAAGTCAGACATGAAAAAGTTGTCAGACCTAAATCTAGAGGATAGGGCAGTAAGGTATTATTGACAGAGATACAGGGAAGAGGGCGTTGATCAATGTCACAGTGGATAGGAGGAGATACGATTGCTGCGATCGCCACGGCGACTATACCCCAAGAAGGCAGTGTAGGCATCATCCGACTCTCAGGAAACCAAGCATTAACCATCGCTCAAACCCTATTTCAGGCTCCCGGAAAACAGCCTTGGGAGAGCCACCGTATCCTCTATGGCTATATCCGCGATCCCCAAACGGGCATCAGAGTAGATGAAGCTTTACTGTTGATTATGAAAGCTCCCCGTTCCTACACTCGTGAAGATGTGGTGGAATTTCATTGCCATGGTGGAATTATGGTAGTTCAAAAAGTCCTCACACTCTGTCTAGAGCAAGG
>CAZTRW010000296.1:0-2240 GCA_964616725.1 uncultured bacterium
TTTTACAAATGAACGAAATTGCCCAAGAAGAACAACAAGTGATTTGTGCCGCAATTCTGCGACAAGCCTATCAAGCCCGCATGAATACCCAAAAAGAAAAACTCCTTCCAGACGATGAAAATTATCTTCCCTTTCCTGTCTTTATTCTCGTCGAAGAAGCCCATCGCTTTGCCCCCGCTCATGAACCTTCTCGCTGCAAAGCCATTCTGCGAACTATTCTCAGCGAAGGACGCAAGTTTGGATTAGGGGTAGGATTGATTACCCAACGTCCTGGAAAACTTGATTCAGATGTCCTTTCTCAATGTATGAGTCAGTTTCTTTTACGCATTATCAACCCTGTCGATCAAGATAGTCTCAAACATGGCGTAGAAGCCGCCGGCAGAGATCTTTTAAATGAACTTCCGGCTCTTACCAAAGGTCAAGCAATTATTGCCGGAGCTTGTGTGAATACTCCTGTGCTTTGTCGCATTCGCCAACGACTCACTCGGCACGGCGGCGATACGCTCAATGCTCCCCATTTATGGCAGAATTATTTTCAGTCCAATCGAAAACAAGAACGGGAAGCCAGCGCGGCTCCTCCTGCTCCTAGAAAAGCCCCTCAAGTTTATAATGGGCGTAGTATTGATTAGAGGGTTTGAGATGCCGAATTAGGGTGGTAGAAGGAGTTTATGATACACTGATGAGATCTTAACCTACAGACTATCACTTATGACCCGTGCGTACCATCAGTCCACCACTATTTTGGGCAATTGTCCCCAGCTTATTTTGAACCAGCAAGGTGAGATTTTATCTCTACCGCTGACTCGAGACTATCATAAGTTAGGTCGCGATCGCCAACTTGCCGACTTAATAGTTCCTGAACACTGGGATATCATTTCCGGGATTCACGCTACCCTGAAACGCATCGGACAAGATTACTATATTTACGATGGTAATGGCCAAAATAAACCTAGCACCAATGGCTTATTTATTGACCATGCTCGGATCACAGTAAACGCTGGTCATCGTTTACAAGAGGGTGAACAATTACAAATCGGTCAAAATCCACAGCATCTCATTACTTTAACCTATTATCATTCTCCTGCCAATATTCCCAGTTCTCAGGCGCTTACTGGCTCAGTTGCTCTGGGCAATGGAATTACCATTGGACGAGATCCAGCAGCAAATTTGCCCTTAGAGTCTCCGATTGTATCTCGCCGTCATGCAGTGATTGAACCCGATCCTCGTGGGGGTTATATCCTCAAAGATTATAGTAGTAATGGTACGTTTATTAATGGTCAAAGAGTTAACGATTCTGCCCCATTGATCGATCACGCTATTGTTCATATTGGCCCCTATATCTTGAGGCGACAAAGCGATTATCTGGTGGTTGGCGATCCGGGAAATAAAATTCGCTTAGATGCCTATCATTTGAAAAAAACAGTTAAGAAAAATGGGGAATCTAAGACGTTATTAGATGATATTTCTCTGTTTATTGAGCCAGGGCAATTTGTGGCATTAGTGGGGGGAAGTGGTGCGGGAAAATCAACCTTAATGCGAACTCTATTGGGAATTGAGAAAACGGATCAAAACCAAGGGCGTATTTATTTGAATGGAGAGGATTTACGGATTAATTTTAATATCTATCGTAGTCATATTGGTTATGTTCCTCAAGATGATATTATTCATCAGAATTTAACAGTTGAAGAAGTTTTGAGATATGCCGCCCAGTTGCGCCTGCCTCATGATACTAAGATTGAAGAGGCGATCGCCAAAATTCTCCAAGATATTCAAATGTCCGATCATAGAAATACCTCGATCAAAGAATTGAGTGGTGGACAGCGAAAACGAGTCAGTATTGGAGTAGAATTATTGTCAGATCCGAAACTCTTTTTTTTGGATGAACCCACCTCTGGGCTTGATCCAGGATTAGATAAAAAGATGATGGAATTACTGCAAGGTTTAGCTAAAAATGGTCGGACAATTATTTTAGTTACCCATGCGACTAGCCATATTCATTTGTGCGATCGCCTGGTTTTTTTAGGCAAAGGAGGACGGCTCTGCTTTTTTGGCAAACCGGCAGAAGCCATAGAGTTTTTTCAGAAACCAGATTTTGCCGATATCTACAACCATTTAGCCCTAGAAGAGAAAGTTAAAGAAGAGCAAGAAAATTTTTTAAACTCTTCCCACTACGCTGGCTATATTAGTCCCTATCTTAATCAGCAAACCCCCCCTAAAAGCAATCCCCCTCAACCCAGCAA
>CAZTRW010000297.1:0-2236 GCA_964616725.1 uncultured bacterium
GATCGCCAATCGCCGTAGTACGGGCATCCTGTCTGTTTCCCTAGAAGATGTGTCAGTCGGTCAGGCTCCCAGATACCAATTTAAATCACAATCACCAACTAGCCATTACGTGTTGAGTCGCATGAACGATTGGGATCATAGGCAATTTGGCCATTATCCTTGAAATCAATTCCCGCATTGGGAGATATTAGACCTAAAGTACCAACGACACTTGCTGTTTTTAAGCCAGCCCCTAAACCCTTCTGGATAGCCCTTCCGGGACTATTACCGTTGGCTGCTGCTACAACACCTCGAACTAAACCTACACCTAATGCCGCCGCTGCCACAATTGGAAGATGAAATGCCATGAAAACCTCCTAATTGTTTGCCCAACGTTCCCCTTTAGCGGCAGCAAGCAACATTTGAGTATCACCAACACTTTCATTCCGTCCGCTGCAAGGGGGTTGTTATGTGGCGATCGCAACTGGAATCAGCGTATGAGCTTAATCTGTTGGAGGGTTAATGACCAGAAACTTTGTCCGCCCAGATTTCCCAGACTTAATTGTCACAGCAGACTTAGGACATCTAAAGTGTTCTGCCACCAAGGCAAGGAGTTCAGCATTGGCTTTGCCGTCTACAGGTGGTGATTTTAGCCGTGCTAACCAGTTGCCGTCTGGCATTTGCTCCAACGACGACACGCGAGAATTAGGCTTCACTTTAACTGGCAGGATGATTTCCACAGGGAACACCCAAGAGTTGAATCGCACAGATTAAATCAGTGAAAAGCCGCTATCAAGGTACAGCCATAACAAATGACCCTGCCATCATTTTCTCTGAACTTACATTAATTAATGAGTAGGGATCCGACTCACTTCACCTGTGAGCTTAACAAAATAAAGCTCTACGTCTAAGTCGGGGTAGCGCTGCCGAATTTGTTCATAGGCTCGGTTCAGGTATTTCGCATGGAGATTCTGCTCAGATGTCAGATCAGAGAATGACTGTTTGTACACACTGGCGTAAGCTCCACAGTCTTGATGATCGAGAATAATTACTTTGCTGATGTCATGTAACTGTTTCGATAAACCAAGCTGATCCCAAAACACTTCTGCCTCTGCAGAATGAGGAAACCCAGTCAGAGCCAGAGATGATCCGGCTAAGGCAACCCAATCATAGGCTTGGTCTAAATGCTGGTTGGATAAAAAAGATTGTTCCAAGCCAACAAAGCGGAAATCAATACAAGTCAGCACCAATGCCTTTGCCCGATGTTCATCGGCTAGGGCAGGTTGAGGATGGATTAGATTCGCGCCATAAATGAGACCTGCGGGGAATATCCTCTGGAGAAAAAAACGACGGGAGACCGAACAACAAGCATAGTTAAGACCACGATCAATTTCCATAGATTGAGATAGAAGTGTTTTGGGCTGACCGAATCATTTAGAGGCAAACATTCTCAGGTTCTGGCTCTGGCAACTCACAAACCAATTGAGAAGTGATTGATTTCACGGCGGCATCGGTACTGTCAAAACAGTTCTCTGACCCAATCCGATTGAGCAAGCCAGTCCGCTCCAGCAGTTGCCTGACCTCTGGCTGCAAACCACTGAGCAGCAGTTGACAATTCCGGCGTTTTAGGTCGTGGTAGATGTCTTCTAGGGCAACTAAACCCGTCGTGTCCATAATGGGAACAAATCGCATCCGTAAAATCAGGTAACGGACTTCAGGCTCATCACGAAGGAAGGTCACAAAACGCTCAGCAGCCCCAAAAAACATGGGGCCATCGACCCGGTACACGGCGATTTGCTTGCCTAATTCTAGGGGAATGCCGGGGGGGAAGGCTTCTGTTTCAGGAACTCTGCCCATGCTCAAATCACTCATGCGTTTGATAAACAGTGCTCCAGCGGCGATCAAACCCACTTCAACGGCCAGAACCAAGTCAAAGCAAATGGTGACTGCCCAAGTCAGCACCATGACAGCGAAGTCAGCATAGGTTGCTCGCATCAGTAAGCCGATCGCTTCCCATTCCAGCATCCGTACACTGGTCACCATCAAAATGCCAGCCAGCGCGGCTAGGGGAATTTGGGCGGCTAAGGGAGCGAACAGCAGCACGATCAGCGCTAGCACCAGACTATGAATGACTCCAGAGAGGCGAGTTTTGCCCCCAGCACGGATATTGACAGCCGTACGGGCGATCGCGCCAGTCGCAGGAATGCCCCCAAAGAAGGGGACGATCGCATTGGCCAGACCTTGCCCAATCAGTTCG
>CAZTRW010000298.1:0-2203 GCA_964616725.1 uncultured bacterium
GGCGGCATCCTCGCTCAATGATATCAAGATGGCCGAAGGTTATGGGATCAAAGCTGCCTGGGTAGATAGCTGTTAGGGGGAGAGCCATCGCTAGAAGGCCTGTTGGAGGGGACATCAGGATTATATAGCGCTGGGGGTAAGGGTTGGGGGAGGGAATCAACTATATGAATGGGAGTTTCTAGGAAACAATGCCAGTCAATTATATGCACAGTGAGGAGTTATTGTATCGCTATGAAGGGGGCGATCGCCATTTCCCAGGCATTGTGATTAAAGAAGGTAATTTAATTGGAGCCAACTTATCTGGCATTAATTTAAGTGAGGCTGATTTAGAACAGGTGTCTTTAGCCAGAGCTAATCTGACTCGCGCTAATTTGAAAATGGCTAATTTGAAAGGGGCTTTTCTGTATGGCGCAGATTTAACGTTTGCGAAATTAAACCAGGCCAATTTAGCCGATGCTGATCTGACTAAAGCTACCTTAAAGGGAGCCGATTTAACTCAAGTCAATTTATATCGCGCTCAGTTGAGTGGTTCTCTCTTATTATGGGTGAAGTTATATCGCGCTAATCTCAGTCGGGTGAATTTGTGTGGAGCCAATTTGACGGGGATTAATTTACGTTCTGCTAATTTGACTGCTGCTAACTTAAATTGGAGTAATCTATCGGGTGCCAGATTGAGTGGGGCCCAATTAAGTGGGGCCCAGTTACAGGGAGTCAACTTGAGCGATGCCTATTTGAATGGGGTGAATTTGGTCGGCATGAATTTAGAGGGAATTGATTTAGCGGGCAGTAAACTCAGTGGTGCTCAATTGATGGAGGTGAATTTGAGTGCTGCTAATTTGAGTGCTGCCCAGTTACGCTCTGCTTGGTTGAATCATGCTCATTTAAGGTTGGCCCGATTGAGCGGAGCTTCTCTCCATCGTGCGAATTTAGCAGAAGCCAATTTAAGTCAGGCGAATTTAAGTGAGGCGAATTTAAGCGAGGCGAATTTGAGAGGTGCTAATTTGAATCGAGCGATTTTATGGGCAGCAAATTTGGAAGGGGCTTGTTTGGAAGAGGCAGCGTTATGGGGAGCAAATTTAAGGGGGGCACGCTTAAAAGGGGCTGATTTTTCTGGGGCTAGTTTATATCAAGCAATTTTGGATTTACCTGAACCAGAAGCGGTTTGGACGGGAGCGATTTTTCCCGATGGACAAAAGGGAGGGTAAGGATCTATGATGGTTTTTTGGTGATTGCTTGGGATCGAGAATGCTGGATAATCTGCTGAAGTACTGTAGCCTTTTTTTGGTGGGGATGATGGGATGTGGGAAAAGTACGGTGGGTCGAAGTTTGGCGAAAAAACTGAACTATCGTTTTTTTGATACAGATAGTTTAATTGAAGCGGTGACGCAGGAGGCGATCGCTGATATTTTTGCTGAGCAGGGAGAAGGGGCTTTCCGAGACTTAGAAACCCAGGTACTCGGTCAATTGTCCGCCCAAATTAGATCCGTGATTGCTACGGGGGGAGGGATTATTCTCAAACCGGAAAATTGGGGCTATCTTCATCATGGGATTGTGATTTGGCTGGATGTGCCCGTAGAAGTCCTCTATCATCGGCTCAAAGCCGATCAAACTCGCCCCCTGTTAAAGACCTCTCATCTCCTAGAGACGTTACAGGAATTGCGCGATCGCCGTCAATCCTACTATGCTCAAGCAGACTTACACCTAGCCTTGAGCGGCACCGAATCCCCAGAACAAGTGGCTGACCAGGTGGTAAGGGAGTTGCCCAGGATTTTGAAGCCGAAACAGCCCCCGGAATCTGTTCAGAATTAACAGAATGGGCGATCACCCCTGATTCACAATCGAATCGTTCTGATTCTCTCTATCTCTCCCTATCGGAACCAGGAACTATCCATGTCTATCGAAGCAATCACTGCCCAAATTGATGACCCTACCCGCGTGCGGGTACTCAGTGAAGCGCTCCCCTATATCCAAAAATTTGCCGGCCGCACCATCGTGATTAAATATGGAGGAGCCGCCATGAAAGATAGCGATCTCAAAGATCAGGTGATGCGGGATATGGTCTTTCTCTCCTGTGTCGGCGTGCGCCTAGTGGTGGTTCATGGCGGTGGTCCGGAAATCAATACCTGGCTAGGAAAATTAGGCATTGAACCCCAGTTCAAAAATGGGTTACGGGTGACGGATGCCGCCACCATGGATGTGGTAG
>CAZTRW010000299.1:0-2195 GCA_964616725.1 uncultured bacterium
CCCAAGTGCAAGCCTATTTCCCTGACTTGAGCGATCGCGACCTCGAAAGTGCCCTAGGATTAGTTCATTCTCGCTTCAGTACCAACACCTTCCCCAGTTGGGAACGCTCCCATCCCTATCGCTACGTTGCCCATAACGGCGAAATCAATACCCTGCGAGGCAACGTCAACTGGATGCACGCCCGCCAATCCCTCTTTGAATCACCAGAATTTGGGGAAGACTTAGACCGAATTCAGCCGATTATCAACATCAACAGCAGCGACTCCGGCATCTTTGATAATACCCTAGAACTGATGACTCTGGCAGGGCGGAGCCTTCCTCACGCCGTGATGATGATGATTCCAGAACCCTGGACTCATCATGAATCCATGAGCGATGAGCGCAAAGCCTTCTACGAATACCACGCCTGTCTGATGGAACCCTGGGATGGCCCCGCTTCCATCGCCTTTACCGACGGTACCATGATGGGAGCCGTCCTAGATCGTAATGGTTTGCGTCCCTCGCGCTACACCGTAACGAAAGACCACTTGGTAATTATGGCTTCGGAAGCTGGTGTACTTCCCATTGAACCAGAACGAGTGGAGAAAAAAGGCCGGTTAGAGCCAGGGCGGATGTTCTTGGTGAATATGGCAGAAGGGCGGATTGTGGCTGATGAAGAGATTAAGCAGGAAATTGCTTCTCAATATCCCTATCGGCAATGGCTAGAACAACATCAGGTAAAACTGGCTGACTTACCCACTTCTCCTATTGCTCCCTCCACTCCCTCCCTACCTTTGGTACAACGGCAACGGGCATTTGGCTATACCTTTGAAGAACTACGACTACTCCTAGCGCCGATGGCAGAAAATGGGGTAGAAGCGGTAGGCGCGATGGGAACCGATACTCCTTTGGCGATCCTCTCAAATCGGCCGAAGTTACTCTACGATTATTTCAAACAACTGTTTGCTCAGGTGACGAATCCTCCGATTGATTCGATTCGGGAAGCGATTATTACGTCAGCGGTAACGACGATTGGTTCTGAGCGCAATTTGCTCAAACCGGAACCGGAAAGCTGCCATTTGATTCAGTTACCTACTCCGATTTTGAGTAATGCCGAGTTGGCGAAACTGAAAGGGATTGAGTATGGGGATTTCCGCTCGATTACTCTGCCAATTGTGTTTGCTGTGGCAACGGGGGCAGCCGGGTTAGAGCAAGCTTTGGAGGCTATTTTTGCCAAAGCAGATGAGGCGATCGCCAGAGGCATTAATCTGATTGTACTCTCTGATCGTAACCTGGACGCACACCACGCCCCCATTCCTGCCCTCCTCGCCGTGGCTGGACTCCATCACCATCTCATCCGCGCGGGTACTCGTACCCGTGTCGGTATGATCCTCGAATCGGGGGAACCTCGCGAAGTCCATCACTTTGCCCTGCTGATTGGCTACGGTTGTGGCGCGATTAACCCCTATCTCGCCTTTGAAACCATTGAGTCGCAAATAGCGCAAGGTAATTTCAAGCCGATGGAATTAGAGAAAGCGTGCCAAAATTACATCAAAGCCGTCACGAAGGGTGTGATTAAAATTGCCTCAAAAATCGGTATTTCTACGATTCAGAGCTACCGAGGTGCTCAGATTTTCGAGGCTGTAGGATTACACTCTTCAGTAGTGGATAAATATTTTACCTGGACAGCCTCCCGATTAGAGGGAATGGATTTAGGGGCGATCGCCGCAGAAACCCTCCATCGCCATCTAGGGGCAGGGTTATCAACTGATGCCTTGCTTGACCAAGAGGTAACGGCATCCTCCCCGGCTGCCTTAGACGCAGGAGGAGAATATCAATGGCGCAAAGACGGCGAGAGCCATCTGTTAGCACCAGAAACCATTCACCTACTCCAACGAGCCGTCAGGGAAGGAGATTATCAACTTTACAAGCAATACAGCGCCCAGATCAATGAGCAAGGGCAGCAATATTTCCGCCTGCGAGATTTGCTGGAATTTGCCCAGCGCGATCCCATTCCCCTAGAAGAAGTGGAACCCGTAGCAGCGATTATGAAGCGGTTTAAGACAGGGGCCATGAGTTACGGGTCAATTTCTAAAGAAGCTCATGAGGCATTGGCGATCGCCATGAACCGCATCGGTGGCAAATCCAACACCGGCGAAGGGGGAGAAGACCCAGAGCGCTACACCTGGACCAATGAACAAGGAGACTCCAAAAAC
>CAZTRW010000300.1:0-2074 GCA_964616725.1 uncultured bacterium
TAGGGAATCCAGCATCGCTTGATTCATTCCTTTGACTTTTCCATCTACTGTAATGGCGACAAAAAAAGCTGGATTAGACTCGAATAAAATATGGTAAAAATCTTGGTCTTGTTTATTTTCAACCCGCTTGACTTGGTTTTTGATTAAGGTGGAATTAACCTTTCTCCACAACACCGTCATGGTTGCCAACCCTAACCCAATCCATAAGGGTGTTGTTTTTCTCTCGTGAGATCCCCTTGTGTCTGAGTCAACCTCCATTTGTCTCCCCATTCTAGCCGGGAGTAATTTACTCTTTCTGGGGCGATCGCCTTGAGTATCCCTTCCTGATTCGTCAAGGGTACACAAACCGGCAAAATACTGATCCATCCTGCCAAAGTGCCTATTCTCAGCCATCGTAAGATATCACCTACTACCATCGCTATCTTTCCTTGAGCAGGTTGCATTATTACTATCGTTCACAATAACAATCACACCAATCAATACATTACTCTTGCGATCGTTCTCAGAATTGATTAATTCTTACCTCCAAAGTTCTAGTGTAATCCCAGTCGCCGATATTTTTTGTTATCTTTGATATGATTTTATCGAATTTAACCAAAACTTGTTTTCTTAAGGCTCTCAAAGATTCAGTAAATTCACTGATTTTTGATGCTCTATCACCAAAATTTATGAAATTTTTAATTAACTTTTGAAAATCTCAGGGTTTTTACTGATTTTACCGACTTATAGTATCCAATCCCTACTTAATTCTGAGGTCTGGCCAAGTTGCGGAACAAGGTAAACTCAGGATCAAACAGGAGCTTAACTACTCCTGTGGGTCCATTGCGGTGTTTGGTGATGATAATTTCTGCGATCGGCCGATCAGTCGTATCAGGATTATAATACTCGTCTCGATACAACATAATCACCACATCAGCATCTTGCTCAATACTGCCACTCTCTCTCAAGTCAGACATCATCGGTCGTTTATTGGTGCGAGACTCCACCGAGCGACTTAACTGAGACAAGGCAATCACCGGCACGTTCAACTCCCGCGCTAGTCCTTTTAATTGACGGGTAATTTTGGAGAGTTCTTGCACGCGATTGTCACTACTACCTTCCATTAATTGCAAATAGTCTAGGAGTACCAATCCCAAGGGACCTTGTTCTGCTTGCAGACGGCGCACTTGCGATCGCATTTGCGTTACCGTCATATTCGCCGTATCATCAATATAAATCGGCAATTCTGAAAGATTAGTTTGTGCTTCAATTAATGGTTCCCATTCCGTTTGGCTAATCCGTCCAGAACGTAAACGATTACTCTCAATTTTCGCTTCACTCGATAACAAACGCAGAGCCAACTGTTCCTTCGACATCTCCAAACTAAACACAGCTACTGCCAGATGGCTTGTTTTGGCAATATTATGGGCGATCGCCAGAGAAAAACTCGTTTTCCCCATGGAAGGCCTGCCTGCAATAATAATCAAATCAGACCGTTGAAATCCCCCGGTCATCGCATCTAAATCATAAAATCCACAGGGTAAACCCGGTAACACTTCTCCACTACTATGAGCTTGAATTTCTGCGTAGGTTTGCGTGAGAGTTTCCGCGATCGAAACTAACCCTTGCTGGACCCGATCTTGCGTCAGATTAAAAATTTTCTGTTCTGCTTGATCGAGCACTTCCCTAATTTCTGTAGTCGTGTCATAGCCCAACTGCACAATTTCATGACCAGCCTCTATCAAGCGACGGCGAAAATATTTATCCATGACGAGCTTGGCATACTCATCAATATTTACCGCGCTTACCGTGCGATCAAGCAGTTCCACTAACTTACTTTGTCCACCAATTTTCTCCAAAAGATTATGATCCGATAACCAACTATTGACGGTCATAAAATCTGTTGGTTTACCGCTATTGTGCAGAGTCAGCGTTGCTTGATAAATCTTTTGGTGAGCAGACAGGGAAAAAGCTTCCGGGCGGAGCAAATCAATTACTCGATTAATTGCTTCTGGATCGAGCAGAATACCGCCGAGAATACACTCTTCCGCCTCAATATTTTGGGGAGGAAGGGTTTCTGGTATTAGGGGCGATT
>CAZTRW010000301.1:0-2041 GCA_964616725.1 uncultured bacterium
AGGGCGGCTACTGGCTCTGGGAGGGTTTCTTGAGGGGATGGAGAAGGGAGGGGGGGTTCTGGGAGGTTGGCTCCCATGAGAATAGCGAGGACTTTGTAGGTTTGAATTCCTGATGGTTCTCCGGTGATGGCTTCTTGGACAATTTGACGGATAGCGTCTAAACCATAGTAGAGGCGATCGCTCATTCCTTTTTGGAGCGCTGTGGAGTCTTCTTTGAGTTTACCGACCACTTGTTCGATTTGATGGGCAAGGCTCTCTACGTCTTTCACCCCTAACATCCGGGAGTCCCCCTTGAGGGTATGAGCTTCTCGCAATACTTCGGCAAGTTTTTGTTGATCTTCTGGGTATTGTTCTAGGTGGAGAATCCCTGCTTCCAAATTTTGGAGATGTTCTTCGCTGGAGACTTTGTAAAGCTGCCGGAGTTCTTCATCTTCAATCATCATAGGGATATATTCTGTATTAAAGCTGGGGTTTAACGCAATGATCGGGAATCTTAGGGGCGGTTTGGCTTTGTTGTAGGCTGTAGCCTTGCTGTTGCAAGTCTTGGACAAAATCTGTATTTTCTCGGCGGGAAGAATCACCAGGGGTTTCTGGTAAGGGGGATGATTTTCGTTGATGTTTGAGTTTAGCTTTACGTCCCATAATGGTTGATTAATTTGATCTGGCTAGAATTTAGACGAAGCGTTCGCCCAGCGACTCCGAAGGAGTATCGCCCAGGAAATCCGCAGGAGGATCGCTAACCAAAAGGAGTGGCTCAATTATAGTGCAAATGCCAAGTTGATGGCATCAGCCTCAGACTGAGAGCGATCGCCGCCCAGGAACCTAAGTATGGTATCTTAAACCCTTGGTAGACTTCCGGTAATTCCTATGACCCTGGCAGAAGAGCAAAAAACCCTACTAGACGACAAAACTATTGTCAAAGAGTATTTTAACCAAACCGGTTTTGACCGATGGCGGAAAATCTATGGTACAGATGAGGTCAATGCCGTTCAACTTGATATCCGTAAAGGCCATCAAAAAACGGTGGATACGGTTTTAGACTGGCTCAAAGCAGATGGGAATCTGAAGGAGCTTTCCCTTTGTGATGCGGGATGCGGTGTGGGCAGTTTGAGCATTCCTTTAGCCCAAGCGGGCGCGCAAGTCTTTGCCAGCGATATTTCTGAAAAAATGGTAGGAGAAGCTCAAGCTCGCGCTCAAGAGAGTTTAGGAACTGTAGACACTCTTGAGTTTGCCGTTCAAGACTTAGAGCAACTGCAAGGACACTATCATACCGTGGTTTGTCTGGATGTGTTAATCCATTATCCCCAAGAAAAAGCTGATGAAATGATTGGTCATCTCTGCTCTTTAGCCCAGTCTAGAGTAATTTTGAGCTTTGCGCCCAAAACTTGTGCCTTAGCGATCTTAAAAAAAATTGGCAGCTTTTTTCCTGGGCCGTCTAAAACCACTCGTGCCTATATGCATAAGGAAAAAGAAGTGATTGCTAGTTTAACCAAATATGGCTTTACGATTGGGCGATCGTCCATGACAAAAACCCGGTTTTATTTCTCGCGAATTCTCGAAGCAACTCGTCCTAGCTAGTGACCTTAACCCACAGACGATCGCCTATGACTGAAGATCAAACCATCCGCATCCGAGGAGCAAGACAGCATAATCTCAAGAATATCGATCTGGAATTACCGCGCGATCGCCTGATTGTATTTACAGGAGTCTCAGGATCGGGCAAATCTTCTTTAGCCTTTGATACCATTTTCGCAGAAGGTCAGCGACGCTATGTGGAATCCCTCAGTGCCTACGCGCGGCAATTTTTAGGTCAAGTGGATAAACCGGATGTGGATGCCATTGAAGGCTTAAGTCCGGCGATTTCCATCGATCAAAAAGCTACCTCCCATAATCCGCGCTCGACGGTGGGGACAGTGACAGAAATTTATGACTATTTGCGGTTATGGTTTGGCAGGGGGGGAGAGCCTCATTGTCCGATTTGCGATCGCGCCATTGCCCCCCAAACCATCGATCAAATGTGCGATCGCATCATCACCTTACC
>CAZTRW010000302.1:0-2028 GCA_964616725.1 uncultured bacterium
GGCATACACCGGCCGCAACGCCATCTGCTCTGGGGGCGCATATCCCGGAGTCCCAATCGCAAAAGCCGTCAAAGCCGTCTGCTCCGAACTCGTCTCCACCACCGTCGGATTCACCTGATCCTTAACCGCCCCAAAATCAATCAACACCAACTTCTTATCCTGATTGCGCCGAATCAAATTCCCCGGCTTAATATCCCGATGAATCACCTGATTCGAGTGAACATATTCAATCACCGGCAGTAACTCGCTCAAAAACTGCTTAATTCCCGCCTCCGTAAACGGCCCTCCCCGCTTCACCTCTCGGCTCAAAGTCGCCCCACTAATATATTCCTGAACCAAATAAAATTCCTGCTCCGTCTCAAAATAATCCAACAAGCTTGGTACTTGAGGATGATTCCCGATCTTGCCCAGCGTCTTCGCCTCTCGACGAAACAGTTCCCTTGCCATCTGTAACGTTTGTGGGGAAGTAGAAGCAGGACGGAGTTGCTTAATAACACAATAGGGATGGCCAGGGAGAGACAGATTTTGGGCCAGAAAAGTCGCTCCAAACCCACCTTGTCCCAACAGTTTAGAGACTTGATAGCGGTCTCTGAGCAACAGTTTGGAGCCACAAGCAGCACAAACTTGAGCATCGGGAGAATTTTCTGGATGTGGACAAAGGGGGTTAACGCAGTAGCTCATTGAGGCCTTACTCGCTTCTTAAGTTTGACTGCCAGGATAAAACTATCCTAGATTCATTATGACTGAATTGATCGCATATTCCATGGGAAGGTCGCTGTAATTGTTACTTTCATCTGGAGACTGAAACCCATTATACCAATTACCCAGGAACCGATCCAGCCAGCCATCACAACGCAGGTATGAGTTCTTCTATTATGCATCCCTAAGAATCATCATACCTTCTCTTTAAAAGTCTCAGGACAAGATCATTCTCTCATCCCTCTATTGGCAAACGTCCCGTCAGCAGCAGAAAATAAACAGAGAATCAAGATAGATTAAAGACTCCCGTTGAATCCATGCGTATCTCCTTGAATTGGCTCAAAGAATTGGTAGACATTACCCTGTCTCCCCAGGAACTCGCCCAGACATTAACCATGGCAGGCTTTGAAGTAGAAGAGATTGAAGATCGCCGCACCTGGGCAGAAGGGGTGGTTGTAGGGCAAATTCTCCAAGCCAGCCCCCACCCCAATGCCGATAAACTCAAAGTTTGTCAAGTGGACATCGGGAGTTCTGCCCCCCTCAATATTGTTTGTGGAGCCGCTAATGCTGGTGAGGGAATTCAAGTTCCCGTTGCCGTCGTCGGCGCATTTCTGGGCCAAATTGACCTGAAGATCAAATCAACTAAACTCCGAGGGGTTAAGTCGGAAGGAATGATTTGCTCCCTGGCTGAATTGGGTTTGGAAAAAGAATCGGCAGGAATTCACATTTTTACAGAAGCTGGATTAACCTTAGGAAGCGATGTGCGGCCTCTCCTGGGTTTAGATGATGCCATCTTGGAGATCACCTCTACGGCGAATCGAGCGGATGCGCTCAGTGTGGTGGGTATTGCTAGAGAAATTGCGGCTTTGACTGGCTGTACGGTTAAATTGCCCTCAGTACAACCGTTGAACCTTGCGGAGAAAATCTGCTCAGAGGCTTTCTCTGGGGAAAAGTTGTCTGTGAGGGTTGATGAACTCGATCATCCCTCCTCTCGGGGAGAAAGCCGATATCCTTGTTCTGCCTATATTGGGGTAGTGGTGACTGGACTGAAACTGATGCCGTCTCCTGCTTGGCTAGAGCAGCGCTTACAGGCGGCTGGGGTACGACCTATTAATAATGTGGTGGATGTTACGAATTATGTGCTGTTGGAATGGGGTCAACCTCTCCATGCGTTTGATTATGACCGGCTGGTGGGGGTGGTTGGCCAGGACTCGGTGACGGTGGGGGTACGGTTTGCTCAAGGGGGAGAAAGTTTGGTGACGTTGGATGGTCAAGTGCGGGATTTGAGTGCCCAGGCGCTGGTGATTACAGCGGGACAGGTTCCTGGTC
>CAZTRW010000303.1:0-2011 GCA_964616725.1 uncultured bacterium
CTTCTAAGACTACCCATAACGTAAGCTCTTCCTTTCTAAATACATGAGTGGACATGACTCAATAGTGGAAATATCATCTAGGCGCAAAGTCCTAATTCCTACTTGAATATTGCTTCCAAATAGAGTGCGGATGATTATAATTGAGTCTATCAAATCGGTAGATGGAGTTGTCTGCCACTGCTTTAGTAAAATCTCATGGTAAAACTCAAAATCTGAAAAATTATTAAGCAGTCCCATGGAGTTAATTTCTTTGTAAGGAGTGATGACAACTTCCAATCCTTCGATTTTTGTGTTTTTTGGTGGGTAATTCCCCAAATCGACAGCAATCGCTCTTTCCTTGATTCCATTGGGAAAAGTATAAATCCCCAACTTATCCGCCAATGCGGTCTCAATTTCCGATCGTAATCGCTTAATCGATTCGTGGTTCATGCCGTTCTCCTAAATACCCCCCTAATCGGAGATCCAGTGATGTATGTCGCCATCCCGTCGATCCCCCTACGTAAAACAAAGCGTCCCACTTGCCCGTTAATGACGGCGATCGCCTCTGATAGATGGGTAATTGATTCAGGTAAAAATCGAGGCTCAATGCAGTACCCTTTGACATTCTGGTAACTGTCAGAAATGCCCGGATATATACTTTCATCTATATTGGTATGCCCAGAATATGAATTATCCTCTTTAAGCCAGCACCGAAACACTAATTCTTGCTGAATTGGAAGCCGATTTCCCCACTCGTCAACCTCCATTAATTGAGATGAAACTTTAAATGTGAGGGTAGCATTTTCCAGGAATGCGAACGGGCTAGTGGACATGGCGCTACCTCACATTAATTGGGGTAATAATGAGCGAACCCTCCTCTAGTGTGTAGTTTCTGCCCACCCCATCAGATAGCCAGAATCGGTAAATTAACTCGCTTTGGGTATCGGCAGGTAAAGGTGCGGTATCAACTTCTGTGATCGAGAACATCCCGGTTAGGTGTTCCTCATTGGCAGAGGCTAAGAAGATGGGATTGATTGTCATATTGGCTGGTCCCTTGTTGATCAAGACCCCACCCGTTTTTAACCCCGCTTGGAAGTAGGGTTGCAATCCTGCCATTTTGTCCCCACAACACTTGAACCCGATCGCCAAGTAGTCCATCCGGGTGAATCTATGCCCCGCTAAGTTATTCTCGATAAATTCGGGACACCCAGCTTGGTATAAGTACAGTCGTGCGGTCGGGGTGGCTGTGATTGTCGCATCGATGAAGACCGAAACCTTCCCAGAAAACGTCTCAATGATTTTGCCAGACAAAAGCCGCGCTCGCTTTAGGACACCCTCAATTAGCCCCACAATTTGGCCAGACAAGTATTCGACAAGTCGCTCAAATTCTGGGATAGCGGTCGAGCAAGAGAACTCCTCATGGATCAAAGCGTTATCAAAAATGATGTGACGCTTGACATCGAGAAGCATCTGCCCATCGAACGTCTCCAGAATGTCATTGGTCGGCTCAAAAATCGCTAAAGGCATAGGTCACCTCCTAGGCGATCGTAAACGTCACGGTGTTGACATCGATTTGGGGAATATCAAGAGCGATGATATTCTTGGCAGTCACTGGGTAGTAAGCCAGGAAGTTACCCCCAGTCATCGCATCCCAGAACCCGACATGGGTAACGGTTCCTTGATCACCTGAAGACTCAGGGAAGTTGACCCGTAGAGCGTTGCGTTTCACACCAGTAGAGCCAGCCGGGAACATAGATAAGGTATTGTTGAAACTCACCCGACTGTAACCTGCCATCATTGGTTCGGTTCCGGGTGTGGTTTCCGTTGGCGCTGTAGTCATATACCCCGCATACATCAAGGGAATTGTGTTAAATAAAACCCCGCCAAATACATGGTTTAGTAGCTTGTTTTTGACGTAAGCAGATAGACCTCCGGTTGTCGGGATACTCAGTTCTAGAGCACCTGCCGGGATGGTCATCTTCATATTGGCATCAATGACTTTAGGAGATGGTAAATCCCACCAGTACAGGAG
>CAZTRW010000304.1:0-1895 GCA_964616725.1 uncultured bacterium
ATCCTACTCCATCCACAGGGAGTTGGGCTACTGCATCGATTCCCTGAGCTTGAGAAAGATTAACCCACAGTTGAGTGGCGTGGAGGGATGGGGGAGTCGGGGGAAGGGGAGAAGGGGAGAAGGGGGGAGTCGGGGAAAATTGGATTTCTCCTGTTGTGCCGTTCATTTGTAGGGTTACTCCTGTTTCCAGAACCGTGGTTGCTGCTGTGACACCAACGATCGCCGGAATTCCCAATTCTCTGGCTAAAATAGCTCCATGGTTGGTTAATCCTGCCTCTTCTGTAATTAAGCCTGCGGCGGTGTTTAAGAGCGGCAAATCTGCAAGGCTGATAGTTTTGAGCACCACAATCTGTCCGGGAGCCATCGGAGTGATTGGATCTGACCCAGAGCATACCCAAACGGATCCTGTCGCCACCCCTGGTGAGGCTCCTATGCCGCTTAAAGGAGGTGAGGGGGTTGGGATAGGGCTGGCATCCCATTCCTGTCGGATGCAGTCGGAAATCTGCCAATCTTCCCTGGGATGACCAGTCCATTGGAGACGAAATTCAAAAGGCCATTGGGTCTTCAACTGTTGAATAATATCTACTAAGGGTGGGATTTCTTGGGGTTCTAAACAGGGTTGATCGATGAGGGATTCATCGAGAATATAGGCTTGTAAGGGGTGAGAGGAATGGGATAATAGAGGCGCATGGAGGGGAAGGACGGGTGGTTCTCCGCTGAGATGATAGGCGATGCGTTTTTTGGCTGGATAATAGGCTTGGATCTGGTAAGGGTTAAGGTGAATTAAATGGCGATCGCTACTACTTTCGGGTCGATTTACCACTAAACCTAATCCCCAAGTTGATTCTAGCTTGAGCTGTTGACCTTGGGTTTCCAGTGCTCCACTGCGACGAGTATTGGCTAGGGGAACGATCAAAACTCCTAAACAAATCTGACTCCATTCTATCTGATGATGTTGCCAGTAGAGTAGGCTTTTGGCGCGAAAGTTTTCCGCCCAAATTTGTTTAATGGTCTCTGCTAAAGCGACAAAGTCTTTGTTAGATACCAACGCGGGCCAATAGGTTAAAATGTTCAAGCTGTGATGGTTTTTTTGAGCAACCGATTGAGGGGCGGGGGCTGTTTTTCGCTCTACAATGCTCAGAGAAGGACGACAGAGCAGATAATTTCCCGGCCATTGGCTAATGGCTTGGAGTATGGGGAGATATTGATCGAGAAAGAGAGGAGCGGTTAAAATGCGATCGCGAAGGGTTTGGGCTATCTCATGCAGTTGCACACTCCGATGGGGACTGTTCCAGGCTTTTTCTGGGAATAGGGGATCAGACCAATCAATGCTCTCTAGAAATTCCTGTCGGACTTGATCGGCAATCGCGATTCCTGGTAATACGGGATAACCCTGTTGTTGCAGTTGACCCAATGCCCAAGCGCGATCGCCCACTAAACAGCGATCTTCCGTTTGAATCTCATTGAGCCAATAAAGAGGTTTCATCCTATCAGCACTCTCCTAGGATTTCGCCGTTTGTTGTTTGGCCTTCCAGATGGTATAAATTAACAGAGCTGTAGCACCGGCTGCGTAGCCATAACCACTGGGAATACCAGAAAAAGCCAGGGCTAAACTTCCTACCCAAAGGGTAAGGGCGTAGATAAAGAGAACGGTTAATCGATGGGATAACCCGGCATTCAAGAGCCGGTGATGGAGATGGCGCTTATCGGCGATAAAGGGCGATCGCCCATTGAGTAACCGATCCAAAATCACCGCTGACATATCCAACAGAGGAACTGCCAAAATTAAATACGGTAATACTACTGCCGTTACTGCCGTCGTTTTTACCAAACCAATTACCCCAACTCCTGCGAGAGTAAACCCCAAAAAAAAACCCCCCCCGGCCCCCAAAAAA
>CAZTRW010000305.1:0-1838 GCA_964616725.1 uncultured bacterium
AACCAAACCCACGCATATTTTTACGAATGGCTTTTGGGGATTCTTCAAAGGTGACAAAAATGCCATTCTCACTGCGTTTGATGCCTTCTGCGAGAAATTGAGTGGCAAAAACAGTTTTAGCGCTTCCTGCGGTTCCGACGACTAGGGTGGAACGATTTTTGGGAAGTCCTCCTTGAGAAAGAAAGTCAAATCCGGGAATGCCGGTTTCTAGTTTCTCAATTGTGTCTGAGTCGGGGTAGGGGTCTAGATTCATCAATGGTTGTTTTGTGGGTGAGTAATTGCTAATTTACCTGATTTAATTGTCTCTCTTTTCTGGAATCAAATCTAGTCCTAGTAAGACAGTATCAGCATTGGAAAGGTCGCCAATAATCCGCTGAATTGGTTGGGGGAGCTGTTTGATGAGGGTGGGGGTGACTAGAATTCTTTCAGTTTCTGCTAATTCGGGTTCTTCGAGCACGTCGATGATTTTGAGTTCGTAGCGATCGCTCAGTTGGGTATTGCAGATGTCCATGAGGTTGGCGATCGCCCGTTGGGATTTGGGTGTATTCCCGGTAATATAGAGCTTGAGTAGATAATAGTGCATTAGGGATTCTGGTTTTGATAAGTTTTAGAAACATTTAACTTGCTTAAGCCAATAAAATATTTTCGGTAGTAAGAAGCTAAGTAGCCCATTAATTCTAAAACCATTAATCGACCTTCTACAACATAGGCTTGGGATTTCTGAGGGGTGCTCTGGTGAGTTTTATCTTTGAGCACTTGGGTATGGATCTCAATCACATCTCTAGGAGAGGCTTTCAAAAAGCCTAATTGTTCTCCCATAGTTCGCAGTTGCTCTGAGATATTATGTTCGACTTTATAGGTTCTTTGTTCTAAAGATAAATCCATCAGTGCTCCGTATTGCTGAACCACTTCTTGAAAAATATCTGGCGATCCTTCTCGCAAGGAGGCCAAACCAAACAGTTTCGCTGTAATTTGGGTTTTAGCCGTATCTGCTAGAGAGGCGAGTCCCAGAATTTCTTCTTCTTGAAGTTGTTTGAGTTGATTGTATTGGAGGGCTGCTAATTGTTGTTTTTGTTCGATCGCCAACCGAATGGAGTATACTAACAGTCGGCTGTCGATTTGGTCTTTTACCAGATATCCTTGGGCACCCAACTGCAAGGACTGAACACGCAATGCTTCGTCCTTACTCTCTGTCAGGACAACCACCGGCAGATGGGGGATCTGATGTTGGCAATGTTCTAAGGCACTGATGCCCTGACTATAGGGTAACTTGATAAATAGTAGGATGATATCAATTGTTTGCACTGATAAGAGGGCGATCGCTTGTGCTATATGAGGAACCCAGTTCACCTGAAAGGCTAAATCCCTAATCACGGAAGGAGGTGCTTCCATTAAACACTGGCGCACTAGGCAATGATCTTCGGTATCGGCAGTGACTGACACCACATGATAAATTACCATTGGGGAAACTCTCTCAGGGCTGCTAAAATTAGCTGTGCTAGTTTAGGTGCAGCCCCTGGCTGACCGCGAACTTGAGAGAGGCGATCGCTCATTTGCTCTAGGCGCTCCGGTGCTTCCAGATACTCAATCACCTCCCCAGCAATCTCTTCCACCTGCAAACGTCCTACTCTCTCTGGTACAATCATCTCTTGGGCCCAAAGATTGGGCCAAGCAAAAAACTGTCCTCGCTTTGAGAATAAAACGGCTTGATTGAGAACCGTAGCGATACCAGATCCTACTCCGGGTAATCGGGTTAATAATCCAGGAATGCCATCCCAACTTCGCATCACATCCAGTTGCTGAGTCGGTAATAAAACCATCATGGGAATCCCTAGAGA
>CAZTRW010000306.1:0-1828 GCA_964616725.1 uncultured bacterium
CTTGACCAAGAGCCGATCAGAATCAAAAGAGTTGGGACTGGCCACCATCTTCCCTTAAAATTTGAGTCGGAGACCCTCAGCCGGTTTCCACCTGATCCTCTGCGTGCAGTTTGGAGAACCACATTGGATTTATCACTGATTCCCGCTCAACCAAAAGCCGGCTTAGTCAATGTATTGATCGAAATCACAGCCGGAAGCAAGAATAAGTACGAATATGATAAGGAGTTGCAAGCCTTTGCTTTAGACCGAGTTTTGTACTCTTCTGTCCATTATCCCTATGACTATGGATTTATTCCTAATACCTTAGCCGATGATGGCGATCCCCTAGATGGGATGGTGATGATGGATGAACCTACCTTTCCAGGCTGTGTGATCGCAGCACGGCCCATTGGGATGCTAGAAATGATTGATGGTGGCGATCGCGATGAAAAAATCCTCTGCGTTCCCCATAAAGACCCCCGCTATACCCATATCAAGTCTTTGAGAGATATTGTCCCCCATAAACTTGATGAAATCGCCGAATTCTTCAAAAGCTATAAAAATCTGGAGAAGAAAACGGTAGAAATCCTCGGTTGGCAAGAGGTAGATCGGGTGAATCCTTTGGTGGAACAATGCATCAAAGCTGCTAAAAAATAACTCACCTCCGGGAAAATTCCTCCCTAGCCTGTAGAGGCTAATGAGAGAGATTTTCCCAGGTGGGGCTTTGATCCCCACCTGGGGAAAACGAACTTCTAGAAAACCCTTACAATAAAAAATAGGGTCTAGGGTGCAAGAAGGCGATCGCCAATCCTGGCAGATTGGCAAAAGAGAGGAATCCCCCTCCCCATCATCAGCTAGAGATCAAGCGTGAAAATCGGAAATCCTGATCAGATCAGGTTAATATGACCACAGAGACTCTCTAACAATCTATATTCCCTGCTGTCGATTCTGGCGATCGCCCTCAGGAAACCCTAAAAACCATGGCTAGGCTAGGCAAAAGACCCTTAAAGTCTGCTCACAGCCACACCACCCCCAGCTAAACCCAGGCTAAAAATTTAGCGAAAGATGTCACAATCCGATCCCTCAGTACCTGTTGTCCCATCCTCATCCAGTCAGGAACGTGCGGAATCCCCCATTCCGTCCCCCTTAACCCTGAAATTCTGGGGAGTTCGAGGTGATATAGCAACTCCAGGTCAACAAACCCTCCGGTATGGTGGCAATACTTCCTGCGTAACCCTAGAAACTCCAGAACACCTACTCATTTTTGATGCCGGTACAGGAGTGCGATTACTGGGCAAATATCTCTTAAGTCGAATGCCCATAGAAGCCCATCTATTCCTCTCCCATTGCCATTGGGATAGAATTCAAGGGTTTCCCTTTTTTGTGCCTGCTTTTATCCCCATCAATCGATTTCATATCTACGGAGCCTCGGCAGCCAATGGAGATTCCATGAAACAGCGCCTCAGTGAACAAATGCTGCCTCCCAACTTTCCCGTGCCGATTGAGATTATGGCATCAGACCTAAAATTTCGCCCGATTGATCCGGGTGAGTCCCTCAAATTCCCCTCCATGGAAATACAAACTTGTTGTTTAAATCCCATCAATCAAACCTTGGGGTATCGTGTCCGCTATCACCAGCAAGTAGTGGTTTACGCCACCGATATCCATGCCTATCCAGAAACCCTCGATCCTAACCTGATCGCCTTGGCTCAGGGAGCCGATGTACTCATTTACGATACCCATACCTTGAGGGTGTATGAACAAGGAACCCAAGGACACAAGGAAGGAGAGGATTGGAACTGGAAAAGTGGTATTGAAGTGGCACAAAAAGCGGGTGTCAAGCAATTAG
>CAZTRW010000307.1:0-1784 GCA_964616725.1 uncultured bacterium
ATTGATGGATTCATCTATTTATTGTCAGTTTGTTCTTCTGAAGAGCAAAATCAACGGTTATTGGCTCATCTTGAACAGAAGATTGCCCATCTGTTGGGAATTAAAGAGGGGGGTAAGATTCCTCTCCAGAAACCGTTAACGATGATGGGACTAGATTCTCTGATGGCGGTGGAATTACACAATTTATTGCAAAGGGAATTGGAGGTGGATATTCCCATTCCTCAGTTAATTGAAGGGATGAGTATTCACCAGATTGCTGAGGTAGTGACCCAGAAGTTACTATTAGAGCAACTTCGTGTTTCCACTGTCGTGAATCGGGAAAATATTGGGTCTGATACTGAGGTTTCCGCAAGGGAACATGAAAGCATTGAAGATGATATGGAGGAAATTACTCTATGAACCTGAATCAAGTTTTATCAGAAATGGCGACGAAAGGGATTAAGCTTTGGGCTGAGGGGGATGAACTCAAAATTCGTGCACCGAAAGGGTCATTAACGGCAGAGTTGCGATCGCTCCTCTCCGAGTATAAGACAGATCTCCTGCAGTTACTACGGCAAGACCAGGCGATCGCCTCTGATTCAGTACCATTAATTCCCGTTTCCAGAGACCAAACCTTACCCCTGTCTTACCAACAAGAAAGACTCTGGGCAGTCACACAATTAATGCCAGACAGCGCTGCCCTCAATCTCTGTCAAGCCTTGAAAATTGAGGGAAAAATAGATATTCCCAAGTGGCATACCAGCTTAAACCAAATTATTGCTCGTCATGAAACCCTCCGCACCCTATTTACGCTCCAGGAAGGCACATTGTGTCAGGAGATATTACCGGACTTAGCAGTAGAGTTAGAAGTAGAAGAATATTCCCAAAAACTGACTCCAGCTAAGGTGGAAAAACTGATTCAAGAACAGATAGAAAAAGAAATCAATCGCCAATTTAGTTTAGAGCAAGCACCCCTATTTTCTTTTAAGCTACTGAAATTGAGCGATCGCGAAGCCGTTTTAATCTCCGTATTCCATCATATTATTACCGATGGTTTATCCCATCATCTCCTCTCCCAAGAATTACTCAAAATCTACGATCAATCTCTCGACTCTCACAGCACACCAGACTTAGAAATACCAGAAATTCAGTACGCTGACTATGCTGTTTGGCAGCGCAACTATTTACAGGGAGAAATCCTGGAGAAAGGACTAGCCTATTGGCAGAAAAAGTTAGCTAATACCTCTCAACTATCATTATATCCTGTGCCGGTTGACCAATTACAAACGAGTCAATCAGGATTTCGAGGCACTCAGAAATCCTTCCCACTTCCCGAAAATCTCTTGCCAGCGGTGCAGAAGTTTAGTAATGAACAGAACGTTACGTCGGCGGTAGTCTTCTTGTCCGTATTCTATGCTTTGATTTTTCAATATTCTCGGCAAGAAGACATTGTGTTAGGATTTCCGGTATCGGGGCGATACGCCACAACGCGATCGCATCCTGAACTCCAGAGTGCCATTGGCTTCTTCGCTGACATCCTCTTACTGCGCGCACAACTGAGTCCTGAATTGACCTTCAAAGAACTCCTCGCTAAAATCAAAGAAACCACCCTAGAAGCCTACACCCATCAACACATTCCCCTCAACTTTGTCACCCAATTTATTCCCACTCAAACACACCAAAACTACCGCAACTTATTCCAACTATTCTTTGACTATATCGACATTGATAATCAACCACCCCAATATCGCCACATTACCACCACCTCCATTGCCGAAAAACTCCCAGCAGACATTGACTTATTC
>CAZTRW010000308.1:0-1775 GCA_964616725.1 uncultured bacterium
TGGATTAATCCTGATTGGGATCTTGATTATGATTATGCTGGAGCGACACTTCTGACAAAACGATACTTGCTTAAAAACGAGTTACCCCAAGAGGCTTATCTGACATGCGCTTTGCTACTCGCTTCCGTAGAAGAACCCCAAAATAGACTTAAATGGGCTAGAAAGTTCTATGAGGCGATCGCCCAGCGTAAAATCTCCTTAGCCACTCCCATCCTAGCTAACTTGCGTATACCCGACGGGTCGTTGTCGAGTTGCTTTATTACCGCCATGGATGACAACTTAGAGAGTATCTATGAAACTCTGACGGATACAGCGAGAATATCCAAGAACGGCGGTGGAGTTGGGGTGAATGTAAGTCGTATTCGTGCTACCGGATCATGGGTAATGGGGAGACCGAACTCTTCTGGTGGTGTTGTGCCATGGATTAAGTTGCTCAACGATACGGCAATCGCTGTCAACCAAGGTGGGCGGAGAGCAGGTGCAGTCACCGTCAGTCTAGATATCTGGCATATGGATGTTTTGGAATTTCTGGAAATGCAAACAGAAAATGGCGATCAGCGACGGAAAGCCTATGACATTTTTCCCCAATTGGTGGTATCCGATGAATTCATGCGCCGCGTGGTTAATCAGCAACAATGGACTTTAGTCGATCCCTATGAAGTCAAGACCAAATTAGGGATCGACTTGCCCAGTTTGTGGGGAACCTCTTTCGAGTCCGCTTACCAAAAGGTTGAAGCGGAAATCGGTAAGAGCTTACTTTTGTACAACCGGATTAATGCCAGAGACTTATTCAAGATGATCATGCGGACTCAGGTGGAAACCGGAATGCCTTACTTGGCTTTCAAAGACACCATTAACCGCGCTAACCCTAACCAGCATGAGGGTTATATTCCTGGGGTGAATTTATGCTGTGAATCTTTCAGTAACGTCAGTCCTGGCAAAGAAGCCCATTGTTGCAATTTGAATAGTCTTAATTTGGCTAACTTGGAGTTTTCGGAACTTCCTGAAATGTGCGCGATCGCCGTTCGGATGCTAGACAACACCATCGAGATCACTCACCCCCCTTTTGCCGCTAGTAAGACCCATAACCAGAAGTATCGCACCATTGGGGTTGGCGTCATGGGTTTAGCAGATTGGTTGGCTAAGCGCCAATTATCCTATGGGACCTTGGGGAAAATCAGCGAATTGTTTGAGGAGTTTGGGTACTGGTGTACTCAAGCCTCAATGACTTTAGCGAAAGAGCGTGGCGCTTATGATGCTTTTTCAGGAAGTGAGTGGAGCAAAGGAAATTTAATTGGTGCAAAACCGGTATCGTGGTTTTGGGAAAACGCTCAGAAGCCAGAGCGCTGGCAGAAGTTATCTGAGGATATCAAAACCTACGGTATTCGCAATTCTCATATTACGGCGATCGCCCCCAATACTTCATCTTCCCTTGTTCAGGGCTGTACCGCAAGTGTCCTCCCTACCTACAGCCGCTTTTTCTATGACAAATGGGCAAAAGGGAGTGTACCCATCGCCCCGCCTTTTATCAACACCTCGTTTTGGTTCTATCAAGAAAATAAACACCTAGATCAACAAAAGGTAGTCCTAGCTATTGGGGTAATCCAACAATGGATTGATACCGGCATTTCTATGGAGCTACTATTTAATTTGAATGCGGGGGTTTATTTTCCAAATGAACCAGATCGAACCTTAAAAGCTAAAGATATCTTTGAAACCCTGATTTTGGCTTGGCAACAACAATGTAAAGCGATTTACTATATTCGTACTGTGCA
>CAZTRW010000309.1:0-1774 GCA_964616725.1 uncultured bacterium
GTGAGGGGCATTTGTTATTAACTGGAGATGAACGGGCTAGAATTGAACGTCAGCGAGCAGAAATGGAGCGTCAGCGGGCGGAAACGGAGCGTCAGCGGGCGGAAACGGAGCGTCAGCGGGCGGAAACGGAGCGTCGGCGCGCTCAACAAGCTGAACAGCAGGTAGCACAAGCCGAGGTAGAATTACAGCAAGAACGCCAACGGGCGGAAAGACTGGCTGAGTTATTGCGTGCTCAGGGAATTAACCCGGAGGAACTGTAAACTGTCCGGAGGAACTGTAAACTGTAAATAAAGGCGATCGCCAAAAAGTTATTCTCAGCCATTTGTCTAAAACCCTGTCAGCAATCCCTTAACCCCAACTGACGTAAGAGGAAATCGCTGTCTTGGGCGCAAATCTCCCGCCCTTGGCGATCTCCAAGTTGCTCTAAGGCTAAAAGGGCCGCATACTTTAAATCGAAAATAGAGGTTTTCATCGCTTCTAGAAGCAGCGGAATTGCTTCTGCTTTGCCTAAGTTTCCCAGGGCAATGGCTGCTGCCCCTCTGGATTTCTGAAACTGGGGAGCTTCATTATGTAATGCTTCTACTAATAAATCATAGGCAGGTTCATGTTTTAACCATCCCCACAATTTAATGACATGGTAATGAGCACCATAATCATTATGGGCTTTTTCTGTGTAGGTCTCGTCCAGAGCTTGGGGGGCTTCTTGAGGATAGGTGTGCAAGAGCGTATGCGCCGCTAGATAACAGCGCCCAAAATCCGTACTGTAGAGTTCGTTGATGACAAATTCTAGACTAGGCGTTTGGTCATATTCATGGACAAATGCCAGGGTGTCGGGATGATCGCGAATGGTTTGATCTAAATAGGGTTTGATGTCGGCGAAGGTAAGGGTTTGGTGGGCGATCGCTTTTTCCGCGAGGTATTTGATACCACGGAGTCGAAATACAATGGAAACGGGGCATCGGGCTATGGCAGGAAGAGCACTATAGTGATGAGTATCCATGAGATCTTGAATACAGGCGCGGCGAGTATTTACGTTGTTACTTTGGAGAAAGACCACCACCCGCTCCATCGCAGTAAAGTCTCCTGTTAATTGACAAATAGCAGCAATTGCTGCACTGGCGATCGCCTCATCTGCGGCGTTGACAAATCCTTGAATAATTTCTACTGCGGGGCGATACCTTAATTTTGCCAGCACTTGAATAATCACTCGATAGCTTTGGTGGGGTTGCTGGAGGAGTTGGGTAATTTGGGCCAAAAGTTGCGGATCTTCCGTACCAATCTCCCCAATTGCCCAAACCGCATTTTCCACAGTATAGATATCACTGTCATCTAAACAGTTACCAATCACCGGTAGAGCCGCAGCAGCGTGGAGTCTACCTAAACTTTCTATCGCTTTGCGCCGAGCAATGCGATTATACAGATCGGTATCAGTTTGCTCAACGGCTTTGATCAGGGCTTGGATCGAGCGTTCTGTGGGGTAGTGCATGAGGTGACAGGCGGCGACATAGCGATCGCTTGGATCGGTGAGTTGATCGAGGGGGGTTTCTAAAAGGGCGATCGCCCTCTCTTCACTCAGATTAAAAAGCTTAGAAAATCGTTTATCCATAGCCAACCCGGTAAGGCACTGCACTTAAAATACCGTGAAATGAGCCTCTATGCTCATCTTTAAGCCAGTTTTTCACGGTTTCTTAATCTGGAATTCCTAGCGATCGCACCCCCTCTTTTTCAGAATTGTAAAGGATTGTTACCTTGTTTATCATAAATGGGTCATGTG
>CAZTRW010000310.1:0-1715 GCA_964616725.1 uncultured bacterium
TAACCTCATCTAGAAAAAACGCTCTCCGTTAGGGGGGCGTTTTTTTTCGGGTTTACAGCACTTTTCAGTCACCTCATGTATGATTCGATTGATTGGTGATTAGAGATTTCTTGTATGATTGAAATTGATCGTGTTTCCATTACCTTTAATCCTGGAACTCCTCTAGAAACTTTGGCACTCAAAGAGATTTCTTTACAGATCTCTGCGGGGGAATTTGTGACTGTGATTGGCTCAAATGGTGCAGGGAAATCAACGCTTCTAGGGTTAATTAGTGGTGATGTTTTTCCGAGTGTCGGGCAGATTAGAATTGCTGGTTATAATGTGACTCATTGGGGAACAGAAAAACGGGCGAAGTGGGTGGCACGAGTATTTCAAAATCCGCTGTTAGGCTCTTGTGGCAGTCTGACGGTGGAGGAAAATCTGGCTTTGGCGATGCTGCGGGGAAGGGGGCGAGGATTAGGATTGGCACTGACGGCTCGTCGTCGCGCTCAGTTTCGGGAGAGGTTGTGGAGTTTGGGGTTGGGGTTGGAGAAGCGATTGGGCGATCGCATGGGGTTATTATCAGGAGGACAACGGCAAGCAGTGAGTTTACTGATGTCTACTTTGGCTCCCACTCAGGTACTATTGTTAGATGAACATACGGCGGCGCTTGATCCGAAGACGGCTGATTTTGTACTAGATTTGACTGCTAAAATGGTGGCAGAGCAAGGGCTAACCACTCTGATGGTTACCCATAGTATGAGTCAAGCACTGATGATGGGCGATCGCCTCCTCATGTTACACGAAGGTCAAATCATTTTCGATCTTTCTGGAAAAGAACGGCAAGGCTTGCAAGTGAGCGATCTTTTGGCTAAGTTTACTGCCCTGAAAGGGGAAAATCTCTCAGACAATTCCTTATGCTTAGGATAGATTAACTCAACTATGGATAAATTAGTCAAAATTGCGGTAAAAATCCCTAAAGATTGGCATAAGAAAATTCAAAAATTGGCCCTTGCCCAAAATCAATCTGTGGAAGCTATGCTCAGACAAGCAATTGGTGTATCTCTGGAAGCAGTAGAAATTGACACAACAGATTATCCCACCGATGTATTCACTAATCGCTTGACAGCATTGGAAAAAGAGATTGGGGAACTCAAGCAAACGGTGAATCGATTAATCACAATCACTACCTGGCTAAAAGAACAAGAATTTGCCCGCTCTACCCCTCCTTCCTCTTCCTCTAGTATTCAAGTTCCAATTGATGAAGATGTGGAAGATGAACCCGATGAAATTCTATACGATTTTTTGCCTTCCAATTAGGAGGATTTCCTGGCAGTAGGAGGATTAGAATCGGTTGGTTAATCTCTCAATCCAACCGAAACCAAGCCAAAATTTTAGCCTAATCGAGTTTTAGAAGCGATCCGGGTTTTCTTACGTTCTTCAGCAGAAAGTTCATCGCCAGATTGCAAGCGAGTAGCACTTTCTTGGAGAATGGTAGCCGCATTTTTGTCACCTAATTGTAAGGCAGTTTTCGCGGCGGTTTGGAGTAAGGTGGCGGCTCCTTGGCGATCGCCTTGTTGGAGTTTGGTTTCTGCTAATTGGGTTTGACGGTATTTCGCCAAAGCTAACACATGAGCTTGAATCTCTGGATTGGGTTGGGGTTGATAAGCATCAGTAACGGTGGCAGTCACAGTAATCCGATCAGAAAGTAACCCTTCTGCGCCTAAAGCCGGATC
>CAZTRW010000311.1:0-1695 GCA_964616725.1 uncultured bacterium
CGCTCAGTCATGACTCAACCACTTAATTCTCAGACCCTTCGCCCGTACTTGGAGGAATTTTTTCCAACGTAATCAGCGCTTCGAGTACGGATTTCACAATGGGAGCAGACACCGTTCCTCCAAAGGCATCTCCTCCCTGGGGTTCATCCACAACAGCAATCACCACATAGGGAGCATCAGCAATCATCCCCACAAAGCTAGTAATCTTTGCCGACTCATAATATCCTCCCCCCGCAGCCGCTTTTTGGGCGGTTCCTGTTTTTCCAGCAATCCGATAATGGGGAATTTGGGCAGCTTTGCCACTGCCTCCGTCAACCACTGTTTCCATCATGGCTAAAACCGTCTGAGCAGTTTGGGGAGAAAACACCCGACGGGGGGGAGGAATATTGGGGGAATAGTGAAGTTGTCCTTGGCGATCGCTCAATCCTCTCACCACATGAGGAGTCACCAAAAATCCCCCATTAGCAATAGTGGCATGAAGTTGGGCTAACTTCAACGGAGTCAGAGATAACCCTTGGCCAAAAGCCGCCACTGCCGGTTCTACCGCCGAATTGACAAATTCTGCTTCAGGCTTAAGATAACTCGCCGTTTCTCCGGGTAAATCAATGCCTGTCACCGTTGATAATCCTAAATCTTCCAACCATTGATGATAAACGGCTGGTTTCATCCGTTGAACCACTCTGACCATACCGACATTGCTAGAGTATTTCACAATATCAGTCAAGCTAGAAAGACCTCTACCGCCATTCTGATCGAAGTCATAATTTTGAATCGGCCAGATCCCAATAAAAATCTGACCTTCGTCATTAAATTCATCATCGGGTTTAACGGCTCCGGTTTCTAAGGCGATCGCCACATTAATCGGCTTAAAGGTTGATCCCGGTTCATACAAATCCGTAATCGCCCAATTTTTCAACAACGCCATATCCGCCGCATAATAATTATTGGCATCAAACGAAGGATATTGCACCAACGCCAACAGCGAACCATCTTGAGCATTCATCACCACCACTGTTCCTCGCTTGGCGTAATACTTTTTCATCTGCTGTGACAACACTAACCGCGCTACCCGTTGCAAACGACTATCGAGGGTTAATTCCAGTTGTAAAGTATCCATATTCAAGAATGGCGCAGATCCTTGATTTGGTAAAATTGCTCCCTCTCCGGTTCGGGTCACTTCCACTGCTTGAGAAGAGCGCTCTAAAATATTTTCATAATAGGCTTCCACTCCTCCTTGGCCAATCCGTTCCGTATTCACGTATCCCACCACTTCCGCCATTAAATCCTCTTGGGGATAAATGCGCTGTTGATAGGGGATTAATTCTAAACCATCAATATAGAGTTTCAGAATCCGTCGCGCCGCATCTTCAGAAACACTATATTGAATTTGTAGCCCACTTTCTTGTTCAGAAAACCGCTTTAGCAGTTCCGTAGCAGCGATCCCAATAATCGGAGAGAGGTTTTGGGCAATTTCTTCTGGCGGTTGTTTAAACAGTTTAGGATGGGCATATAAAGTAAATCGAGGTTGATCGACGGCTAATACCTGGCCTTGGCGATCCACAATAGAGCGACGGGGAGAAAAAAGCAGTTCTTGAGTGCGTTGTTGCCTCTCTGCTCTTTGCCGCAAATCAGGACTGTGAATCACTTGTAGATCCAGTAATTTTAGTCCTAATCCGCACAAGCCAGTCATGAGTA
>CAZTRW010000312.1:0-1694 GCA_964616725.1 uncultured bacterium
ATCGCAGGAGGTGGCCGGTGGGAGCAGTATCGAGAACAACGAGATTTTGCGCTTCGCTTTCTAAGAGTTCCATCACTGCTAATAGGGCTAAGATTTCGTCAATGCCAGGGAAGGAGAGGGATACGAGCTTACGCCATGCTTCGGGACCATAGGCTAATTGGAGGTTGTCGTTAGGATCGGGGGTGTCGCCGCTCATCATGTCGGCGAGTTCCCAAAGATAGTCTTCGCGAAATTGGTTGAGGAGAATTTGGGCATTAATTTCGGCAGCGGTTAGGTTGGGGAGAGCGATCGCCTGGGGATTGTGGTCTAATCGTTGACCAAAAGCATCTCCCAGGGAATGGGCGGGATCGATGGAAATGACACGCACTTGGGCTTGAGGATGGGTATTAGCCATCCCCCAAGCGATCGCGGCTGCCACCGTAGTTTTCCCTACACCTCCTTTCCCACCAATAATAACTAAACGGCGATTTTGGTCAATAAAATCAGGTAAGCCAGGAGGAATCGGATCGGGCCAAATCACAGGAATAGAAACCGTGAGGCTTTCCTGAAATTGCACAGGCTGAAGTTGAGCGATTAACTCATCTAAGGCAGAACCTCCTAAAGGGGGGGGACTGCATTGGGTGACGCCGAACAAGGGAGTATTCCCTGCCACCGCTTGAAATTGAGGCAATAATTGTTGCTGCTCGATGTAGCGATCTTGGTTTTCTGGAGAGAGGGAGTCTGCAACGAGGCGATTGAGCCAAATTCCCCCTAGGGTAATGTGCAATTGCTCTAGGGAGGCGACGAATCGGCGAGTTTCTTCTAAGCTCATAGCTTCGGCGATCGCCACAACAATACAATGAGTTCGGGCGGGATCTTCGAGCAGCTCCCGTCCCGTTTGCAAATCTTCCTGCATTTCCTGCAAAAACTCATCCCCTCGATCCTCTTGATAGCGTCCTGTAAACGCCTGACTCATGGCACGATGTTTTTCCTGAAACAAATCCAACGCTTCCAGAAATCGATCCAGAAAATCCATTAACCCCAAGAGATTCAGGGCATGGCCACTGGGAGCCATATCCACCACCACCCGATCTACTTCTCGTTCTCGCAGAAGACGTTGGATCTCTAACAATCCCATTAATTCATCTAATCCTGGCCAGCTTAAATCCCAAACGGGAGTTAAATCTTCGGCAGCGGCAAAACTGCCTCGCTCTACCAGCAGTTGCAGGACTTCGCCATAGCGCTGTTTAAACTCTTGGAGCAAGGTGGTGGCATCAAGGGCTTGTACCTGAAGATTGGGCTGATCAGATAAGGGAAGCCGCTCCTGAGTTACTGGAGATTGTAATACATCACCGAGGGAGTGGGCGGGATCGGTGGAGAGCAGTAACACTTGCTCTTGGGGGAATCGCTGGGCCCAATAGCGAGCAAACCCACAGGATAGGGTAGTTTTCCCCACACCTCCCTTACCACTGAGCAACAACAGTTGTAGGCGATCGTACTGATTCATCCGTTTCTTATCCCTTACGGCAATTACTCTGAAGTATTCTGCTTAACTTGCTCCACTGTCAAGTTTAGGCTTTGGGCAATTTGTTCAGGAGTGAGTCCTAGGGATAATAATCGGGGAATGGCTGCGGCTTGCGATCGCTCTGCTTGTTCAGCACGTTGCCGCTCTTGCTCAAGGCGAAACTCTGCTTGTTCAGCACGTTGCCGCTCTT
>CAZTRW010000313.1:0-1630 GCA_964616725.1 uncultured bacterium
CCCAGAATTGAGGCAAATCACCCCTTTCACCCGCTCAGGACACTGGCTCGCCGCCCACAAAGCCACACTTCCCCCCAAAGAATGACCAATTAACCAAACCCTCTCCAAACCCAAAGCTTCCAAAAGCAACGCCAAATCCGCTGCATAATCCCCAGGGGTATAGCCCAAAACCGGATAAGTTCGCTCCTCTTCCTTTCCAGGAGGAGTCAAACTCTTTTGAGACTGGCCAAACCCGCGCAAATCATAAGACAAACACTGATAACTTGACTGCAAGCGCTCAATTAGCGGTTGCCAATATTCTCGGCTTAATAGCCAGCCATGAAGAAACACCAGCGTTGGAGTTGCTGTTCTCGGTTGAGTTAAATTGTAACTATGGGGAATGCCCAAGATATTAATGATTGCCATACTCCTATCCTATCTGAAGGGTGTCCCTCACAGATCCCCTGATTAAGTTAATTCAGCGAACCCAGTAATCGGTGCTTCACACTTTCAGCAATCTTTTGACCCAGATACTCTGGAATTAGGCTTTCATTTGGTCCGAGAAGGTAAAGAATCAGACGGGTGCGACCTCTCCACACCAACAGATTAGCGTTGACTACCAATAAATCCTCTTGCCAAATTGCATACATGACCTTGTAGAATAATCCCGGTTGATTATCAGCCTCAATCAGTAAGGCCGGGAGATGGAAGACAGGATCAACATAAAATTCTGTATCCACTTGCTCTAAACCTGCATCTAGGTTAAATTCCACTGCTAACATCTCTTCGACTTCAAAATGCCCTGCCAGAGCTTCCTGAATCGCACGACAAACATTTTCTGCCGTTTTGTCTACCAGAGCTTTGCCCCCCCTGGAAACCACTAGCTTGATGAATACCAACATTGGGGGATAGATTTGCCCATACAGACTAAGGCTGTGAATTGTCAATCCATAGGCAGCTAGCACCCCGAAAATATCGCTGAGGAGGAAGGATTGATTGCGATAGGCAAAGTGGAGAACACTTTTGGAGCCTTCGGAGCGGATTTCGATGACCGCTTGCTGGGTTTTGTAGAGTTGGTATGCTAGCTTCAGGTTTTGCAGTTGGATGTCAGAACTGACAAACTGTTCATAGAACTGGGGAAACGCTCGATTAAAGCGTTTGAGCAGTTCTAGGGTAGACGATTTTAATCCCTGAGCCATAATGGAAGGAAAAGATTAGGGGAGATATACTAAGCTAATATTGTTTATTTAACTTTGACTACTTCAATTACACCTGCATGGGTTTTTGGAAAAGCTTGTTTAGTAGCTCTGATGCTCCAGCAACACCCAGTACAGCCCAAAGCCCAGAGGATTTCGCGACTTTGGATGTTAAGAGTGATTCTGGGAAGATCTCTCGGATTGTGTTTAGCACCAATCGAGAGATTGATTTGTATGAACTGGAGGAGCTATGTGATGCGGTGGGATGGTCTCGTCGTCCTTTGCGGAAAGTTAAAAAAGCGATCGAACATAGCTTTTTGGTCATTTCGATGTGGGATTTACGAGGCAATCATCGTCGGTTGATTGGTTTTGCTAGAGCTACCTCGGATCATGCCTTTAATGCCACCATCTGGGATGTGGTGTTTCATCCAGCCTTCCAGGGGAAGGGTTTGGGC
>CAZTRW010000314.1:0-1612 GCA_964616725.1 uncultured bacterium
TTCCCACCCTTGTCCTGGATTATCGCTCTCGCCTAGGTTTGTCCCCCCTGCATTGGAAACAGGATCGTCAGACCCGTCACACTCCCTGGGCACCGGAACTGTCTCCGAAGAAATTGGGATTGATGTTTCTGGTGATTTTGGGGATCGGATTAGCCCTATTTGCTGCTTTCCCTAGAGTTCCCGGTTACCAGTTCCGCAACTTTCCGGTGACTGCCCCCCCCCAAATGGAACAGGAGGAGGAAACCTTTCAAGGGTTACCTGGAGATATTATTAACCCTGAACAGGGGGAAGAGGGAGAAGGAGAAGGAGCGGGACAGGGAGATGGTGCGCCGAGTGAAGGGGCTGGTCAGATGGATGAAACCTTTTACTATGGTTTTAATCGCCAAATGAACCAGAATCTCCGAGGACAATTGACTCCAAAAGTGATGTTGAGGGTACGTTCTCAGGCGGAAGGGTTTTGGAGGGTGTTGGGGTTTGATCGGTATACGGGTCAAGGATGGGAGATTTCAGAAGAGGCAACGGATACGGCGTTGGTGGAGCGGCCTTCTTGGTCTTATAAATTTTATCTGCCGAGTATGCCGTCTTTGGCGAGGACTCAAGAAGTGGTACAAACCTATACGGTGGTGAGTAGTTTGCCTAATTTGATTCCGGCAATGTATCAGGCGAAAGAGTTGTATTTTCCCACTCGTGAGGTGGCTGTGGATAGTCACGGAGCGATCCGATCGCCTTTGAACTTGCGAGAGGGATTAACTTATACAGTCATTTCCGAAGCCCCTTATCGCGATCGCTCGGTTTTGCGAGAGTCGTCTACAATCTATCTCAAACCAATTCGCGATCTTTATCTCCAAATTCCCCCCACTATTGCACAGAAAGTCCGCCAGAAAACGGCAGAAATTTTAGCTCGTTCCGAAAATCCCCTCACTTCTCCTTACGAAAAAGCTTTATATTTGACTCAGTATTTGAAGCAACGCTACACTCTTCAGCCAGAGTTACCATTTTTTGAAGTGAATGAGGATTTGGTGGAGGCGTTTCTGTTTAACTATGAAGGGGGCTATCCCGATCATTTTTCGACGACTTTAACTATGATGTTACGGGCGATCGGCATTCCAGCTCGTCTCGCCGTGGGATTTGGACCAGGAGAATTTAATCCCTTCACGGGACTCTATGTGGTGCGAAACACAGATGCGTTTGCAGTGACCGAAGTCTATTTTCCTGAATATGGTTGGTTTGCTTTTGACCCTATCCCAGGCCATCCTCTCATTCCTCCCTCAGTTTCTGATTATCAAACTTTTAGCGTCCTGCGACAATTTTGGCATTGGGTAGCGGGTTGGTTGCCTTCTCCTGTCAAAAATATGTTTATGGCGATCGCTACATTTATCATGGGAGTTTTAGCAAGTTTACTCACCCGGCTATGGCAGCTAATTTCTGTAGGATGGATCGGATTTTTCATTAGCTCAATTCTCCTGATTATGGTTGCCTTTTTACTCTGGGCATTATGGCAACAATGGCAACAATGGCAACGGCAACGATGGCTGTCAAAACTCCCCCCCATGGAGCGTCTTTATCAAGAGTTTTTAGGAATTTTACTCCTGGCTGGCTACCCCAAACATCC
>CAZTRW010000315.1:0-1517 GCA_964616725.1 uncultured bacterium
GAAGGTCGTGCTGAAGGTCGTGCTGAAGGTCGTGCTGAAGGTCGTGCTGAAGGTCAAATTACTCAAGCACGTGCTTTAGTGACTCGCTTGCTGAACCGGAAATTTCCAGAAATGATAGATGAAATTAGCAGTTTAGTTGAAAGGCTATCTCTCTCGGCTTTAGAAGAGTTAACCGAAATAATTTTTGAGTTTGGTACTTGGGAAGATGTCTTGAATTGGTTCGAGAATTGATAGGCTATTGGGCTGAATGCTTGATTTGGGGAGCGTCAAAATCCCATCTGGTGGTTAAGAAGGTGGGAATTGTGACAATTAGTCTACCGGGAACTGGCTCACCTGTTGTTCAGAGTGTGCTTTTTGGGCTAACTCCACCGCAATTTTTGCTCTAATTTTTCAGGTTTAATTCTCTCACGATTACGCGCAAATTTTGACAGCGAAGTAACTCCACTAAGGACAGTCCTGCACGTCCTTCAATGAGGGCGATTTGTTCAATGCCTTCTAGTAATGCCTGAGCTGCCTGTGCTTTGGAGTAGCCGCGCCGACTCGCTACTTGGATGGCAATTTGATCGGCGGCTACCATGACTTCAGTTTGCTGGTTGTCGCGCCAAATTTGACGGGCAGCGAGGGCTGTGAGTCCTGCGGAGGCAAGGACTCCGAGGGGATCGCCTTGGGAAAATTCCCAGAGGGTGCTGAGGAATCCACCGAGGGCGATCGCCTGAGGGAGTTTGGGCCGAAACCATTGGACTTCCGAGACCCAACTGACGGTATGGAGGACGATTAAATCTTGCTCAGGGATGGGTAACTGACGCAGCAGGTCAAAATTGATATAAATTGGTCGAGAACGCTTCCAGGGGACTGGAAAAGGGGCGTAAATGACCTGGAGTTGTTCGGGTTTGCTGATCAGTTGGGTGTGCATGCGCCCAGAAGCGGGCATTAATTCGATCAGGCGAGAAAGTTCGGGGTCGCGATCGCGATACATGAGAAAATCGGTAAGAGGTCACGGGTCAGAGTTACTCAGATTGAGGTTGCCAGCCTTGGACTAGGGTAGCGAGGACACTAGGGACTTGATCGGCTGAGGTTTCTGTCGCTGCGATCAAGACTAAAAATACATCTTGTTGGGGCTGAGTAGCAAGAATCGTGCCGCCCATGGGTTGGCTCATCCGTCCTCGACTGAAGCGTCCTGTCCAGGGGACTTGTACGATGCCTTCACCTAGGGGAATGTATTCTTGAGCGAGGAATCCTTCTCCTCGTTGGAGTTCTTCAATGGCAATTTGAGCGAGAATCCCATTGGTGAGCCGCTGCTTAGTAATGCGGGGTAAGCGCAGGATAGTGTAAGCCAGTTGGCCATCGGGGGATTCAAAGAGGGGCGATCGCCCCGTCGAACTGACCTTGTAAGTTTCAATAATAGGAATCTGATAAAATCCATCGGGATCTTGATAGGTTCCCCCTACCGGTAACGAGGGTGCTGTAATTTCTTGTACGGCTGGAGTCGGCTCTGGACTAGGCAGGCTGGGAGGCAG